>JBGOUJ010000626.1:0-4495 GCA_041477005.1 Terriglobia bacterium | reverse complement strand
GTTTGGGCGGCAAGGGAGCGGCTCAGCCGGGGCGTGTGGTGGATCGCGGCTGCCATCGTGGTCACGTTCGCGGCATCCGGGGTCCAGAGCAGCGGTCTGACGCTCCACCGGTACTTCAATCACAACGACCTATATCACGTCATCCAGATGGGGACGGCCTGGCTGTTCTACCGAGGCTTTCGTGATTGCATCGACCGGGCCCTATCTTCCGAGCCGCGACCGTGACGGAGCGGTGTCCGGATTACGGGAAACCTGATTCGCGTGCATTCGCGTTCATTCGCGGCTGAAATCGATTCGTTTGCAGATTTTCACGGTCGCGGAGGCCGATCCTGCATCCGTCCGATCTACGGAACTTTCTTCCGGGGGCATTCGTAGCTAAACTAGAAGCAGCTATGCCTACGCCTGTCATCCAGACCGAGGGGCTGACCAAGCATTTCCAACGCTTCTGGTCCGGGCGCGTGGTGCGGGCCGTGGATGGGATCTCGCTCGAGGTTCAGCCCGGGGTGGCCTACGGGCTGCTGGGACCGAACGGATCGGGGAAGACCACCTTCGTTAAGCTGCTGCTCGCTTCGGTGCGTCCAACCTCGGGCCGGGCGCGCCTCTTCGGGCAGGATTGCTGGGGGATCGAGGCTCGCCGCTCAGTGGGCTATCTGCCGGAGAATCATCGCTTTCCCACCTACAACACCGGCCTTCAGATGCTCGACTTTTATGCGGCACTGTCGGGCATGAGGGCCGAGGCGCGGAAGCGCCGGTCGAAGGAGCTGCTCGAACAGGTGGGCCTGGCCGATTGGGGCGACGTGCGCATTGGCAAGTATTCGAAGGGCATGCTCCAGAGGCTGGGCCTGGCCCAGGCGCTGATGCACCGGCCGTCGCTGCTGATCCTGGATGAGCCGAGCGACGGCGTGGACCCGGTGGGCCGCCGGCAGATCCGCGACATCCTGGGCGCGCTGCGGCGGGACGGGACCACCATCTTTCTGAACTCGCACCTGCTCTCCGAGGTCGAGTTGTTCTGCGACGAGGTGGCGATCATCAGCCGCGGCCGGGTGGCGCTGGCGGGGCCGCTGGCCCAACTGACCGCCGGGAGCGGCTATCGGCTTTCGGCCGCCGGCGTGAGCGAGACGGCACGGGAGCGGCTGCGCGAGAAAGCTGCGAGCGTCGCCATCAACAACGGCTTCATCGATTTTCAATTCGCCGACCGCGAGGCGGTGAACCAGGCGATCGACGTGCTGCGCGAGGCGGGATCGGAGATTGAGTCGGTCGTGCGGCAGCGGTCGACACTGGAGGACTTATTCGTGCGAACGGTCGAAGCGTCGAAGGAGGGGTCGTGAGCGCCGGCGTCCAAACCCTGGCCCTGATCCGCGACACCTTCCGTGAATCGTTTGCACGGAAGATCTTCTGGGGCTTTCTCGGCTGCTCCACGCTGCTGATCCTGTTCTTCACGCTGGCGCTCAACATCGACGTGGTGGAGGGAGCGCGGGCGGCCGTGACCCTGTTCGGCAAGGAAGTCAACGGCGGGCGGCTGGTCGACGTCGATCTCATCGTGAGGAGAATTCTCGGGGCGATAGCGGCCTTCCTGTTTACGGCGGGCCTGTTCCTGTCGATCTTCGCTGCCGCCGGGTTGATTCCGACTGTGTTCGAGCCGGGACGGATCGAGCTGCTGCTCTCGAAGCCGGTCTCCCGCGTGCGGCTGCTGCTCGGCCGCTACGCCGGGACCCTCGCCGTGATCGCCTGTAACATGTTCTACCTGGTGCTCGGGGTCTGGACGGTGCTCGGCGTCAAGACGGGCATCTGGAACGCCAGCTTTCTGCTGGCCGCGGCGCTGGCGGTGTTCGCGTTCGCGGTTTTGCTGGCGGTGGTGCTGCTGGTTTCGGTCGTTTCGAATAGCGCCGTGCTGGCCACCATGGTCGCCTATTTTTTCCTGATTATGAGCCCCGTGCTGGCGCAGCACGAGAAGATCGCGCCGCTGTTCCAGCGGCAGTGGTCGCGCAATGTGATGAAGTGGCTCTGCTACGTGTTTCCCAAGGTGTTCGATTTGGGCAACTCGTCGCGGCTGGCGCTCGAAGGCCGGGGCTTCGAGAGCTGGATGCCGCTGTGGAGCTCGGCAATCTTTGGCCTGGTGATGCTGGCGGCCGGGCTGTGGTTTTTTGAACGCAGGGACTATTAAGCAAGAAGGCAGAAGTCAGGAGCCGGAAGTCAGAATAAACACCCGGCCAAACGACGGGTGGTGCGAGAGAGCGTGCTGTTCTTACATTAGGAGGCACTATGCGGAAGTCGGCTGGGCTGGTGATATTTGCGGTTCTGGTACTGGTGGGGCTGGGTGTGCTGCTCACCCGTCCCGCGCATCGGGCGAGCGCCCAAGGCGTACAGATCGATCGGTCGCTGGTGGCGCTGCTGCCGGCCAATGCTACAACGCTTGTCGGGGTTGATGTGGAGCGGCTGAAAGGGACGGCCCTTTACCAGCGCCTCGAAGCGCAGACGCAACAAGGTACGGGGCACAACCAGTTTGACGAGTTCACCGCGGCCACCGGATTCGATCCGCGCCGCGACGTGCAAACACTGCTGGTGGCGGCTTGGCCCGGGCCTTCGAGCGCCGGCGCCGCAGCCAACGCCAACAACAATACCCAGTGGGTGGGCGTGGCGCGCGGGAAGTTCAACGTGGACGCCATCGCTAACGAGCTTCGGACCAAGAAAGCCACGGTGGAAGCCTATCGCGGCTTTCAGGTGTTCAGTCCCGATCCGGCCGCGGTAAAACCGCCCAAGGACCGAGTTGCCGGAAACGGCGCAGCCGGAGCGGCGAACCAGGGCGCCTTCACATTCCTCGACGCGAATACCGCCATAGCCGGCGCCCGTCCGGCCCTGTTGGCGGCGATCGACCGAAAGCTCAGCGGCAGCGGGCCCAGCTTGGCGGACAACGCGAGCCTGCTCAGCCGGGCCGAGAGGATCACAGGGTCGAGCCAGATCTGGGTGATTTCGGACAGGCCGGGCGACGTCGTCACCAAGGCATTGCCCAAGGACAACTCGGCGCAAGCCTCCAACTTCGCCCGGATCTTCGCCGGGATGCAGAACTCGACCTTCGCCCTCGACTTCATGAACGGTCTCGATCTCAAGGCCGCCGGCCTTTGCAAGACCCCCGAGGACGCCAAGACCCTGGGCGACGCGGCCCGCGGCTTTATCGCTATCGGCCGGCTGGCTGTTTCTCAGCAAAATCCGGAACTGATCACCCTGTTCGACGGCATCCGTGTAGAGGAACGGGCCGCCGAGCTCGACATCTCCGTACAGGTGGATCTCAACACGTTTGAAAAGCTGCTCGACAAAGCGCCCGGAAAGCGCCGCTCGCAGAACGTGAGCTACCGCCAGTAAGTCACCACGATCCGCCGACCGAGGTGTAATCGAGGACGTTGCGGCCGCCGGCGTGCGCCTTCCCGGGAAGGTCAGGTGCAGAGGCGGTATACTGAGTGGGGAGTGCGCTTTGAATGGGACCACCAAAAGGCCGCTGCTAACCTCCGGAAGCACGGCGTTAGCTTCGAAGAGGCGCGAACCATCTTTCGCGATCCGCTGGCTCGGATCTTTGACGACGAAGCGCATTCTGTAGAGGAGAAACGGGAAATCATCATCGGCCACTCTATCCTCAACCGCTTGGTGCTGGTCTGCTTCACCGAACGCACGAACCTCATTCGCGTCTTCAGCGCGCGACCGGCGACCCCGCAAGAGCGCAAAGACTATGAAGAGAACGCAACGGTCTAAACAAGAAGACAGAAGTCAGGAGCCAGAAGCCAGAATGAGCACCCGGCCAAACGACAGGTCTCGCGCAAAGACTTCAGACGCGCTGTTTAGAACAGGTAAGGCCGCCTCGCAGGAGATCCTCGCAGAGTACAGGTTTGATTATGGGAAGGCCCGTCCCAATCGACTTGCTGGCCGTGCAGACCAGGGCCGGGTTGTTGTTGTTCTGGACCCAGATGTGTCGGAAGTCTTTTCCACACAGCAGGCCGTAAATGCTGCGCTTCGCGCTCTGATCACTGCGATACCGGCGTCGTCCAGGCCGAAAACAGCCCGGCATTGACGGAGGCCCTTCTTCCCAAGCCAGCGGCGAGCCACGTTGAACCGCGGCAAGCCCGGGGGTCCACAGCCCGCTGGGCCGGCTGCTGCAAGCCCGTCTCGGTCGAGACTCGGAGGATTGGACTGACCGACCGGTCAGCCTAAGATTCCGGGAAGAAGGCTGGCAAATGCAGCGCAAATCGTCGTTGTTGCGTGTGTTCTACTGACCGAAGTTCCCCGGATTTCTGACCGGACAAGGGTCGAGACGAGACTAGACTCGTCTCGACGCCCGGTGGTCCGCGGGACAAGGGTCGAGATGAGTCTCGACCCGGCAGGCTGAAGCCCAATGCCACTTAGTTTTTGTTGATTCCATGTCATGGCTTCCTGGTAGGAAAATGATAGCCACGGCCCCAAACCTCGCGAGGGTAACATCGCTTTTTTCGGCGTTGAGGGAGTTTGG
>JBGOUJ010000625.1:0-4500 GCA_041477005.1 Terriglobia bacterium | reverse complement strand
ACCGGCCGGTCGAGGTGCGTGTCGACGGCGCGGTACACCACCCCCATGCCGCCTTCCCCCAGCTTGGCTTTGACCCGGTAATGGCCTAACGTCTGGCCGATCATCGAGGCCATCTTAGGCGGTGTTTCCATTTTGGGTTCCCAGAGGGCTGGCAGTATGCAGCATACTACCTCTGCGTGGACTGTTGTTGAGTTCGGCTCGGTTTTTCGCCCCGGCGGCCGCTGGCCGCCCCGAAACAACCAGTTCTTCTCAATGGCGTTTCTCAGAGACCTCGCCGCCCTGAGCTGGGTCCTTCCCCACCGGACGCCGCAGCAGCTCGGCATGCTGAGCGAGCGTTAGTGTGGTGTCCCGCCTTGGATTTGACGACCGCTCCCTCACGGTCGCGGCTCAGAATCAGCGCTTCAGAGCCGCGCGCGTTAGCTCCTTTACCCTTGCATCACCGTCAGGAACGCCTGGCCGGCGTAGGAGAGCCGGCGCTTGGCCGGCTGGACCAGGCGGATTTTGCGCTCCAGGTGAAGCTCCTTCACCCCGATCTCGACCAGCGCCCCGGCGGCGATCTCCGATTCCACGCACATCTTCGGCAGGAAGGCGACGCCCAGGTTGAGCTGCACCAGCTTGCGGATTGTCTCGATGGTAGGCATCTCGATATCCATGTGCAGCGGCACATCGTGCTGCTCGAAGATCTCCAGCACTCTTTCCCGGAACGGCGAGACCACGTTGTGGGCGATGAAGGTCTCCATCCCCAGCTCCGGAATGCTCACCTCCCGGCGGCCCGCCAGCCGGTGCTCGGGCGAGACCACCAGCACCAGCGCATCGTTGTAGATCACCGTGGAGAGGAGCTCCCCGCCGGCCGGCTGATAGCTGATCGCCCCCAGGTCGAGCGAGCCGGCCGTCACTTCCTCCGGGATCTGGCTGGACAGACTGCGCCGGATCTCTACTTTGACCTTCGGATAGAGCCGCCGGAACTTCTCGATGTGGGTAATCAGGTAGAGCGCGGTCGATTCGTTGGCCCCGATGGTCAACTTGCCCGCCTGCTTGTCGCGCAGCTCGGAAAGCGCGTTGAACAATTCGCGCCGCACGTTGTAAAACCGCTGGGCAAAGTCGAGCACTACCCGGCCGGCGTCGGTCAGCACCAGCACTTTGGAAGACCGGTCGATTAATTTGTCGCCGAGCTCGCTCTCCAACCGCTGCAGGGCCAGTGAGACGGCGGGCTGCGTCCGCAGCAGCTTCTTGCCCGCCCGCGAAAAGCTGCCCTCGGCCGCTACCGCGAGGAAAGTGTCGATCTGGGAAAGCTCCATGGTTCACTCCAAGGCTCACTCCAAGTTATAGATATGCCTGCACCTATGAGATTTCATTATATGATAAGAAAAACTTATTAGATTGATGAAAATTATAAATTTGCATTATCGGCAGCTTTTTGGTCTACTGGGCAGACCAGGAGAGCATGGAATGAGCGAGCGCGTATACATCTTCGATACGACTCTTCGGGACGGCGAGCAGTCGCCCGGTTGCAGCATGAACACGGCGGAGAAGCTGCGCCTGGCGCGGCAACTGGTCGAGCTGGGCGTGGACATTCTGGAAGCCGGCTTTCCGATCGCCTCCGAAGGCGACTTCGAGGCCACCCAGGCCATCGCCCGGGAATATCGCTGGGCGCAAGTAGCGGCGCTGGCGCGGGCGGTGCGGGTCGACGTGGAAAGGGCGTTGAAGGCGCTCGAGCCGGCGCAGCGGCCGAGGCTGCACTGCTTCATCGCCACCAGCGACATCCACCTGAAGTACAAGCTCAAGAAGACGCAGGACCAGGTACTGGAGGACGCGGTGAAGGCGGTCGAGCTGGCCCGCCAGTACGTGGACGACGTCGAGTTCTCGGCCGAGGACGGGTCGCGCACCGATCTCGACTTCCTGTGCCGGATCTCCCGCGCGGTGATTGAGGCCGGCGCCCGCACGGTCAACATTCCGGACACGGTGGGCTATTCGGTGCCGGAGGAGTACGGGGCGATCATCGGCCGCGTGGTGCGCGAGATCGGCGACCGGGCGATCGTGAGCGTTCACACGCACGACGACCTGGGCCTGGCCACGGCCAACGCCATGGCGGCGGTGGCCGCCGGGGCGCGGCAGATCGAGTGCACCATCAACGGCATCGGCGAGCGCGCCGGCAACTGCTCACTCGAAGAAGTGGTCATGATCATGAAGACCCGGCAGGACAAGGCGCCGTTTACGACCGGTATCCGCACCGAGCTGCTCTATCCGGTCAGCCAGCTTCTGACCGAGATCATCGGCGTCGGCGTGCAGCCCAACAAGGCCATCGTCGGCCGCAACGCCTTCGCGCACGAGGCGGGCATCCACCAGGACGGCTACCTCAAGGAGCGCACCACCTACGAGATCATCCGGCCCGAAACGGTGGGCGTGCCCGAGGGCAAGCTGGTGCTGGGAAAGCACAGCGGCCGCCACGCCCTGGCGCAGCGCTGCCGGGAGCTCGGCTACCCGCTCGAACGCGAAGAGCTGCAGCGGGTCTATGAGGCTTTCAGCACGCTGGCCGATAAGAAAAAAGGAATCCTGGACGAGGATGTCCTGGCCCTGGTACACCGGGAGCTGGAACACGAGTCCTCGGCCTGGCGCCTGGAGAGCGTCCTGGTTACCGCCGATGGCGCTCACGCGGTCCTGACTACCAGTCGGGACCGCGCTCCCAGGATCGAGTTGACGCTGGAGTACAACGGCGAGCTGCGCAGCCACCAGGTCAGCTCGCACGACATGATCACGGCCCTGGCCGATGCGGTGGCCCGGATCACCGGCGTGAACGGAAAAATCGAGCACTATCACATGAGCACGGCCGAGGAGCGTCCGCATCCCCGCGCCGAGATTCGGGCCACCATAGAGGGGCTGGAGTTTTCGGGCGTGGCCGAAGGCCACGAGCCTTACACGGCGCTGGCTTCCGCGTATCTGGCGGCTGTCAATCGATACCAGCAAGGCGTGCAGCGAAGAGAGGCCGTCCCCAGCCTGCAGCCGGCCGCCAGCTAAACATGCAACTGAAAATCCTGATCCTGCCCGGCGATGGAATCGGGCCGGAGGTCACGCGGGAGGCCGTCCGCGTCCTCGAGCGCGTCGCCGTCAAGTTTGGCCACACGCTGCAACTGTCCGAGGGGCTGCTGGGCGGAGTCGCCATCCACAAGACGGGCCGGCCGTTGCCGGAGGAGACCGAGCGGCTGGCGCTGGCGGCCGACGCCACGCTGATGGGCGCGGTGGGCTTGCCCGAGTTCGACACGGCCCCGCCCGAGCAGCGGCCCGAGCGGGGGCTGCTGGGGATCCGCAAGCTGCTCGGCGTTTTTGCCAACCTGCGGCCGGTGGTGGCGTTCCCGACGCTGCTGGCTTCTTCGCCGCTCAAGGACGAGATCGTCCGCGGCGTCGACATGCTCATCGTGCGGGAGCTGACCGGCGGCATCTACTACGGCACGCCGCGCGGCGTCAGCGTCACGAACGGCGAGCGCACGGCGGTGAACACCATGGTCTACCGCCAGTCGGAGGTCGAGCGGGTGGCGAGAACGGCCTTTCAGTTGGCCCGCCGGCGCCGCAAGAAGGTCACGTCGGTGGACAAGGCCAACGTGCTCGAAAACTCCCAGATGTGGCGAGAGGTCGTCACCGGGATCGGCGCCGAGTTTCCCGACGTGGCGCTCGATCATTTGCTGGTCGACAACTGCGCCATGCAGTTGGTGCTGAACCCGCGCCGTTTCGACGTGCTGCTGACCGAGAATCTGTTCGGCGACATCCTCAGCGACGAGGGGGCGGTGCTGGCGGGATCGATCGGCATGCTGCCCTCGGCTTCGCTCGGCGAGCGGAAGCCCAGCGGCGTGTGGACGGGCCTCTACGAGCCGGTACACGGCTCGGCCCCGGACATTGCGGGGCAAAACAAAGCCAATCCGCTCGGCGCCATCGGCTCGGTCGCGGCGATGCTCAGCTACAGCTTCAGCCTGCCGGAGGAAGCCAAGGTGATCGAGCGAGCCATCGGCCAGGTGCTGGCCGGTGGCCGCGTCACGGCCGATTTGAAGCCCGCCGGGCCGCCGGCCTCGACCGAGGATGTCGGCCGCGCCGTCTGTGAGGCGATTGGTTAGGAACCGGTGGGCGCCCGGAAGATTTCGCGCCAAGGCGCAAAGAGCGCAAAGAAAACCCTGAGAGTTTTTCTTGGCGTGCTTGGCGTCTTAGGGCCTGTCAAGAAATAACAGTGCCAACCGCTCCCTGACGGTCGCGGCTCGGAAGGGCTTTCTGAGCCGCGCGCGTGAGCAAGCGGACTCGACGGGCGCTTAGCGAGACCGGCATTCTTTCGCGTCCCCTTACCGAGACGGCTCGGGGGCGCCGGGCCAGGAAGCGGTGGCCGCATGTCCCCTACCCTGATCGAGCGCTATGCCGAGACTTGCCGCCAGGTGGCCGTGGAGTTCGACCGCAACGCGGCGCTCTACGGCGAGCGCATCCATTGCCGGCGCGGCTGCAGCCAGTGTTGCTATCACCTGT
>JBGOUJ010000624.1:0-4504 GCA_041477005.1 Terriglobia bacterium | reverse complement strand
GGCCTTGCAGTACTCGTGTACCGTGCTTTGGGCAATCGAGCAACCGCGGGCGATCTGGTGCTGGTTCAGCCCCAGAGAACGTAATCGTAAGACTTCTTTGATCTTGCGCATGGACACCCTCTTTTGCGGCAATCTGGTTCCTCCCCTTCCCAGGGAGGACCATCTGCCGCTGGTTGTCCAGCGCCCTTCGCTGTCTTTCTGGGATCCCGTTCCGACAACCCGATCAGCTTTCCGACCATGCCCCTTTTTCGATCGGCATCAGCTCGGAACAGCGATCGGCATCCATCGGAATCCTGATCGACATCAATCGGAACGCCGATCGGCATAGCTCGGAATACGCAGTCAGGACCGGTGCAACGAGGCTGGACAGTAAGAGGGAGGCGACGATGACGGCAAGGCTTCGTCTTGAGGTTTTCATTGGACCAACTCACGGCGCAGTCGCTTCGGCCGCTCGCTGCTCGAAGACCTTCCGCGCTGCGGCGAACTGTTCGAGGACGTGCCGCCGCTCGCGCTCCGAGCGCCAGCCGGGATGCTGCTCGGCCTGGCGGGTGATGTCGTCGATCCAGCGGATGAAGTACTCGGCGTCCACCCGGGATCGAACGGGCCGGCCGCCGCAATTCACGTAGATGGCGCCTGTCTCGGCAACGGGGAAGTTGTCGTCGACCGGGTGCTGGGGCTTGGTGCTGTACGCCTTCAGGGTGTACCAGCCGCTCTGATTCGCCTGAAACGAGACGTTGAGCTCGGCCGCGTGGGCGCTGAGATCCAACGAGCCGAGATCCAGCGATTTGATCACCTTGCCGGCACTAAACAACTCCAACCGCTCGAGCGGCACGATGGACTGCACCTTGCCCTTCACCTCCAGCATCCCGCCTGTGGCCGGCAACTGGATCTCGTCGCCGGCCATGTGACCGTTGATGCGGAACTCGAGCAGCGGGCCATTGGTCGTGAACGTGTGGCCGGAGCGAACCGCCTCCACCCAGGTGGGGTAATCGAGCTTCGGGGCCAGGTAGGCGTAGGTCCGGTCGGCGCCGATGATCGGGGTGCGGTGCAGGCTCAGGATGGAGTCCTCGCCGGCCGTGGCGGAGATGCGGAAGCCGCAATTCAGGGCCCGATGCCAGACCTCCGTGGTGGGCTTCTCATGGCCGGCGCTGCTCATCAACTCCAGGTAATCGGTCACGCCGAGGGCCAGGTCCACCGGGAATCCACGGGCCACGGCATAGCCGGAGCGCGTAGGATCGGTCGACCACGGGTGCACGTAGCCGCTGATCGCCCCCTGGGCCTTTGCCAGCCGGAACATGTCCGTATTGCTGGGATAGAGGCTCTCGATGGCCGTCCCTTCATAGCCCGTGGTGAAGGGCGAGATGAGGTGCTTGGTCAGGTTGATGAAGGAGATGTGGCCATAGAACGGGGGCCGGTATTCCTCGTTAAAATAGAGCAAGCGATCGGGGGTGGAGCGGCGGTCGAGGGCGCCGGTGAAAAACTGGTGATCGAAGATGCGGTTGTCCTTGTTGCAGATCTTGTCCTCGATGATGTCCATGTCCTCGGCGGCGGCCATGAACATGAGGTTTTCGGGAGTGTTGTGCAGGTTACCGCCATAATTCATGTGAATGTGGTTGCTGCCGCTGTACCAGCCCTGCGATTTCAGGTTGGCCAGCCGCGACAGCGCCACTTCGACGCGCGCGGTCTGGCCGGCTTTCACCTCGACGCTTTTGGAAGTGGGGCGATACTCGAATCCCTGCATGGCTTCGAGCGAAAGCGTCCCGGGCGGCACATCGAACGTGCTGCGGCCGGGGGTGTGGAAGAAATGCTCTTGACGACGGGCGCCCACGCGGTGATAGGCGTCGGCCGGAGCATAGGTCTTGCCGTCGGAGGCGCGGGCGTAAACGCGGGCCGGCGCCGCCTGCCCGCCGGCGTCTTTCACGACGATCTCGACCGTGCCCATGGGGCGACGATAGACGCGCCGCCGGATCTCGACTCGCCGCTCTTCGCCGCCAAAGGCGCGGAGCAGGCGCAGGTCCGAGAGACCGTTCTGATTGGAAACGTAGACGATCCATTCGCCGTCGGGCGACCAGCGGGGCTCGAAGTGGTCCCACTCGCCGAAGGTCATCTGGTAGGGCTCGCCGCCCATCACGGGAAGCACGTAGAGGTTGGTGAACTGGGCGCCGCGATGGGAACTGTAAATGATGCGCTTGCCGTCGGGCGACCACTGCGGGCGCGTGCGGAAGAGAGTTTCTTCGCGCAGGATCAACTGCGCCTTGGACATGGCGTCCGGCTCGACCGGCATCCGCCACACGCCGCCCGAGCCGAGCGGGATGCCGCGGTTGGAAACGCCGATGATTTCCTTGCCGTCGGGCGACCACGTCGGCTCGATGTTCGAATCGTAGTCGCTGAAGTAGAGCCGGGCCCGGCCGAAGTTGTGGTCGGCGGTGATCTGGATCGGCTCGCCCGCCGCGCCGTTCTCGAGCGGCATCACGAAGATGTTGAACCAGCCGTGGGACGAGGTGGAAACGTAGGCCAGGCGCTTACCGTCGGGCGACCAGGTGGGATCGATGTTGACCTGACGTCCGCGCGTGAGGGCGGAGCTCTCGCCGGTGCGCACGTTGAAAAGCATCAGGTTGATGCTTCTCGAATCGTCGTCGGCCGTGTAGACGATCCATCGGCCGTCGGGCGACCAGACCGGATCGGAATCATAAGTCCGGTTGGCGGTGAGCTCGTGGGCCGTTGTATCGCCGACGGCGATCTTCCAGATCGACCCCGCCATGGCGAAGGCGATCTCGCGGCCGTCGGGCGACCAGGCCGGGCGCCAGGGCGTGCTGGAGGCCGCCGGCAAGTAGTAGTTATGCATGTAGTTGCCGCCGGTGCGGGCCGCGCGGTAGCCGGGCTCGTCCTGGGCCAACGCCACAACCAGGCAGAGCGCGAGCGGAATCAGCCGTACGCCAAGCCGAGCCGCGGCCGTGAGGGAGCGGTTGTCGATACGTGGAGCACGGCGGACCGCTCCCTCGCGGTCGCGGCTCGGATGGGGCAGTGTAGAAGTCATGTTTAGAAGGGCCATGCCGACCCGTCCTCCCTGCGAATGGTAGGTCGCAGTCGTTTCACGTAAGGGTATTTCCGGGCTGCGGCTTCGTTCACGTCGATGCCCAGGCCAGGCCTGTCGTTAATGCTGATGTAACCATCTTGGTAAGCCGGCATGGCGCTGAAGACCTCGCGCACCGCCGGCCCCCAGCCGGTCGAGTATTCCTGGATGCCGAAGTTCGGCACGGCGAAATCGATGTGGCAGTTGGACATGTGGGTGATGGGCGAGATGTTGCCGGGGCCGTGCCAGGCGGTGAGGATGCCGTAGGGTTCACAGACGGTGGCGACCTTCCGGCCGGTGCTGATGCCGCCGCAGTGGGCCAGGTCGTGCCGCACGTAGTCGATCAGGTGCTCGGTCACCAGGCCAAGGCCCTCCCACTGGCCGACGTAGATCTCCCCCATGGCAATCGGGGTGCTCGTCTGCTGCCGAATGAGCCGGAAAGTGTCCAAGTGCTCGGGCCGCAGGGGATCTTCGCAGTAGAACAAATTGTAAGGTTCGAGGGCCTTGGCGAGGGCAACTGCCTGGTTGGGGGTGACGCGCTCGTGCACGTCGTGCAGCAGGCCGATTTCCTCGCCAAGGGTTTTCCGGAGGTGGGCGAAAAGTTTGGGCACGATGCGGACGTAAGCGGCCGGGTCCCAGATCTCCGACGGCGGCAAGCCTTCCTCGTAGGCCTTCTCGTTCGCTTCCCGCTGGCGTTCCGACTGCGGCACCGCATAGCCCGAGTCGAGCCCCGGCACCAGGACCTGCGCCTTGATGATCTTGTAGCCGCGGGCCATCAGCTTGCGGGCCGCTTCCTAGACTTCCTGGAAATTGCGCCCGCCGACGGCGGAGTAAGTCAGGAGGCGGTCGCGCGCCTTGCCGCCCAGCAGCTCGTAGACCGGCAGGCCCGCCACCTTCCCCTTGATGTCCCACAGGGCCATGTCGATGCCGCTGATGGCCGACATGTGGACCGAGCCCGAACGGTAGTACGGCAGGAAGAACAGCGTCTGCCAGAGGTCTTCCAGGCGCATGGGGTTGCGGCCCAGCAGGCCCGGCTTCATGTGCTCTTCGAGGAACTTGGCCACGCCCAGCTCGCTGCCCGAGCAGGTGGCATCGCCCCAGCCGTAGAGGCCGTCCTGGTTGGTGACGATCTTCACCAGCACGTAGTTGCCCAGCGCGGCCTTGCCGGGATTGGTGACCAGGACCTGCACGTCGGTGATTTTGAGGTTGCGCGGGGCGCGGTTGTCGGCGGCCTGCGCGCGGGCGGGCAGAGGGACGCCGGCAGCCAGCATCGAGGCAAGGAAGTCACGGCGGTTCATGTTCTTCTCCGATGCCGCATAGGATAGCGATTCTGGGTAGACTGGAGCGAAGCCTCCTGGAGCCAAGCATGGCTGCGCCATTGAATCCGCTCCGTGCACCCGGCACGGTGCTGCCGCCGCAGCTTCTGCTGAT
>JBGOUJ010000623.1:0-4525 GCA_041477005.1 Terriglobia bacterium | reverse complement strand
TAGCTCTGCTGCGGACCTTCGAGACCGCTGCCGCCAAACACCAGACCGTAATAGTTGGTGTGGCCGCTCGGCTTCATCAGCGTAAACGTGCCCTTGAGAGTATAAGCGCCCGTCGCGGTATTCGCCGGATTCCAGTACACCGCCGCTTGGGGATTCGTGGCGTGAAAGCCCGATCCCATGGTTACGAACTTGATCCCGCCGGGGGCGTCAGGGTCCGACGCTGTCGTGCTGCGATCGACGCGCACCTTCCAGCCCTGCGGCGTTTGGGCGACAAGTGGCGCAAAAGCGACTAGCGCGAGTACCGCAACATGAACGTGATGCTTCATCTTGTGTTTCTCCTTCAAGCCCTCTGTTGAGGCGGCCGGGGCGGCATAACCGTGCCCGCGGGTTGCCTCGTCGCAGGTCTCGACGAAGCTGCCACGCCGGCCACGATTGCCATTCTAGCCTCCCGGATGAGCGCAGTATACACCTGTCCGGCTCGGTTTCAACGAGATTTTTCGATACTGTATGGTTGAGCCCAGGCGGGAGCGCGCCCGCTGCCGGGCCCCGGGGCGAGGGCCGACCGTCCGAGACGACCCGTAACGTTTTCAGCGCTCAACAGTTATAGACTCAGAGGAACAATGGCCGTCAGAAGACCGGCAGCGAAGGTTCTCCGGGAAGAGACAGAGGAGCGTCTTCTGGTGGAAGCTGCGCAAATGGACCCGGCGAGGTTCGGCGATCTGTACGAAATTCATTTTGAACGAATTTATGCGTTTATTGCCCGGCGGGTGCGGGACCGGGACACAGCCGAAGACCTCACGTCCGACGTATTCCACAAAGCCCTCGCCAACTTGCGGAGCTATGAATGGCGCGGCGCTCCTTTCGTGGTCTGGTTGATCCGAATTGCCGCTAACGCCGTGGCCGATCAATCGAAGCGCGCGGCTCGCGAGGTCCCCAGTCCCGAAGACCCACCGGAACCCAGCGCCAAGCCCGATCTGGAGGCAATCGAAGATGGCGCTCGCCTGCTTCGGCTGGTGACCCAGCTTCCCGCCGACCAGCGCCGGGTGATCTTCGAGCGTTTCGTGGAGCAAAGGAGTATTCGTGAAATCGCCCAACAGCTCGGCCGCAGCGAGGGGGCTGTGAAGCAGCTTCAGTTCCGCGCTTTGCGGAACTTGCGGGCTGAGATGGAGGGCGCCAATGTCTAAACGCTCTCTCGCCGATCAACTCGACCAGGCCGTGCAGGCTATACTGGCTCGGTCCGACGCCGGACTGCCGCGCGTTGACAAAAGCCTCGCTCCGCTCGTGCGTCTCGCCCAGGAGCTGCGCGATCTGCCGCGGGAGAATTTCAAGGCACGTCTCAAATCCGATTTGGAAAGGAGATCATCCATGGCAAGTCTAGAGGAAGCGAAGAAGGCTGCAGTCAGTCCTGTACCCCGGCGCTTACAGACTGTTACGCCGTATCTGGTGGTGCAGGATGCGCCGGCCCTGATCGACTTCGTGAAACAAGTCTTCGGCGCCGAGGAGACCTTCCGGGCGATTGGCTCGGCAGGCGGCATCCACGCGGAAGTTCGCGCCGGCGATTCCATGCTGATGATCGGGGGTGGCGGCGCGGGGCTTTCCTGGCGCGGCCAGTCCTGGCCCACGGCGCTGCACGTCTATGTGGAAGACGTGGATGCCGTGCACCACCGGGCGTTGCAGGCGGGAGGCGTGCAGATTCAGCCGCCGGCGGATCAGGAGTACGGCGAGCGGAGCGGAAGCTTGAAGGACCCGTTTGGGAACCACTGGTACGTCGCTACCTGGAAGGGAGAGAGGCACATCCCGGAGGGGCTGCGCACCATGAACCCGTACCTGCATCCGTTGCGGGGGGAGCCGGTCATCAGTTTCCTGAAAGGTGCTTTCGGGGCGGTGGAGGTTGCAAAATACGCTTCGCCGGACGGAGTCATCCATCATGCCAAGATCAGGATCGGCGATTCGGTCCTGGAGATGGGAGAGGCGCACGGGCCCTATCAGCCGATGCCAACCATGTTCTATCTGCACGTTCCGGATGTGGAGGCCGTTTACCGCCGCGCGCTCGAAGCGGGCGCGACTTCGACGGGCGAGCCGGCGGACCAGCCGTATGGCGCCCGCACCGCCAGCGTAAAAGATGCGTTTGGTAATCAGTGGTACATTGCCACGCCCATCGGGGATGTGGGGCCGTAGAGGGGAAGGGACGGCCAGGCGAGGGAGCCTGGAACGTCGGGATTCGGAAACTATTCTGCGCTTGCAAGCATGCCCCTCCTGTGGTGTGGCAGGTCTGCACCTACCCAGCGGAGAACCTCGCGAGCGACGACCTGACCTCCGCTGCGGGCGACCTTACTGTACGAACAAGAACCAGAGCAAGAACAATAGGTCTCTGCGTCTCCGCGGCTCTGGAGTGCCAGGATAAGCCTGGCGAATCTTGTGAACTGAAAGGAGTTCACCATGTGAATTGCCTGTTCGACATGTAGTCAATCGAGCGCGGGTGGGAGCGATCCCACTGGCGAAGCCTCGAAAGACAAACCTGTGAGCCGTAACGCAAGTGAACCCGAACCGGCCTCGTTACGCAAAGCGAAGGCGGCCAAGCTGCCAGAGATGGTGAAGCCTGAGATCTAGGGGGAAGAAACAGGCAGGAGCACCCGTAGGGCCTTCCGGGGTGGAAGGGGACAGCGCGCAGGGACAGATTCGTCGAGGAACCTGGGAGACCCGGCAGAGCGGGGGCAACCCGGCGCGGGAGGGAAAACATAACCGAACGCGGGCTGTGGCCGGGAGTCGGCGAGGCTCCTAGTAGCGAGGAAGCCTGGTAACGCGGGTGGAGCGAAGGGGCCTTACAGAAAACAAGCAGAAGTAAGAGGGAAGGAGAGCCGCTTGGAGAACAACCCCACTACGGAAGACCGGAGTTCGCAAGGACTGCCGGAGAAACTCTCTTTGCTGAGACAGAAGCTGAACCAAAAGGCCAAGCAGGAACCGAAGTTCCGGTTTTATGTGCTGTACGACCGGATCTATCGGCGCGATGTGCTGGAGGCGGCATGGCGGAAGGTGCGCGCCAACAAGGGCGCAGCGGGAGTGGACGGGGTAACGATCGAACAGATCGAGACTTCGGAAGCAGGGCCGGCGGGGCTGGTGGAGGAGTTGCACCAGCAACTGCGGAGCCACAGCTAGGAGCCAAAGGCGGTACGCCGCGTCTGGATACCGAAGGCGAACGGGAAGCTGCGGCCGTTGGGGATTCCAACGGTACGGGACCGTGTGGTGCAAATGGCGACACTGCTGATCCTGGAGTCAATTTTCGAGGCGGATTTCGAAGAATGCTCTTACGGGTTTCGGCCAGGGCGCAATGCGCATCAGGCGCTGGAGGAAATCCGCGGGCAGTTGCAGCGCGGATATCAGGCGGTCTATGACGCGGATCTGAAAGGGTACTTCGATTCGATTCCGCACCAGAAGCTGCTAGCGTGTGTGCGGATGCGGGTGGTGGACCGGTCGGTGCTGCGGCTGATCCGGCAATGGCTGGAAACCCCGGTGGTAGAAGGGGGCAGCGGTGGTGGCGGACCGGAGCACTGGAGCCGTCCGCAGAAGGGGACGCCGCAGGGCGGAGTAGCTTCGCCCCTGCTGGCGAACCTATACCTGCATTGGTTCGATAAGCTGTTTCCTCGGGCTGATGGGCCAGCCTACTGGGCGCGGGCCAAGTTGGTGCGTTATGCCGACGATTTCGTGGTGTTGGCGCGCTATCAGGGTCCGCAGCTACAGGGCTGGATCGAGGGGAAATTGGAGACCTGGCTCGGATTGGAGATCAATCGGGACAAAACGCGGGTGGTGGATCTGCGAGCAGAGGGAGAGAGTCTGGATTTTCTGGGGTTCACGTTTCGGTATGATCGCGATCTTCGGGGACGAGGAGGGCGGTACTGGAATGTGGAACCGTCGAAGAAGGCACTGGAGCGGGAGTGGGCCAAGATCCGGGAGATGACCGGAGCCAGTCAGTGCTGCAAGCCGCTGCCGCGTATGATCCAGGAACTGAATCGGCACCTGGGAGGCTGGGCGAACTACTTTGGCTACGGCTATCCGGCGAAAGCGTTCCGCAAGATCAACTGGTACGTACGCGAACGACTGACGCAGCATCTGAGACGTCGCAGCCAGCGGCCCTTCCGACCGCCGGAAGGGGTGACCTACTATGAGCACCTCCAGAAGATGGGATTGGTGCGACTGTGAAGGGAACGACCGTGCAACTGCCTGCGCATGCCTGCGGTGAGAAGTTTTCTGGAGCGCCGGATGCGGGAAATCCGCACGTCCGGTGCGAGGAGGGGACAGTGCGTCGCGGCAACGTCGCGCACTGTCCTACTCTACCGGTGATTCGGGCCTGCAATTAACGGCTGAGACCGGATCGCGGGTACCGGATCGATCTGATTGCGGACGTTGTCGTGGTAGAGGTCAAGGCCGTCGACCGCTTGGTTCCGGCGCACGAGGCGCAACTGGGATTGGAGGAATAGAGCCATTCTGCGGGGCCCACAATCAACCGCGGAGACGCAGAGACGCAGAG
>JBGOUJ010000622.1:0-4545 GCA_041477005.1 Terriglobia bacterium | reverse complement strand
GTAGAGATCGTCGGACGAATCGAGGGCGACGGCGGAGGGAAAGTTCAGGCTGCTGGAGGTGGCGGCGACGCGTTCGGGGCCGCGCCCCGCCTGGCCGTTGCCGGCGACGGTGGTGATGTTGCCCGACAGGGAAATGCGCCGGATCCGGTGGTTCCCCATGTCGGCGATATAGAGGTTGCCCTTGGAGTCCGCTTTGACGTCGGCGGGCAGGTTGAGCGCCGCCTGAGTGGCCGGACCGCTATCGCCGGAAAATCCGGGCTGGCCGGTTCCGGCGAAGGTCGAGATGCCGCCGCCGGGCGAGACCTTAAGAATGCGATGGTTTCCCTGGTCGGCAATGTAGAGGTTCCCCGCCGGATCGAGGCCGATGCCGGCGGGATTGAAAAGGGAACTGCCGGAGCCGGGAACGCCGGTCCCGGCGAGCGTCACGATGCGCCCGTCGGCGCCGACGCGCGCCACGCGGTTGCCGTGCAGCTCGGCGAAGTACAAGACGCCATTCGGATCGACCGCCGCGCTGCTGGGCCAATCCATCGGAGAGCTCAGCGCCGGGGCGTTGGGGACGTAGAAGTTGTGTACACCGGTGCCCACGATGGTGGTGATGTTGCCGCCGATCGTCAGTTGCCGGATGCGGTTGTCCTGCTGGTCGACAATAATGAGACTGCCGTTGGGGTGGACGACCACGTCAGCCGGATTGAAGAACTTCGCCGAGGTTGCAGGACCTCCTTCGCCGATGGCGGCCGCGCCGCCGGTGGGCTCGCAGCGCGTGTTGACCGGAGGAGTGTCGCCGGTTCCGGCGATCGTGGTGATGATCCCCTGCGGGCTGATCTGCCGGATCCGCTGGTTATTGGAGTCGGTGAAGTAAACATTGCCGGCCCGGTCCACGGAAAGGTGGTTCGTTTGCTCGAACCTGTTCGGGTCGCAGGTGTTCTGCATGTTGGCCAGCGCGAGTTGGGCGCCGACGGCCGGGCCGCCGTCGCCGCTGTAGCCCCGCACGGGCGGCCCGCCGACGGGCGTGGCGCCGGCAATCGTGCTGATAACACCGGTCTGGCCCTGAACTGATTTCTGGGGAAATCCCGCCAGCAGCACAAGCAGCACCGTCAAGCGTTGAAAGGTCAAGGAACCCCTGCCTCCTAGTCTAGTTATCCGTGGGAAGTTCAACGTGGCTGCGGGATGCGGGAACAACCAGTATAGTCTCTCTCGCCGAACCGGGTCAATTCTGCTGGCAGAGCCCGATGTTGCAGGTTCGTTTTCGCAAATGTTAAATCTATTGCCCAGCGGCGGAAAAAGATGCTCTGCGCTTGACCTGGCGCGCCGTTCTTTGGTGAAGTCTTATTGCTAGGGGAAAGCTCAGACTTTTTTTCGGGAGAAATCTATGAAGAAGATAGCTGGTGTGGCCCTTCTTGTTATGGTCACCACGGCGTGGTGCTTTGCGCGCAACGTGGACACGGTGATCCTGCGGGGTGACATGAGCCCTGCGAATGAAGTTCCAGCCGTCACCGGCCTGACGGCGAACGGCAGCGCCACCATCCGGGTGCACACCACCACCGACGGAGGCAAGATTACCGGTGGGGTGGTTGATTTCGTAATCAATTACAGCTTCGGCGGCGCGGTGAACATCACAGGGTTGCATATCCATGAGGCCGCGGCCGGGGTCAATGGCGGTATCGTCATCCCCACCGACCTGTCGGCCGCCAAGCCGATCAACTTCGGGGGCGGTAGCGGCTTCGTCTTCAAGCAGGTCGTCGTCACCGATACCGCGCTACGGGGACGCCTGTTGGCAAATCCCGCCGGCTTTTACGTGAACATGCACACCACCGATAATCCGGGGGGTGTGATGCGGAGTCAGTTGCAGGTGCCCGACGCCATCTTGCTGCGAACCACGCTCGCGCCCACAAATGAGGCGCCGGCCATCACCAACCTGGACTGCTCCGGGTCAGCCAGCATCTCGGCTTTCGCCGACAGGGACGCCTCCGGAAAGATCATCGGCGGCTCGGTCGATTTCAACGTGAACTATCGTTTCCCAGGCGGGCCTTCTTGGGCTCAATCTTTGTCCACCGTCCTACGGGCCAAGGCATCGTGCCCCGGGTGTATGGCGGTGGGTTTTTCCAAATGGTTGTCCGACACTTCAGCGAGGGAGGGTTGAAGAGTATGATCCGTCATTACCACATTCACCGATGGACGCTTCTCAGTTGGATCTTGGTCATCGCCACGACGCCGCAATTCCTGTTTGCGGCCAGCACGTTTTATATTCAGCACAACCTGGTTTCCGACGTGCCGGGGCTCGCCGCCAACACCGACCCGAACCTGGTGAATCCATGGGGCATCTCGACGAGCGCCGCATCGCCGTTCTGGGTCTCGAATAACCTCACTGGCACTTCCACGCTTTACAACAGCGCGGGCGTGCCTAACTCCACAGTGGTGACGATCCCACCGCCCGCCAACGCCAAGGGATCCTCCCACCCCACTGGCCAGGTCAACAACGGCACGACCGCCTTCGTCCTTCCCAATGGCACGCGAGCGTCGTTTATCTTCTCCACCGAGGAAGGCACCATCGCCGGGTGGAACGGCGGCGCCACGGCCATCACCAAGGTGGACAACTCGGCCGCCGGCGCCGTCTACAAGGGCCTGGCCATCGGCACAGCGGCCTCCGGGCCAGTGCTTTATGCCGCCAATTTCCACTCCGGAACCATCGACGTCTTCGACGGCAACTACAACGCGATCACGCTGCAGGGCTCGTTCGCCGACCCGTCGGTTACGGCGGGCTTCGCGCCGTTCAACATCCAGAACCTCGGCGGCAAGCTCTACGTCACCTACGCCTTGCAGGATGGCGCCAAGCGCAACGACGTGGCCGGGCCGGGCAACGGCTTCGTGGCCGTGTTCGACCAGAACGGCAACCTGCTCCAGCACCTGGTCTCGAACGGCCCGCTCAACTCGCCCTGGGGCGTGGCGATCGCGCCCGCCATTTTCGGCCAGCTCAGCAACGCGTTGCTGGTCGGGAACTTCGGCGGCTCGGGCGTGATCAACGCTTTCGATTTGAAGACCGGCAACGTGCTCGGTCCGCTTCAGGACAGTACGGGTAAGCCCATCGCCAACCAGGGCCTTTGGGCCTTGCAGTTCGGCAACAACGGCAATGGGGGCGACGGGGGACGCCTGTATTTTTGCGCCGGACCCTCGATTAATGGCGCCATCCACGGCCTGCTGGGAAGCATCGATCCGGCGCCGTCGATCGGCGGCGTGGTCAACGCCGCGAGCTATGCTGGCAGCTCGGTGGCGCCCGGCGAAATCATCATGCTGGGCGGCACGGGGCTCGGCCCCGGCAGGCTCACCGCCGCGACCGCTAGCGCTACAGCGGGGTTCCCCACCACCGCCGGCAACACCACGGTGACGTTCGACACCATTCCGGCGACGATCCTCTACGCTTCGGCCGCCCAGACCTGCGTGATCGTCCCCTACGAAATCTGGGGCAAGACGACCACGTCGATCCAGGTGGCCTTCAGCGGGGATTCGACGACTCCTATGCAGGTTCCAGTCGCCATTGCCGCCCCGGGCCTCTTCTCCCTGGACGGCTCGGGCGCGGGCCCGGGAGTGATTCTCAACCAAGATGGAAGCGTCAACTCGGCGACCAAGCCGGCGGCCGCCGGATCGGTGGTGGCGATCTTCGGCACCGGCGAGGGCCAAACCGCGCCGCTCGGAATCGACGGCGTGATTACCGGCGTGATTCTGCGGGAGCCGCTGAACGCGGTCTCGCTGACCATCGGCGGGCAGGCGGCCAAGGTGGTCTATGCCGGCTCTGCGCCGGCTCTGGTAGCCGGCGTGTTGCAGGTGGAAGCGATCGTGCCGAACGGACTCAAGTCGGGCCCGCAGGCCTTAGTATTGACAGTAGGCTCGGCCAGCAGCCAGTCGAGCGTCACGGTTGCGGTGCAGTAGGGACGGCGGCCTTCCTGGGTTGCGTCATCGGGCCGCTCCCTGCGGCCGGAGGCGCCTGGCTGTAGACATCGAGGAAAGTGTCGAGCTCGTAAATGTCACTAGACAGGAGCGATCACATGACCGGAAGAGTGAAGACCATCGCAGCAGCCGTTCTCTTGGTAGCGTTGTATTGCACACACGGACAAGCGCAAGTGGCGCCGCCGCCGACGATCCTCGAAATCGACATCGAAAACTTCGTAGCCTACTATGACGATATGCCCGATGTCTCGAAGCGTGCAACTGATCCCAATGCGACCACCGCAGTTCTAGGACGAAACTTTGCGCCCTCCGTACTCATAGCGGACATTGTGGCAGTGAATGGCCAGCCTGCCAAGGGTGCATTCGTCTATCATTCGCTGACCCTTAACCTCAGGGCGGCGCCCACTCCTGGGCAGGGAATCGCCGATACCGTGCGGAATAACATCAATAACCAGGCCTTCGAAATCTTAAAGAGCGACGGTACCCCGATCGGGACCATCATAACCTCCGGACTGGGGGTCGGGTCCGCCCCTCCGGGAGCGCCTCTGGCAGTCACGCAAGGCAATAACGCGATTGTCGGCGGCACGGGCGCGTTTCTAGGTG
>JBGOUJ010000621.1:0-4553 GCA_041477005.1 Terriglobia bacterium | reverse complement strand
CGCAGCACGTCGTCATCGCGAGCGGCGGGGTGGTGAACGCCGCCAACTACGTGCAGGGACCGCTGGCGCCCGGTGAAATCCTCTCCATCTTCGGCTCACACCTCGGACCTCGGGATCCTGTTGCATTCACCCTCGATCCGGTCACCAAAAAGCCGCCCACGTCGCTCGGCGGGACAACCATCACCTTCGACGGTGTGGCCGCTCCCATGTTCTTCTCGAGCTTCAACCAGGTGAACTTCCAGGTGCCCTTCGAAGTGGCCAACAAAGATTCGGCCCGGATGGTGGTGAACGTGACCGGTGAACTCCCGGCCTCGCTCAACGTCCCGATCACGCTTGCCTCGCCCGGAATCTTCACCGTGGACGGCACGCAGGCCGCGGCCTTGAATCAGGATTCCACCCTGAACGGCCCCGCCAACCCGGCGGCCGTTGGCGACGTGATCCAGTTGTATCTGACCGGCCAGGGCCCGCTCGATCAGAGGATCCAGACGGGGGCCCTCGCGCCGACCGTTCCGCCCTTCCCCGCCCCCACGTTTCCGGTTTCGGTCAACATGGACGGATTCCAGGCCAAAGTTTTGTTTGCGGGGCTGGCTCCGGGCTTTGTCGGCTTGACGCAGGTAAACGCGCAAATTCCGCGCGGCGTGACGCCTTCGAGCCATGTCGGGGTCACGGTGAGCTTCGGCGACTTTCCGACGGTGTTGCCGGCGACCATCGCCGTCCGCTAGCGGGAGGTCAGGACGTCCAGGATTCGCGCGCTGGCCCGTCCGTCCCACAGGGCTGGACTGCGTCCCGCAGGCGGAGGCGATTCCAGCGCCACGAGGGCCGCTTCCACAATCCTGACCGGCTCGGTCCCCGCCAGTCGGTTGGTTCCCTGCTCGATCGTCACCGGGCGTTCGGTGTTGTCTCGCAGCGTCAGGCAGGGGACCTGGAGAATCGTCGTTTCTTCCTGGACGCCCCCGGAGTCGGTCAAAACGAGCCGCGCCCGGCTCATCAGGCGCACAAAATCGAGATAGCCCAGCGGGGCGATGGTCTGCAGACCGGAAGTATCTAGGCCGGCGGCAGCGAGTGCTTGCGCCGTCCGTGGATGCACGGAAAACACCACCGGGATCCGGCGGCTGATTTCCCCCAACGCCCGCACCAGACCGGCGAGAGGGCCGGCGCCGTCCACATTGGCGGGGCGGTGCAGCGTGGCCACCGCGTAGCGGCCGGCTTCGAGTCCCAAGCGGTCCAGCACGCGCGAGCGTTCGGCCTTCGCCCGAAACCGCAGCAAGGTATCGATCATGACGTTGCCCACGAAAAAGATCTTCTCTCGCGGCGCGCCTTCGGCGAGCAGATGGCGCTCTCCGCTCGGCTCGCTGACAAAGAGAAAATCGGAAAGCGCGTCAATGACCAGCCGGTTGATCTCTTCCGGCATGGAGCGATCGAAGCTGCGCAGGCCCGCTTCGACGTGAGCCACGCCAATGCCCAGCTTCGACGCAGCCAGCGCTCCGGCCAGGGTGGAGTTCACGTCGCCGACCACCACCACTACGTCGGGCGATGAATCTTTCAGTACCGGCTCCAGCCGCTCGAGCATCGTGGCGATCTGCTGGAGCGGCGTGCCTGAGCCGACTTCCAGGTTGACGTCCGGCGCAGGGATCTCGAGCTCCTCGAAAAACGCGCCGGACATTTCGGGGCTCGAATGCTGGCCGGTGTGGATCAGCCGGTACTGGAGGCCCGGCCGCCGGCGGATCTCCTCGACCAGCGCCGCCATCTTCACGAAGTTCGGCCGTGCGCCGACAATGCAGGCCAGCTTCACCGCTTCACCGCCACGGCATGAAAGAAGGGACCAAACAAGTAGAAAGCGGTGCGCACCACCGGCAGCCGCCGCAGCGCCAGGTAGAGCCGCGCCAGCCGGCGCTTGAGCGGCGAAAAATGCTCCATCTGCCGAACGCTCAGGCCGGGGATCAGCAGGCGTGCCGGACCGGGAAAGCAGCGGCGCAGCAGGCGCCCCAGCGAGGCCGCCGAGAGCAGCCGGACGTCGTCATAGAAAATGCCCCGCCGGCGCCGCACGTAGCGATTGGCCCACCGGCGCGGCAGCCAGCCGACGCCCCACAGTCCTACGTGCGGCTCGGACGTCAGGCTGAAGCGGTTCGGCGTCGACAAAAACAGCGGGGCGCCCGGCAGCAGGACTCGGCCCATCTCGGCAATCGCCTGCTGCTGATCGGCCAGATGCTCGATTACGTCGGCGGCGATCACAGCCGCGAAAGTGCCGCCTCGAAACGGCAACCGCTCCGCCTCCGCCGCCGCCAGCACGCCGCGTCCCCCGAGCCGCTTGCGGGTCAAAACGAGGAACGGCAGGCACAGGTCGATTCCGGCCACGTGATCCGCCTCCGCAGCCGCCACGGCCAGATATTGCCCCAGCCCACAGCCGACTTCGAGGATGGCGTCGCTCGCCTCGATCGGGCGGCGCTGGCCGATCAGCTCGAGCGCGGCGCGGGCCTGATCCTCCTCGCCCGCCAGATGGGCCATGTGCGTTTCGTGCAGGTCCTGGCCCGCCTCCGGATTCAACCGGTAGTAGAGATGCACCAGCCCCTCGAAGTCGAGGTCCCGCTCGGCTTCGACGAGAGCGCCGGCAATACTCCGGTCGCGTTCCCGGTCAAAGTGCGCCGGCGGAGAAACGCGGAAGTCCGGGAAACCAACAACGATGGGATAGAGCCGCCGGCAGGCTTGGCAATAGTAGCCCTCGGTGGCGCGCTCGACCGGGCCGCGGCACACCGGGCAGCAGAACTGAGATTCAATCGTCAATCGTCAATCATACAATCGTCAATGTATTATAGCTTTTGGTCCGCACCGCCATCTTCGGGCTCGGCGGGGTAGCCGAGCGCATCCACATCCCTGCCTGCCGCCTGGTTCGAGAGATCGATCTCGTGGCTGCCTGCGAGCCCGATGCCGAGACGCGCCGCCGCATGGCCGGGAAGTGGGCCCTGAAGGCCGTCTATCCGGACGCCGCCACGTTGCTCCAGAAGGAAAAACCGGACGCGGTCCTCGTTGGAACGCCGCCCGACTCGCACCACGAGCTGTGCCTGCTGGCGCTGCAGCATGGCGCCCACGTGTTCTGCGAGAAGCCCTTCATGCGCACGCTGGAGGAGGCCGACCAGGTGATCGCCGCCGCGCGCGCGCGCAACCTAGTGCTCGCGGTGAACAACCAGTACCGCTACATGCCGATCTACAACCGCACCCGCGAGCGGCTGGACCGCGGCGATTTCGGCCGGCTCTACTTCATCCAGTGCTGGCAGCAGATGTTCCATCCGCCGGCGGTAGAAAAGGTCGCCTGGCGGGCGGGGCTGCGGCAATCGACGCTCTACGAGTTCGGCACCCACGCGCTGGACCTGATTTGCTGCTTCTTCGGCGCGCTCCCGGAGGCGCTGACCGCGCAAATCCCCCGTTCGCGGGCCGGCTATTCGAGCGATGTGCTGGTGCTGATGACGCTGCGCTTCCCCGAGGAGCGCGTGGCCACGCTCGCCCTGAACCGCGTGAGCCAGGCCCCGGAACGCTATCTCGAGATGCGCCTCGATTGCGAGCGCGCCTCGCTGCGGCTGTCGCTCGGCGGCCTGGCCCGGGCCAGCCTGGAATGGTCTGGGCGCCTGGGCCGGCCGATCACGCGGGTGAGCTTCCTCAAAGGCGGCGAGGCGCGCGAGGAATCCGGCGGCCGTTCCATCGCCTACGTGAAGGAGAAGACCCCCGCCTTCATGTCCGCCACCGCGACCCACCTCCAGCGCTTCGCCGCGAACATTCAAAGCGGCGCCCGCGACTACGACGCCGCCATCCATGCCCGCGAGGTGTTGCGGCTGGCCCTGGCCGGCTACGAGGCAGCGGCCTCGGGCGAGACCCTGCGGTTCGAGCGGTAGGTTTCTCGGCCCCGCGGGAGCCGTCGCGCGGTAAACCAAGGGCGGCCGCGATGCTATGATGGCGCCATGGCAGCCTTCATCAGAGTGGCCAAAGCGAGCGAAATCCCCACCGAGACGGGCAAGCTGGTCGAGGTCGGCGGCAAGCAGATCGCCTTGTTCCAGGTAGACGGGCTGTACTACGCCCTCGACAACACCTGCACCCACCGCGGCGGCCCGCTGTCGGAGGGCGAGACCCAGGGCAAGGCGGTCCAGTGCCCCTGGCACGGAGCACAATTCAGCCTGGAGACCGGTGAGGCCCTTGCGCCGCCCGCTACGGTGGGCGTGTCTTGCTATCCCGTTCGGCAGCAAGGCGACGACATCGAGATCGAGATCTAGTGTGGTGTCCCGCGTTAGATTTGACAACCGCTCCCTCACGGTCGCGGCTCAGAATCGACGGTTCCGAGCCGCGCGCGTCAGCAAGCGGTATGCGGGACAGCACACTGGCTCCGCCGATGGCGCTCCGCGTGATTGATGGAATCGAAGAGCTGCGGTCGCTCGTCGGCCAGGAGGTCGGCCAAAGCGATTGGCTCGAAGTGACCCAGCCGCTGATCGACGATTTCGCCGCCTCGTCGGGCGACCACCAATGGATCCACGTGGATCCGGAGCGCGCCAAAAGGGAATCGCCCTTCG
>JBGOUJ010000620.1:0-4583 GCA_041477005.1 Terriglobia bacterium | reverse complement strand
ATTCGAGGCCCCGCTCATAGCAGCGGTCGAACAACTCCAGGGTGTAGCGAAGGCGCTTGGTGCGAAGGCGGAACTGGTGAAGCTCGGCGGGCGAAGGCTTCCCCAGGAGCAGCGACTCGCCGGCCTTCAGATACTTGGCCGCCAAGCGGGGCAGCGCCAGCCGGGCGTTTGCCGCCGGCCTCTTGGAGGGGTCCCACAGCGCCTTTTTCCTTTTCGCCATGCGCCTAGACTAGCACAGCGCCCTTTTCCAACTTCTTCCGCCTGGCCGCCAGAGGTCTGTGTTGTTTGGCCGTCTCGTCCAAGCCTATGCGGATGAGTCGGACTTGAGGCGGCTGGGCCTCCAGCTTGGCCTTCTTGGCGTTCTTGGCGGCTTGGCGAGAAAGTAAGTCATTGACGCCCAGCATGTATCGCTCGCCAAAACGCCAAGACCGCTAGCGAACTTATGCGAGAGACCCGCCTCGTGGTCCGAGCTTCGCTAGAGCTGCAGCCGTTTTCGCCATTTGCTGGAAAAGTCGCGTTTCTGGATGCGGCCTAATTCTTCGACCAGCTCGCGCTTGGCCTGCTGGCGTTCCTGCCCGAGTTGCAGAGCCAGGGCGGCCTGGGAGGGCGCGCCGGCCTCCGCATAGACCTGCAGGGCGATGTCCCGGTCGCGAACCTCGGCCGCCAGATCCATAACGCGGCGGAGCCGGCGGCGGACCTTTTTCACCTCGCCCCTGGGAAAGAAAGCGCGAAACACCCGCAGGCACTGCGAAAAGCGCCGGATGGCGACCCGAAGGTCGTGAATGGCCTCCGGATCGGGCTGCTTCACCGCGCGGTTGGCTCGAAACACCAGCCTTCCCAACAGGGCCGAAGCCCTCTCTACGGCGTAGGGACGCATCTGCATGGGTGGCTGCCCGAGAGACTCAATCTTAGCGAAGAACAGTCCTGCCGGTTGGCGCTCCCGACCGCCATCCAGCCCGATGCAACGCGCGCAGGCGGGAATGGGGACCGGCCCGTATTGCCGGGCCGGTCCACTCCGCTATGTTGAGCGCCGGGTTGCCCTGGCGCTTCCCATCGGTCTTGCTCTTCAGGCGGCGTTGACCGAACGCCCGCGGGCCCCTGTGCCCGAGGGTCAGAAGTTCAGCCGCAGCGACAATTGAATCTGACGCTGCGCGCCAAGTCCGACCGTGTTCACGACGGTCGAGCTCATACGTCCGAACGCGCCGCCTGCCGCCGAAGCGGTGTAGGGCAGACCCGGTTGCAGACCGGACGCAGCGGGTTCCGCGCCAGCCGCGACGTTATAGCCGGCGGGCAGTCCGGTTCCCAGCGTCGCCGGAGGATTGGCGAAATTGGCGCGGTTGAAAAGGTTATAGATCTCGGCGCGGAACTCGAGGTTGACTTTCTCATTCACGGGCACCTTCTTGTGCAACGTGAGGTCGAACTGGGAGAGGTTCGGTCCCACGTAGGCGTTGCGCCCGAGGTTGCCGAAGGTTCCAGGCTGCGGAATCATGAATGCCGCCGGGTTCAGGAAGACCTTCTTGTCGCCGGTGGTGATGTAGGGGCTGACGCCGGCCACCGCATCGGGACGGCGAACGCCACGCGAGGAACCGCCGCCGGGCGTGTTGATGATCGCTTCGGTCTCCACCACGCCGCCCACAATGACCGGGCTGGCGTAAATACGGCCGTTTCGCTTATCGCGATACACAACATCGGCTCGCGTGATGCGCAAGTCGATCGGCACGCCCGTGCGGAAGTTGAGCACGCCGCCGACCTCCCAGCCGCCGAGGACGTGATCAGCCGGTCCGGAAAGCTTCACGGCCTTGTCCTTGCCGACCGGGATTTCCCAGAGCGCCGTGGCGTTCATCGAGTGCCGGATGTCGTACAGATTGTTACCGTAGTCAGCGGCAAAGCTGTAGTTGTTGGCAGCGGTCAGGGCTTCATTCGAACCCTCGCTGTTTCCGATACTGCGGCCCCAGGTGTGCTGCACGCCGAAGGTCAGGCCGTGGGAGTAACGGCGATTGATCGTGGTCTGCAGGGAGTTGTAGTGATCGTTGCCGCCGCTGGTCTTGTAGTCCACTTCCGCAAACCGGTTGCCGAATTCACGGGTCGTGATCGCGGCGCCCGTGGTCGGGTTCGTCGCCACGCCGACGATCTTGTTGGCGATGGAACGCAGGAACAGATTTCGGCCCTGGCTGCCCACGTAGGCTACCGTAAGCACGGCCTCGCCTGGCAGCCGCTGCTGGAGCGACGCCGTGTAGGAGAGGATCTGCTCGGGAACCTTGTAGCCGGGTGCGTAGGCGCGGGGCTGGAAACCGAGACTGGGGTCGTTGATGTTGTAGTTGGCGATGATGGACGCCGTATCGAACGGAAACGCAATGTTGCTGCTCAGGGTACGAGACATGCGGTCCGATTCGAGCGGCTGAATCGTGTCCTCGGGCTGGCCCGGACCGTAAAAGTAGCCGGCGCCGATGCGGAACACGGTGTCGCTCTTGAATCGGGACGGCGCCCAGGCGATACCGAGCCGTGGTCCAAAGTTCAGCTTCGACGACTCGTAGTACGGCGTGTTGCTCGGATCGACCTGTCCGGTCACGATGTTAAATTTCACGTTCCGGTCGTCGGCCTCGTGCATCACGCCGAAGTATTCCCAGCGCAAGCCATAGTTGATGGTGAACTGCGGGGTCAGCTTCCACTCGTCCTGAGCGTAAAGGATGTCGTACTGATTCTGCGCGTGGCGCGGTCCGGTCTTGCCGCCGTTCCAGGGGCTGGGCAATCCGGCGTCGGCGTTGAACTGGACCGAAGCTAAATTGTTGGCCAGCAGATCGTTGATGCTGTTGAAGGTGTAAGTCGTGCCGGCGAAGCGGTCCGTCTTGATGCGGATCGGGCGAATCTCGGCGCCGATCTTCACGTTGTGCTTGCCCTTCGCCCACGAGAGCGTATCAAGGAACGGCAGCTCCCAGGTGGTGTACGGCTGCGCGCGGGTATTGTAGGCGCTGTTGGCGCGAATGAGGCCCCCGAGCTGTGCGGCGCCCGCCGAGGCGCCCTGGCTGGCGATGCCGGGGATGGCAACCGAACCGGTGAAGTTCACCGTGAGGGAGGCCAGGTCGAGACCCGGAACATTATTGTTCACAACGCCAAACTGGCGCGTCTTGTTCGCGTTTAGCCCGACTTTGAATTCATTTATCATCGTGGCATTGACGATGCGGGTCCAGGATGCCATCGCGTTCTGCGGAATGGCGGTGAAACTCTGACCGCGTCCGGTGACGCTCAAGGGGTCGAACGACTCACCCTGATCGCGGAAATAGCGGAAGCCGAGGGTGTCGTTTTGGGAGGCGCGGTAGTCCAGCCGGAGCGAGCCGTAATACTCATCCACGCGGCTGGCGGAGTTGAGATAGGCAATGTCCAGCAGGGAGTTGGCGGAAGCCTGCTGGCCGACGGGATACGCGCTGAGTAGCGGCAGAATCGCCGCCACCTTGGGGTCGGTCTGCGCGTTTAGCTGCGCCTGCGCTCTGGCCGTCGTACTCGGAACCGTCTCCACCAGGTTGACGCCGGCGCGCTGCCGAAGAGACTCGATCGAGGAGAAAAAGAACAGCTTGTCCTTGATCACAGGACCGCCCAGCGAACCGCCGAACTGATTGAGGCGCAGCGCGGACTTGGTGCTGCCGTCGAAGAAGTTGCGAGCATCCATCGCGTTGTTGCGGAGGTACTCGAACAGGCTTCCGTGGACCGCATTCGATCCGGATTTCGTGACCACCGTGATCTGGCCGCCGGTGCCGGTTCCATACTCTGCCGGATAGTTGCTGCTTTCGACCCGAAACTCCTGGACATTCTCCAGACTCGACTGGAGCCGGAAGTTCGAGGAAGTCTCACCGCTGAGGTTGCCCGGAGAATTGTCGATGACCGATCCACCGGGAACGCCGTCATAGCGGACGATGTTCTGCTGGTTCGAGCGGCCGCTGAAACGGATGTTGTCGAAGCTGCCGCCACCGGCGGTCTGCGCGCCTGGAGAGAGCAGGTAGAGCTGAGAAAGCTGCCGGCCATTGAGCGGCAGACTGGCGACCTCGCGTTCGTTGACATTCGCCCCGATCCGCGCCGAGCTGGTGTCGATGACCGTCAACTCACCGGCTGAAACGGTCACCTCCGAGGTGAGGCTCGCCGGCCGAAGGATGAGAGCTAGATTGCGTTCCTGTCCCGCCGTCAGCCGAATTTCGGTGTATTCCGTTGGACCAAGACCTTCTGTTTTGCCGGTTACGCTGTAGGAAGCTGGCGCCAGGTTGGTGACGATATAATAGCCGGAGTCATCCGACTTCACTGTCCGCTGCTCACCGGTCTTTTCACTCTTCACAGTGACGGTCGCGCCGGGAATTACGGCTCCCGTCGTGTCCGTCACCGTCCCCACAATGCGGCCTGCATCGGTCTGCGCCAGGCTCACTCGGCCCATCCCCATCAAAAGAACAACTAGCGATATGATTCGTCGTAGATTCATTGCTTCCTCTCGTCCTCTCAGTCATTACTCTTTTGGGGGGCTGCCGCTGCCCAAGCGGCGATGAAGCGTGATGTTCTAAAGTCCAACGTTAACAGGTGGGTCGTTACAGCTTGATGAACGT
>JBGOUJ010000619.1:0-4598 GCA_041477005.1 Terriglobia bacterium | reverse complement strand
TGTTGACCCGGCCGGACCAGAAGAAGCAGGAGTGAGCCCGTGGGCTTCAGGCCGCCCCGGAGGCCAACATCGGCGCCGCGCTCCAGACAGGCAGCCAACTCGCAATCCAGCGGCTGTTAACCGAAGGATTGTAGGCTCGAGTCCCACTTGGGGAGCCAAATGCATCTCTACGAACCTTCGTGGTCGCGGTTATAATAACGGCCACTGACGCCCAAGGCCGCGAGCGTGAAAAGCCTCGTATTCAGGCCGTTCTGAGCACTTCTTTAGAGCGCCGCTACCACCGTGGTCGTCCTCTTCTGCTCGCCCGACCCCCGGCTCTCACCGGCACCTTGCACTGTGGCTCTCCGTGCCTCTCTTCCGGACGACCCTCGGGTTGACGACTGTTCTCCGAGCGTCTCCAAAGTTTCCTGTTTCGGCGGTGTGCTCTTAGAGTTGCTGTTGGTGGTCGATAGCGATCTCCGGGAACGGCTGGGGAAGTTTGGGTTGGAGCTTCATCCAGATAAAACGCGCCGGATCGAGTTCGGGCGGTTTGCCGAACGGGACCGGAAACGGAGAGGGGAAGGCAAGCCCGAGACGTTAGGCGCCCAAACAACGCACCGCGGGCCTGACCCGTTCCGGTCACTGCTCGCCTCGCAACCCGCGCACGATCGCCTCGGCGCCGCGCAGGAAGATGGCGGCATCGATGCTTACGGCCAAGTAGCGAACGCCGACGCTGCGCCACTCGCGCGCAGTCCCGATATCGTCACAGTACGCGCCGATGCACTTGCCCGCGGCTTTGCCCTTCTCAACCACCTCGATCATCTTTTCCCGCACGACCGGATGCTTCACCTGGCCGGGCACGCCAAGCGACTGGGACAGATCGTAGGGGCCGAGGAAGGCCACGTCCGCGCCGTCCAGCGCTAGAATGCCGTCGAGCGCATCGACACCTTCCTTGCCTTCGATGTGGAAGATCATCGCCGTATCGCGATTCGCCCGGGCGAGGTAGTCGGGGGTGGGACAGGCGCGGTAACTGGCCGCGCGCACGAACGGTTGCAGGCCGCGGTCGCCGCCGGGATGGAAACGGCTGGAACGGATGGCCAGCGCGGCGCTCTCGACGGAGCCGATCTGCGGCACGTGGATGCCGGCCGCTCCCATGTCCAGCGGTTGCCGGATGAGCACCGGGTCGCACTCGGCCACACGCACGACCGGGCTGATCTGGGTCGAGAGGCAGGCTCGAATCAGATCTTCGGTCTGCCCGAGGTCAATCGAACCGTGTTCGCGGTCGATGACGACGAAGTCGAATCCCGCCAGCCCGAGGATTTCAACTAGTTGCGGAGAGGGGACTTCGAGAAAGGTCCCGAGAACGAATTCCTGCTCCGCGATTTTGCGTTTGAGTGAATTGTCGCGCAGCACGGCCATTTTACACCGCTACCGCCTTTCGGGTCATGATCTGCGACGCCTGCGCGACGATGCCCGCGGCGCGCAGGCCGGATAGCGTAAGCAGCTCGCCGACCGTCCCGGATGCGCCGAAGACGTCGTGGACGCCGACGCCCGGCAGCATCGCAGGGCGGGCCTCCGCTACAAATCCCGCGACGGCTTCCCCCAGCCTGCCGATGATGGAGTGCTGCTCCGCCGTCAACATACCACGGGTTTCATATGCCGCGGCGAGCAGAGCATCCGTATCGAGCGGCTTCACGTGCGGGGTGCAGGAGGGCAACATGAGGTGCGTCGCGGAGGGCCTGGCCCTCGAAGGCTTCACCCCATTTGCCACCACGTTCGCCATGTTCGCCAACACATGTGGAGGCGCCCCAGGGGCGCCAGGCGGGAAGAAGGCCAAGATCCGGGCGTTGGTAGAGCAGCAGGACGGAGCCACGCTGACGGAACTGCTGGCCGCGACGGGCTGGCAGGCGCCCGGCGTGCGCCGATTCATCAGCGGGAGCCTGACGAAGAAGATGGGCTGAAGTCGAGTCGTACGAGGGCGAGGACGGGGAGCGGGCCTACAAGACCCGGCAGCCTTTTGTTACCCTCCCCAGAGTCGCCCTCCGTTCCAGCATCACGAGCGCTACGCTTCGCGCCCGGTATAGTATTTCTCGCCGAACAGTTCGAGGACGGCTTTGACCATTTCGTCCTCGGCCTCCGGAGCCCAGCCTACCGGGCATCCGAACTGGATCTGGATCACCTGCGCCTGATACGCGTTCTCGCGGACGATCTCCCGCGTGGGGATGTAGAGGTTGCGCTCGGCGAAATAGCCGCCCACCATGGCCGGCCCCTTCTGCCGCAGCACATCCTTGATGCGCGCGCCCACCGGAGCGCAGGGCTCGCCCTGTATGGCCACGAAGCTCAACTTCCCGATCTTCGCCGCCACCGCTTCCACAAACCGGCATTCGTACTTGCGCGGCGTGTCCAGCTTGGCGACGAAGAATCCGCCGTCCGAGCAGGGCCTGTCCGAAGTCTTAGTCGGGAACGGAATGCCTTCTTTATAGTGCTGTAGCAGCGCCCGAATCCAGTTGGTCGGCCGCGCCGGATGCGGCGGCGGCACCAGCCCCACATCCAGCGGAATGCCGCGCGCCAGCTCGAGCGCTTTCTGATATGGCACCGGCGGAGCCAGCGGCAAACCGATGAGCTTCAGTTGACTTTCGAGGGCCCCGGTGACTTCCTCCAGCGGACCCTTCGCAATCCTCACCACCTCTTCGGCCAGATCGTGCCCGCGCCGCCGGCAGGCGGCCAGGTCGTCCAGGTCGGGCAGCGGCCTGGGTGTCTGATTGCCGCCGCAGGCATCCGCATAGAGCGCCAGAGCGCCGGGGAACTTCTCCTCCACCTCGTCCATGGCATAGCCCGGGTGGGATGGACCGTAGCCGAGCGGGCCGCGCTGCGGATGCGTGGGGTGGTTGAACAGCAGCGCCACCGGACGCCCGCCCTGCATCACCCGCAGCACCTGAATCTCGTAATCGGCGTGCGCCGCACTGCTGGCGCGCAGCCAGTAGCCGTGGCCGAATCCGAAATGCAAGTCCACCGGTCCGTCTTCCTTGCCGATCGCTTCCTTGATTCCGGCGAAGATTTTTTCCGCCAGCCACGCGCCATAATCGTAATTGCTCGGGATGGTCTGCAGAGGGACCTGGTGGTTGTGCGTGGCCAGCAGGATCAGGTAGGCGGGCGGGATGCCCAGTTCGTTCTCCAGGCGCTCGCGCAGGATCGGCGTGGCGTAATCCAGGCAGTTCAGGTCGTAGGTCACGAACACCAAGCGCCGCGCGCCATCATTGAGGCTCAGGCAACGGGCGTGGACGGGATGGTAAACGGTGGGCGGATCGAGCAGGACGGCGGCGGGGTTTCCGCGATAAGCGCCAGGCAGAGTGTAGCGCGGCCGGTCCGGCGTGATGTCCACTTTGGCAGTGCCCGCCTTCATCCGGCCCGGATTTGCTGTCCGGGCGGCCTGCGGCAGCATCGCAGCGCCGGAAGCGGCTGCCAGAAAACGTCTACGGCTCAAGTTGGATTCCATGTTGCACCTTAGCCGGGATTTCCGTTTTGGCTCCCGGTTGCGAGTTAGTATACACGTTTGCCTCCTGTCCAGCCCTTTTGAAATCAGATGCTCGGCCCGTGAAGACATAGAAGAACCGGATTCTTGCGGTCCTGCCCACGGATCTGAATCCACTGGTCGATCCCGCCGATCTTGACGTACATGCCCTCGTCGATGCCGTTCGCCGTGTGGATAGCGATCGCTTCCCAGATGCGTTCATCGGCCCCATGCGCGACTTGACGTAGACTCGGTGCATCCGCAGAATGTTGTGCGTGAGGCACACCAGCGCCCATTCTCCGCGTACCTTTTTCAGCCCGCGTAGCAAAGACTGCCGGAACCCACGTGCTTGTTTGATCTGCCCGAACACCGGCTCCACTGGTAGCCGACGATTCGATCGAGCGGTTGCGGACCCTGATGGCGCTGCCGACGCGCGAAGAAATCTTCTCGCAGCTTGCCGTCGAGCAGGACACTGCGTGCCAACCCAAATTGACCGCCGCAGGTTTATAGTAGCAAGCGAGAAGGAGAACGTATGACGACCCAAATTGACCGTCGCAGGTTTATAACCTCGGCCTCTCTGTCAGCGCCCGCCATTGTCGCCGCGCGCCAGGCCGCTCCCAGCAGCCGGGTGCGCCTAGGGTTTATTGGTTGCGGAGGCCGCGGCAGCAGCCTGATGAGCATTGTCTCGCGATATCCGGACGTGGAGATCGCCGCCGTCAGCGACGTGATCGAGCCGAGGATGGACCAGGCCCGGAGCCGGCTCGCCAAAGCGCCGTATCCGCAGAAGCCCGAAGCCGTGCTGGACTATCGCCGGATGCTCGACCGCAAGGACCTCGATGCCGTGTTCATCGCCACCACACAGCACTGGCATGGGCTGCCGTTCATCCATGCCTGCCAGGCGCGCAAGCACATCTACGTGGAGAAGCCGCTTTCGCACACCGTCACTGAGGGCCGCGCCATGGTAAATGCCGCCAGCAAACACGGCACCATCGCGCTGATGGGGACCCAGCAGCGTATTGGCGCGCACTACCGGAAAGCGGTGGAGATCGTGCGCTCGGGCAGCCTGGGCAAGATCGGACTGGTGGAGTGCTGGAACTATGCCGACCGG
>JBGOUJ010000618.1:0-4600 GCA_041477005.1 Terriglobia bacterium | reverse complement strand
TCCCGAAATCCCATAATGCCGCGCCAGCCGTTCATTGACAAACGTATAGTCGGCGTTCAGGAGATCCACGACGCTGCGATCCTCGCGGATCGTGCTGCCGACAAACAGCTCCGTTTCCTGCTGGAACGCCTGCAGAAGGCTCAGGTCGTAGTTGGGATAGCGATCCGGATCGACCACCACTTCGTCGACGCGGCGCAGGTTCAGCCACTGGGCGGCGAAATCGTCGACGAGCCCCCAGGTCGCGCGCGGGTCCGCCAGCATCCGCCGCACTTCCTTGTCGAGAATCGGCGGACTCGTCAGCTGTCCGCGCTCGGCCAGGCGCCGGCGTTGTCGATCGGATTGCGCCCTTCATCCACGGTCCGCCACCCCCCCAGGACGTCAAAATTCTCCAGCGCGAAACCCATGGGATCGATTTGCGAATGACAACTGGCGCAAACGGGATTCGTCCGGTGTTGGTCCAGCCGCTCGCGTATCGAGGCCGGCCTGGCGCCAGGCTTGTTCTCCGCCAGGGTGGTGTTTACGCCGGCCGGGGGCGGCGGTGGAGGCATGCCGAGAATGTTATCCAGCAGCCATTTGCCACGCAACACGGGCGACGTCCGGTCCGGATAAGACGTTGCCGCCAGCAGCGCTCCCTGGGCGAGCAACCCGCCGCGCTGCTCCAGGTTCGGGAGGGTGACCCGCCGGAAGCGGCTGCCGTAGATGCCCGGAATCCCGTAATGCCGGGCCAGTCGCTCATTGACAAACGTATAGTCCGCGCTCACCAGGTCCAGGACGCTGCGATCCTCCCGCAGGGTGCTGGCGACAAACAGCTCCGTTTCCTGCTGGAACGCCTGCAGCAGGCTCTCGTCAAAATTGGGATAGAACCGCGGATCGACAACGACCTCCTTCACGCGGCGCAGATTCAACCACTGGGCGGCGAAATCGTTCACCAGCGCCTGGGTGGCGCGGGGATCGGCTAACATGCGCCGCACCTGCTGTTCCAGTATCCGCGGCTCCGCGAGCTTTCCCCGTTCGGCCAAGTCGAGCAAGGGCTCATCGGGGATGCTGCTCCACAAAAAAAACGACAGGCGCGAGGCCAGCTCCAGGTTGCTGAGGCGATAGGCCTCGCCCGGCGCCACCTGGGCCGGATCGCGCAGCACGCGGAGCAGAAAGTCGGGATCGACGAGGAGCCGTTCGAGCGCGAATTGAATCCCGGCGTCAAAGCCTCCGCCGTCCTGCCGGCCGGCGTCGAAAAACTCAAGCAGCGTCTGCACGTCTCGATCCGTCGCGGGCCGGCGATAGGCGCGCCGGGCCATTCGCGAAAGGATCTTTGTGGCGCAGGTCTTCTCCTCGGCGCCGGGATCCTCGGCGCCGGGATCCTCAGCACCAAGTCGGGGTTGACATACGAAAATCTCGTGGCGGCTGGGGGTGTCCAACGCCCGGGCGGTGACCTGGTAAGGGCCTCCGATCTGGACCGAGCCCACGCTCGCGTAATCCATGTACAGCTCGTCGTCCGTGATGACCCTGCCCCTCTGCAGCGGTTGCGGGACGAATTCCGGCTCCCACATCTCCCTGACGAAGGCCACGCCGACAACGCGCGGGCCCGCCTTCGCCGACACGCGGATCTCGAGCCCCTCGTCCGCCCCGTGCATGTACTTCTCCCACTCCGGATCGCCGAAGGAGTTACCGGCGCCGGCGAAACTGGCGGGTGAGGACCTGCCCGGGGCTTCCCCACCGACCGTGAACCGTTTCACGAGCTTGCCATCGAGGCGGATGTCGAGATGCTGCGGCCACCCCATGCCCATGATGTAGTCCTGATATTGCCTGCGGAGACGAACTTTGATGAGATACTCGCCGCCGGCCGGAAAGTCATAGTGAATCGCGATGCCGCCACGAGATCCGAACGGCAGATCTTCGCTCTGCCGGTCGTCTTGCGTCATGTGCAAGGGAACCTTGAATGTCTCCACCACCGGACTTGCCGGGGGGAGACCCGTCGCGAGGCGCGTGATCTGACGGGCCACTGACAGGAACCGTTCCAGGTGGGACGTGGTAATCGTGAGGACATCCGCGTTGTTGTCGAAACTGCCGTTCGCTGTCTCGTCCCCAGGCAGCAGCGACGTCACATCAAAGTCGAGCGCGAGAAGGTCGCGAATCGCGTTGTGATATTCCGTGCGATTCAGGCGGTGGACCGTGTTGCTCCTGCCGGGATTCGGACGGGCCTCCGCCGCCCGGTCGATGTCCGTCTCCAGCCAACTCGCCACCAGATCATAGGTAGCCGGATCGGGCCGCGGCAACCCGCGCGGCGGCATCGTGCCCGTCCGAAGCTTGCCGATCACGCGCTCCCACTTGTCCGCATTGGCGCTTGGCCTGGTGACGTCCAGCAACTCGAACGCCAGCCCGGCGGTTTTGAGTTTCTCGTTATGGCACGCGGCGCAGTACCGATCCAGGACCGCCCGGGAAGCAGCAGCAGGGGACGGCGCCGGAGCCCCTCCCGGTGGCGTTCGGCGGGGCGGGGCCTGAGCGCCCAACAGGGCCACGGCGACGACCCCGCCGCCGGCGAGGAGGAGCAGGAGGGCGAAGATCAATGCGTGCACGGCCCGAGAGCGTCGCCTGGACATTCGCCGCGCATCGAGCCTGAAGGACCACATTCCCGCACTCCGATAAGAGCCCCTACGGCCCTGTTTCGATTGCCAATCGAGCGAGCGGTCTCGCCAAAACCCTCTTATCCGGGATTCCACATTGGGTTCCCACTTTGGTAGGAGTATACACCTGACCGCCCCTGCGTGGACAGGTTTGGACGCCGCTTTCGCCGCTTTTCCATCCCGGCTGCCATTGGCCGCCCGAAACCGCCAGTTCTGGCCTTCCAAAGCAGGGCGCGCGCTGGAACCCATTACCCGGCGAATCGACCCAACCGCCGCTCTGCGGCGCGCAGTTTCAGGCCAGACTCACAAAGACACACTGGCAAGGCGTTTGGACCCTTAGGGCCGGGCGCTCGCTGGAGCCGGTTTGGCCGACGGGCGCCGGTGCTTGAACTTCAGCAGGTAATTCTCCGGGAACATGTCATCGCGCCGTTCGACCAACTCAAACCCGGCGTTGAGGAACTCGTCCGTGAACGTACCCTCTCCGGCACGGACCATTTTCAGGATGTAGTCGCGCGAAACCCCTTCGATCCGCTTGAAGTCGATCAACATGAGCAGACCGTCCGGCCGGAGCGCTCTGTTGATCTCGGCCAGCATGTCCCCGGGGTACTCGAAGTGGTGGTACGCATCGATGATGCAGACCACGTCGACCGAGTTCGGGGGCAATTTCGGCGAGTGAGGATCGCCGAGTACCGGCTTAAGATTCGTGATCTTTTCCTCCTGAGCCGTCTTCGTAATGTGGTCGACCATGTTCTTTGCAATGTCGACGGCATACACGGCGCCGCCCGGCGCGACCTTGCGCGCGATGAGCCGCGAGATGAGGCCGCTTCCGGCGCCGATGTCAGCCACGTCCATGCCGGGCTTGAGCCCCATCGCCTCCAGAATCTCAAAGCGCTTGTCATATATGGCCCGGCCCTCGTGCTCGAACCGCTCGGTCCACCGAACCGCGTCCGCGTCGAAGCTCTTGTTGAGATCTTTGGCTGTCGGCGTGATAGTCTGCTGCTGGGCCATCGCCTGCGTCGGGGCAACGCCAATGACCAAGCCGGCCACCAGCACCCACATCACATGGTTCCGCTCGAACCTCATCATGGTGGCAACCTCCCGCAGCCAGCACAGCCATCTGTCTGCCAGCTTGGCCAGCGTGCTTTCCCTGAGGACCATCCCGAGTACATCGCCGCAGTTGGCTTCGAGCGCCAGCCGGATGCCGATCTCGTTGGTTCTGCGCACCGCCACATAAGCACATCGCCTGGTAGAGACTCGTGCATCAAAGGCCGTCAATAGCGCCACTGATTCGCTGGCTCGCCCCTTGGTGTGTTTTGGGCAACAGCGGCGGCCAGCTTTTTCACGAGCTCGGAATTCGTTGTGGGCTGCCAGCCGTGGCCTTTCAGGGGCCGGCCAAACTCAAAGGAGCCGGCATAGTAAGGATTTGTTGTATTTTCGAGGAAGTCCTGAAGCAGATAGAGCGCCAGATTCAGGAAATTGCCGTCGGCTTCGCCGACCGAGATGTGCAGCTTGCCTGTAAGGTCGCGGCCGATCCGAGACCAATTGCGCTCCGTATACTCGCGCAGATCGTAACCATGCTCGCGGGCGTAGCGCGCGACTGCATGATTCATCCGGCCAGTGGTCTTGTCCCATAGTGGCACGGGGTAGCCGTCTGCGCCGACCGGGTTGATGACCACCTCAAAGTCGTTGAGGCTGGTTGTGGACCTCTCTTTATCACCCAGGACTCGCTGTATCTGGCTCTGTTGCCGAACGGTAAGCCCGGTCTGGCCGTCAATGGTGCGGGTCGCCAGCCGTTCCTGCTGGAGCCACGGGCCGTGAGGGATGGTGAACGCGTTCTCATCCTCATAGATGTTGATCCCCGCGTTGTAGCGGCGCAGATCCACCGGGTCCGGATAGAAAGTCCACACGCCTCCAAAGAAATCCGGGTGATAGAGCTGTAGGGCGAGCGCTTCCCAGCCGCCGGTGGAGCCTCCGGTAAG
>JBGOUJ010000617.1:0-4631 GCA_041477005.1 Terriglobia bacterium | reverse complement strand
TCAATGCGGCCCAGGATTTCATCCACTTGCCGCGCCCCGGCCTCGGTGTCCAGCAACTCGAGCGGGACCACCCCGCCCAGCGCGCGGTTCGGATGGCGCAACCAGCGCGCTGCATGCTCGGCCGAGCCCAGCACCTCCACCACACGAGAGGCAATATGCGCCAGCCGGTACAGCCGATCGGATTCATCCGCCTGCAGCCGGCGCTGTCGTTTCCGGCGGTCCAGCGTGCGTAGCGGAACCGATAGTATTCGCGAAGTTTCCTGCCTGGAGAGACCCAATGCCCGCACCACTGCTTGCAGAGACGAATAGGGCAAGCCCTCTCGCAGGGCGTCCACCAGCTTCAGCGGCGACGAGACTTTGCGGCCCAGGATCTTCTCGCCGCCGAGCATCTCCAGAACCGGGGTTGTGGTCATTGCACCTCTCCTGCCATCTCGACTAGATTATAGCGCCAAATGGCGCGAGTCGCTTCAGCCCGGCTGTCCAGTTCAGCACGACCAGGCATCGAATACGGTTGCAGTAAGAACTGGTCATCGAACCGGACGCGAAACTCCTCAAGCGCTTCTTCAAAACGATCAAAGCCTTCCTGGCGCATCCACGTATAGGAGAGCTTCCTTGTCCATTACTCCGCACCCCTGCTCTCTGGCTTGGAGGGCTTCTGCCCGCGCGAGAGCCGGATTCGTTCCGGCAGGTGCTCTTCTTCAAGCGCAAGCCCGACAGCATCGTGCCGGTGGTCAGCCACATCGGCCAGTCGATCGGCCATTCCCAGGGCGAAGAGAACTGTGGCGTATGTTCCAACCGAGACGCCGGGGTCGCCCTTCTCCACCTTGTTTAAGGTCGTCCGGCTGACGGAGGCTCGCTGTGCCAGGATCGTGACGGGAATACGCCGCCGCCGCGCATCACGAATGTCGTGCCCCAGCTTTCGGAGGGCACGTGTTACGGGTACGGGAACAACTGAGGATGGTCGACCTTGCCGCATTCTTAACGTCCACAAAACTATACCTTACATGAGTTAATGTACAGAATAATGGACGTAAAGTCAAATCTGCTGCCGTTAAGCCCTTGGTGGCCGTACACGCCGCTGCTTCGGTTTGCGTTCTTACCTCAGCCGGCTCACCCCTGGTAGCCGTCCCGCTCGACCGACACCTTCCCGGCGAAGCGCCGGTACAAGAAGAAGAAATATCCTACCACCAGGATCATTCCCGGGATCCACCACGCCAGCCCCACCCGCAGCCCGTAGGCGCCCGCGGCGGCGTTGTGGATCGTCAGGCTCAGCTTGGGATCGGTGTTCGACGGCAGAACGTAAGGATACAAACCGAAAGCGGCGCCGGCCAGCATCCCAACGATGTAGGCGCAAGACCCCAGGAATCGCATCCGCTCCCCTCGCAGGGCCGCTGCCCCGCCGAGACCGGCCAGGGCGATCAACGGAAAGACAAAACCCCAGGGATACGCTCCTAGATTAGCCAGCACCTGCGGTTGAATCCGCAGAGTGAAGAGGGTGACGGCCACGGTCATGCCGGCCACGGCCCACCAGGCCGTCCGGGCCACGTGCTGCGCGCGTCTGTGAACGGCGGCCTCGGTCTTCAGCGCCACCCACAGCGCCCCGTGAAGGGTGAGCGCCGCGTAAGCCAGCAGGCCGACCAAAACTGTGTACCAATCAAGAATACCTGTCTCCCGCCCGAGGCGGAAATCGGTCCACAGCGGGAGAAAGAAAAAGCCCGCGTCGTCCAGCGGCACGCCTCGGATCACGTTGCCCAGCGCGGCACCGAAAAAAATCGCCAGCAGCGCGCTCGCCGCGGTGAAAACAGCGTCCCAGAACGGCTTCCACACCGGGCCCTCGACGTGCCCCCGAAATTCGATGGCGATTCCTCGCAGAATCAACAGCCACAGCACGATCATCAGCGGCAGGTAGAAGCCGCTGAAGCTCGCCGCATAAAGGCTGGGGAAGGCGAAGTAAAGCGTCCCGCCGGCCGCGAGCAGCCACACTTCATTGCCGTCCCAAACCGGCCCGATCGATTGCAGCACCTGCCGCCGCTCGGTTTCCTCGCGCGCCACCCCGAAGTAGACGATCCCCACCCCCAGGTCGAACCCGTCCAAGACCACGTAGACGGCGAGCATCCAGGCGACCAGGCAGAACCAGAGCGTGTGCATAAGTCGGTTACCGCGGCGTCCGCATCGGTCCGCTACCGCTCCTGCGGCCCCTGCTCGATCTCGCGGAACACCAGAAACAGAAACAGAATGCTCAGCAGCGCGTAGAGGCCCATGAAGCCCAGCAAGGTGAACAGAGTGTTGCCGGCCGAGACCCGCATCGAGGCGCCGTCGGCCGTCCGCATCAGGCCGTAAATCAGCCACGGCTGCCGCCCGACCTCGGCCGTGATCCAGCCGGCGGTGGTGGCGATGTAGGGGAACGGCAGCAGCAGCATTAGCAGCCAGAGCCACCCGCGGGAATCGTAGAGCCGCCCGCGCCACAACTTCCAGCCCGAGATCGCCATCACGCCGATGAAGACGGTCCCCAGTCCGACCATGATGTGGTAGCTGTAATACAAAAGGGGAATGTTGTCGGGCCACTGCCTGGGGTCGAACGCGTCGAGCCCTTTCATCTCGGCCGTCCAGCGGCGGTAGGTGAGGAAGCTCAGCATCCGGGGAATGGCGATCGGGTTGTCCAGCTTCTTCTGCTCTGTGTCCGGCTGCCCAATCAGGGCCAGCGGCGCTCCCGCCGTGCTCGCAAACAGCCCCTCCATCGCCGCCAGTGTGACCGGCTGATACTGCGCGATATTCCTTCCCTGGCCGTCTCCGGTGGGAAAGAGCATCAGAATCGAGCTCAGGCAGCCGGCGGTTACTCCAATCCGCACGAAGGTCCGCCCGTAGGACTCACAGCGGCCGCTCAGCAGATAAAACGCCCCGATCGAGGCCATCACGAAACTGGCGGTAACCACCGCCGCGATCATGTTGTGCAGGTATTGCCAGCCGAGCCAGGGGTTGAACAGCAGCGCCCAAAAGCTGTCGAAAAGGATCGCGCCGCCGGGACCGATCTTGTATCCCACCGGATGCTGCATCCAGGCGTCTGTGGCGATGATGAAGAACCCCGAGAGCCACGACCCGACAAAGACCAGAAAGGACGAGGCCCAATGCCCCTTCGGTCCCAGGCGCTTTTCACCGAAGAGTAGCAGCCCCAGGAACGTGGACTCGAGGAAAAACGAGTATACCCCTTCCATCGCCAGGGTCTGCCCGATCACTTCCCCAGCCGCCCGCGAGAAGCGCGCCCAATTCGTGCCGAACTGGAATTCCATCGGGATCCCGGTGACCACCCCCATGGCGAAATTGATCCCGAAGATCTTGGCCCAAAAGCGGGCGGCGCGATTGTAATGATCGTCGCCGGTCCGCAGGGCCATGGTTTTCAGGACCAGAATCAGCAGCGCCATCCCCATGGTCAACTGGGGAAAGATGTAGTGATAGGTAATGGTGAAGGCGAAGTGCAGCCTGTGCAGCGTTATGGAATCCATGTCTTCTCACTTCGGCCAAGCCACCTGAAATAGCTTCATGGCTTCGTAAATCCGCTGCGAGTACAGGTTCGCCCACACCCCCAGCACCAGGAAGGGAACCGCCGCGGGCAAAGCCCACGCCTTGGCCCGCCAGTCGAGCTTCATCTGCTGGTCCCAACGAAACAGCTTCAGGCTGAGGACGTAGGCCACGACGCTGGTCGCCACCAGAGCGATCATCTCCGGCAGCATGGCGCCCAGCTTGCCAACGCCGAACAGGATCGCCTGCATGGCGCAAACGAGGTAAAAGCTGGGCAGGAACAGCGCCACGTGCCGAATCGACGCCGGCAGGCCGGCAAACGGGACGGTCGCCCCGGAAAGGAACATGAACCCGAACCACAGCAGGTTGCAGATCACCTGCGTCTCCTGCATGGTGTTGGCGAGGCTGGCCACCACCGTGCCGATCCCGGCAAACGCGAACAGCCCGAGGGTTCCGATGACGAACAGCTCCGGCACGTGCGACGGCCAGGGAATGTGAAACGTCAGCCGCGCAATGGCAAACTCCAGCCCGACCACCAGGACCTGCAGCGCCCAGTTGGCGAGCACGCCGCTCACCAGCAGCGGCCCCGCCCCGACCGGCGCCGGCCGGAACCGCCGCAGAATGTTCTTTTCCCGGAAGATCACGATCTGAAATCCCACGCCCCAAAAGCCGCTGCCCAAAATCGTGATGACCACCACCGGCGCCATGAAGTACCGGACCTTCTCCGGCTCCCCCTTCGCAAACAGAAATCCGTAAATGAACAGAAACAGAATGGGGAATATGACGGAGAAAAAGATGGCGCTACGGTTGCGCACCAGCAGCTTCAGCCGAACGATGGTGAGACCGAGGGTACCTTTCATCTCGTTAGTCCTGGCTTCGGAGCCGCAACCGATGAATGGAACCGCCGAGGAACGCAGATGCACGCTGTTAACCGCTTTGGTCTTATTACGTCTCGCACAATACGGTGACAGAGGCTTCGAGGCTGCTGACGTGGCGCGGGCTTCAGCCCAATGCCACTTAGTTTCAGTCTTGGGGAAATGCTTCTATATAAAACATTCGACATGGTTTATGTTTTAACTATGGATTCTCCTGAGATCGCGACCGTGTATGCATTG
>JBGOUJ010000616.1:0-4637 GCA_041477005.1 Terriglobia bacterium | reverse complement strand
TGCGCAGGCCCGCTTCTTTTCCACCGCGCGGCGCTGGAAGCGGACGCGTGCACTCTGCCGGGTGAGGCGCTCGCCTCAACTGTCGCGTGAGGAACCGGCCGGCGCCGGCGGGAACGGGTATCGCGCCCACTTGCCGCAGGCCGTCCTTGGCATCGCACCGGGCGCAAATGCGGCCGGCGAGGACCGGCGGCGAGGGCCTACACGCCCGGCTTCTGCCAACCCCCGGTCTTCGACTCGAGATAGCGGCTCACGGCCAGCACCACGTCGTCGCGCCACGGCTGGCCAACGACCTGCACACCGATGGGCAGGCCCTCCGGCGAAGTGCCGGCTCGCACCACGGCGGCGGGCCAGCCCGTGCTGTTGTAGAGTCCGGTATAGCTGAGACCCGGGCCGCGGCGGGAGGCTTCAGCGCCAAGGTTGATCGGCAGGGCCGGCTTGCCGGCCACGGGGCAAAGCACGACATCGTAGTTCTTGACCCACCAAAGCAGCTTGCGGCGCGACTCGTCCTGCTGCTCCAGAAGCTCGGTGTACTCCGCCGTAGGCAGCGGCGCTTCCTGGAGTCGCTCGACGATGGTGGCCGACGGCGCTTTGGTGCCCCAGCGGTCGCCTAGCCGCTTCAGGTACGACCAGCCGTCGGCCCGCATCAGCTTGTTACGGACTTCCTCCATCTGCATCACGAGATCCCGGGGGTAGTCCTCTTTGACCGGGCAGCCGACCTCTTCCATATGGCGGGCGGCGCGACGGACGGTCTCCTTAGTCTCCTGGGTCGTCTCGGCGATGCCGTTTTCGGGATAGAAGGCCACACGAAGCTTCGAAACATCGACACGGTTCGGATCGTTCCAGGGGACGGGGATGATGCCGGCGTCCCGGAAGTCCGGGCCGATGATCAGCGGCACAATCAGGATGAGATCTTCGACCCGGCGCGCCAGCGGGCCGAGCTGCTGCCAGGAGTCGAAGACGCCGCCGTAGCCGACGATATGGCCGGTGCGAGGCACCCGTCCGGAGGTGGGCTTGATGCCGGCGATGCCGTTGGCATGGGCCGGACCGCGAATACTGCCGCCCCAGTCGGAGCCGACGTCGAAGGCCGAGCCGCCGGCGGCGACGATGGCCCCGGCGCCGCCGCTCGACCCCGAGGTGCTGCGGGTCAGATCGTAGGGGTTGCGCGAGATGCCGTAGATGATATTGGCGGTGGTGCCGACGCCCGCGATGCCGCCGCCGGCCAGGGTGAACTCCGGCGTGTTGGTCTTGCCGAGCAGGATCGCTCCGGCGGCTCGCAGCCGCGCCACCACGGTGGCGTCCTTGGCCGGCACGTATTGCATCCGCCCCACCGTGCCGCCAGTGGTGATCACGCCCGCGGTGTCGATCGAGTCCTTGATCGTCATCGGCACGCCGTGGAGCGGGCCCTTGGTCTGCCCGCGGGCCTGCAGCTCGTCGGCCTCTTTGGCCTCCCGGAGCGCGCGCTCGAAGCAGGTCTGGACCACCGCGTTCAGCTTCGGGTTTACCTTCTCGATGCGCGCGATGAAAGCCTGCACCGCTTCGACGGCCGAGACCTTCTTCTCGCGGACCATCTGCGCCAGGCGCGTCGCGGAACCAAAAATGATTTCGTCGGCCGGCGCAGCCGCGATCCGGCTCGCGGCCGCCGCGCCTCCCAACACGTGAATGAACGTACGTCGCGTCCAGGTAGTCATGCGAGATCCTAAAGCTGCGGTTTCTGCCACCCGCCGGTTTTGGATTCAATGTGAGCCGCCACGGCCAACACCACGTGCTCCGCCCACGGGCGCCCCACGATCTGGATTCCCAGCGGCAATCCTTCCGGCGAGGTTCCGGCCCGCACCACGGCGGCGGGCCAGCCGGTGAGGTTGTAAACGGACGTGTAGTTCCAGCCCGGGGGGCCCGGCGGGGCATCGAGCGGCGGCGCCGGCACGGCGCTCGGCGGGCACAGAATTACGTCGAAGTTCTCCAGGAATTCGAGCATCCGGCTGCGGCAGTCATCCAGCTTCTCGACCAATTCGGTGAACTGCGGCGAGGTCAGCGGCTCGCCCCCGAGACCCAGGTTGGGCGCGGTTTGTCTGGTCCCGGCTTTCTTGATGAGGCGCTGGACGTGTGCCCCGCCATCCGCGGCCGTCAGTTTTCCGCGGATCTCCCCGATCTCCTTGAGCAGGGGCGGCCGCGCCTCTTCGACCTTTGCGCCGGCCTCGCCCATTTGCCGCGCGCAATCCTGCACGACGCGCTGGATCTCGGGTGTCGGGTCGAGTGCTCCGTTGCTCGTGTAGTAGGCGACCCGCAGCGCCTGGAGACGTACTTTGGCGGGATCCCCCAGCGGCGCCGGGGCGATGGCGGCATCCAGGTAGTCCGGCCCGGCGATGATCGGCAGGAGCAGGGCCAGGTCCTCGACCCGGCGCGCCAGCGGCCCGATCTGCTGGAACGATTCGAAGGCGCCGCCGTAGTCGATGATGTGGCCGGTGCGGGGCACGCGGCCCGCCGTCGGCTTGAGGCCGGCGATCCCACAGGCGTGGCTGGGGACCCGAATGCTGCCTGCATAATCGCTACCTATATCGAAGTACGATCCTCCGGCCGCGATGATGGCCGCGGCGCCACCGCTCGATCCCGAGGGCTGCCGGTTCAGGTTGTAAGGATTCTTCGTGGGGCCGTAAATGAGGTTGGTTGTGTTGAAGGAAAGCGTGAACTCGGGCGTGTTGGTTTTACCCAGCAGGATCGCCCCGGCGGCGCGCACCCGCGCCACCACGGTGGCGTCAGCGGCCGGGATGAAATCCTTGCGGCCGAGGGTCCCGCCGGTGGAGACGACGCCCGCGGTGTCGAAAGAATCCTTGCTGGTCATGGGAACGCCGTGGAGCGGGCCCTTTGGATTCCCCTTGGCGAGCAGGGTGTCGGCTTCCCGGGCCTCGGCCAGCGCCCGCTCGGCGCAGAGCTGCACCACGGCATTCAACTGGGGATTGACTTTGGCGATCCGCGCCAGGCAGGCCTTGACTGCTTCCAGGGAAGAAATCTTTTTCTCGCGGATCTCCCGGGCCAGCGCGGCCGCCGAGAGGTAGATCAGATCCATGGCCCTCCTTTGTTGGTGTTGTTGGGGCCTAGCATAGCGAGAAACGGCTCGCAAGACAAGGCTGGCGCTGAGATCGCAACGTAACCCAGAAGATCAAGGCGCCAGCAGGGCAAGGGGGCAAAGGCGCCGCCCGCGAATTAGTTCGCAATCACGGCCCTCACTCGACCCGGTCGCCGCCGGCCGCCTGATCTTTCGTGAGGAATGTTTGAGGAACGCTGCCCGTTCCAGTCAGCTTGAACGAGCCGAAATCCTTATACCATCGTCCCTCCGGAACGATAGGATTGGTCTGAATCCAATCTCGGAGCTTCTCCAGATCGCCTTGACTGATTTCCCTGGTTCTCAGCCGGTCATACAGATGTTCCCTGCGGCCGTACGGGAGGGCTTTCCAGTCGATACAGGGCATGCCCTATCGACCGAAGATCGCTTGGTCTATCTCTCTTTTCAGTCTGTCAATCTCGGCTGGATCGTCGCTCCCCTGCAACTGCGTCATCAGGTCCCGGAACTGTCTCTGGCTGATTTGAGAAATTTTCTCAATCAGCACAGCGGCGGAAGAGGAATGCAACATCGTTACGAAGTCTTCGGGGTTTTTCTTTAGTTCCTCAACGGCTTGGCTCAAAGTTTCGCTCCCGACCTGCCGTGCAGCCTCTGCCACCACGCTAATGGGGACTTCCAGAGAACCATCGGACGTGTTCCACTGGCCCATCTTCCGCACCGTGTCACCGAACCGGCGCACCAAGCCGTTTAGCTCGCTCGCGGCGATCGTCAGGGTCTGGTTGCTCGTCGCCATCTCCTCAAGAAACTGGAGGAAGGTCACGCTTCTCATTATACGCCGGGTCGGTTGCCTCCATTTCTCAATTCCCGCGGGCTGAGCAATTTGTTGCCCGACTGTGCCATACTACTCTTCCTCAAAATTCGCGAACCCCGAAGGACACCGCGCCCATGGCCACACCACACACCGCTGCCACGTCGCACCGCCTTACCACAGTTCAATGGGTGATCTGCGCGATGGCCGCCCTGGGCTTCGCCTTCGACACCTATGCGCTGCTGGTGCTGCCGCTCATCGTGAGGCCGGCCTTAATGGAGATGGCCAACGTCAAGCCGGGGACCCCGGATTTCAACTACTGGGTCGGCCTGCTGTTTTATATCCCGGCGGTGGCGGGCGGCATCTTCGGCCTGCTCGGAGGCTATCTCACCGATCGTTTGGGCCGGCGCCGCATCCTCGTATGGAGCATTCTGCTGTACGCCTTCTCGGCCCTCGCCTCCGGATACGCCACGTCCGTGACCACGCTTCTGATCCTGCGCTGCACAACGTTCATCGGCGTTTCCGTGGAGTTCGTAGCGGCGGTGGCATGGCTCGCGGAGTTGTTTCCCAACCCCAAGCAGCGGGAGGCCGTGCTGGGGTACACCCAGGCATTCTCGTCGGTCGGCGGGTTGATGATCAGCGGCGCCTACTACCTGGCGGTCACCTACGGCAAGTCGCTGCCGGCGATCCACGGCGCACACGAGGCGTGGCGCTACACCCTGATCTCCGGAGTCATTCCTGCGATTCCACTAATGATTATCCGCCCGTTCC
>JBGOUJ010000615.1:0-4642 GCA_041477005.1 Terriglobia bacterium | reverse complement strand
TCCGGATGCGCGGTTCCCATCGCCGCCCAGGTCAACAACCTGGTCAGCAACTACGGCACCATCGCCATCGCCCCCACCGGAAGCACTTGCACTCCCTACACCTCCGATGTGCCGCCTGAGCTCCTCACTCAACTGCCGGCCAAGGATTCCCCCACCTTCGGTATCGTCAGCCTTTCACGAAACCTCCAGAATAAATCGGACCGCGGCGAGGTTGATTTTCTCAAATTGAATGGGCCCGGCCAACTGCTGGCCGACGCCGCTAACTCCCCACCACTCGGCGCCTGTACCGTAGTCACTTATTTTAACTCCAACGGGCCGCCAAACAACGACCCTGCCAACGACCTGCCGTTCTCGACACTCGATGGCGGCGCCTCGATTTCCGTCAATGGCTCCGGCCGGACCCGCACTCTGCCCCGCGACCTCGACGGTACCTATCACGCCAACCTCGGTGATGGGACTGCCGGCAATTACTTAGATCCGGGCGTTTATACCGTTAGCGGAACCGGCGGCGCCAATGTCGGCAGTTTCACCACCTCGGTGACCGTTCCCCAGCCTTTGGTTTGGACCAATCCCCCGGCCAACAACGTCCCCCGTGCCAACGGGATGACCGTCAACTGGACCGGCGGCGATCCCAATGGCTTCGTCTTCATTGAGGGTCAAGGCGGCACGGCCACCGCTCCCAACTCCAATACCGCGTTAGGCGTCGCTGTGTTTCAGTGCGAGGCCCGGGCGTCGGCGGGGACGTTCTTCATTCCTCCCTCGGTCCTGTTGACGATGCCCCCGATTCCGGCCGTTCAGGGGCCGCGCCCGGTCTTCGGATTCGTCCAGATCCACGGAAGGGCCGCGCCTGCAACCTTTACCGCTTCCGGCCTCGACGTCGGATTCACCCAGGTTGACTATTACACCGCCGGCGTCGGTGTCGGCTTCCAGTAGGAAATGGTTTTTGAAAGGATGGAAAACAGGCTCCGGGCGAAAGAGTATCGTTTTAGCACACTGGTGGAGACGATCGTCACAAGCCCGCAGTTTCTGAACGCGCGGAATCCGGCTAAAGAACTTATCTTTGGCGCTTGTTGTTTTGTCATCGACAAGACCCAGACTTTCCTATATTTTTCTGAAAATATCGGGGAGCTTGGGGCCGTCGAACGCATGAGACTTGGCAGTGGAGGAGTCTCGGTACTCACCAACGCCGAAGCCTACGTGCTTGACGAGCATCTTCAATCTGCGCTTCCAGCAGGCAAGGCATTCGATCCAGATGGTAATCTCTATTTTGCAGAGACGTTGAAGAATCGAGTCCTACTTTTTAACACTTACGACTTTGGCGCTCAGGTGCGGCCTGGTTCTGGCCGTCGCCTACAGCGCCGTTAGGCGTTGCTCACGTCGGAGGGCGGCGGCGCGCCTTCCGCCACACGTGCCCCGCAATCTGGACGATTTCGCCCTTGCGCTGCGAGGCTTCCCACGCTTTGACGGGCAGGGTCGTCAGGACCCTGTCGTAATGTGATGCGCGATCCGCCTGGTTGCGCAGCCACGCTAGCCAGCCGAAGAGACGGACCGCACCATAGATCACGTACCGCACGATGGCCCGCACCCCCAGGACACCCATCGCCTCCAGGAGAACCCCATCGGCTGTGCGCCGGGGGCGCCCCTGGCTCCAGTACAGCCAGTCGTGAATGACCGCGGCGTTGCCGTACTTCCCCCACTTGGGAAGGATCGCCCAGAACGGGCGAGGAATCGACGCGAAGTCCGTCTGGAACCCCACAAGCACGTTGATTTGATCATTGCTGCCCTCGGCTCCGACATCGTATCCAAACTCGCGCATCAGGACCCACGTGTTGCCATCCGCCAGTGGCGACACAAGCAGAATCGAAGTGAAGCGGCTCATGGGAGCACCTCCCCTATCGCACCCGGAGCGCCACCTAACGACTCGGGCATCACCCGCCGGCCGCCTTCTGGCCGGCCGGGTGCATGCCCTGGTTAGAACGCGCGCCGTACATTCTCGCCCCGCAGGCGCGTCGCCAAATAGCTACACGCCGCAGCAGCAACGCCAACTACCAATTCGGCGTCGGCGCGCGAAGGCGTGCGGCCTTCCCTGATGTGACGCCCCATCTCTGAAGCATATCCCCACATTTTGACCATCGAGTCGTCAAGGGGCTTCGGGAGAACGTCTGGGTGGCACCTGAGAATCTCGCCTACTAGCGTCGCTCGCGGATCGCCTGCCGCCTCACGCGCGGTACACTCCAACGCCGCCATGGCGTGCTGTACTGCACCCGTCAAATCAGGTTCGGGGCGACGCGACAAGTCTCGAAGCGCCTCGTGGATCTCCTGCCGAGCAGTCGGAAGCCCCGCCGAATCAAGAGCTGATCTTGCCGTGTCAACCGAGCTCTCGAAGGCCTCTGGGCCGCGGCTCTCAAGCTGCCCGCGCGCCGAGCGCCACCCGACCCCCGCTTCCAAGAAATACTCGATGATGAGCTCTTCCCACCGCTTAGCAAGCACTTGCTCGAATCTCTCCCGTACAGTATCCTTGCAGATTACCATTCGCGGAAGCAATGGAGAGTCCGCGGACCTCCCCCCTATGCTCGACGATTTGAGGATGTCGGCGAGATACGCGGTAGCCCTGCCAAAATTCCTGCGGAGCCCGCTAAGCCCGGTGGAGTGTCGCCGGCTCATCGAGAATCAGCTTCGGAACCGGGAACAGACGTTTTTGCAGATCCTGGAACGAGGAGTCTTTGCCAATCGCCGCAGCCCTTACCGGAAGCTGTTGGAAAACGCCGGCATCGAGCTCGGCGACATTGTCCGGGCCGTTCGCCTGGAGGGTCTGGAAGGCGCTCTCGAGAAACTACATGACCAGGGCGTTTACATCACCCTGGACGAGTTTAAGGGGCGCAAGCCGATCACGCGACCGGGGATCGAACTGCCCGTCGCGCCGGGCGATTTCGACAATCCTTTGCTGCTGAAGCAGTATGAAGCCAGGACCGGGGGCTCGCGGGGCCTCCGGCGGCGGCTCGCCATTGATCTCGATCTGCAAACCCACGACGCTGCCTACTTTCATTTCTTCCTGGCCGCATTCGGCCTGGAAGCAAGGCGCATAGGACTGTGGCGCGAAGTCCCGCCAGGAGCCGCCGGCATCAACTGTGTCTTGCGGTACGCCAAGCTCGGAAAGCCCGCGGCGAAGTGGTTTACACAAAGCAAGCCGATGGCCAGACTGGCTGACTTGAGGTACTTCCTTTTCACCAGGTACACCGTCCACGCCAGCCGGGCATGCGGCGTGCCGCTGCCAATGCCGGAGTATACGCCGCCGGCGGAGGCTGTGCGGGTAGCCCGCTGGCTGGCGCAAGTGAAAAAGGAGGACGGAACGTCCGCCCTGCTCGAAACCAGCGCCAGCTCCGGCGTCCGGATATGTCTTGCGGCTATGGAGCACGGCCTCGACATCGCAGGCGCCTTCTTCCGCCTCGGCGGCGAACCGTACACGGAGGCCAAGGCCAAGGTGATAGCCGAGGCGGGGGCGAGGGCCGCCTGTCACTATCACATGGCGGAGGTTGGCGCCATCGGACTGGCCTGCGCCGCCCCCCAATCTCCCAGCGAGGTTCACCTGGCCCGGGACAAGGTGGCGGTGATCCAGCGGCAGAAACGGGTGGCCAACAGCGGAATCAGCGTGGGAGCCTTGGTTTTTACCACGCTCCTGCCGAGCTGCCCGAAAATCATGCTCAACGTCGAAAGCGATGACTATGGCCGCCTGAACGAGCGGCGCTGCGGCTGCGCCTTCGATGAGCTGGGGTTCTCATCGCATCTTTCCGAGATTTACAGTTACGAGAAGCTGACCAGCGGAGGGATGACCTTCCTGGGAACGGATCTGATCTCTTTGGTGGAGGAAATTCTTCCCGCGCGATTCGGGGGCCGGCCCACCGATTACCAGTTTGTCGAAGAGGAAGCAGGCGGCCTGCCAAAGGTCAGCCTGCTGGTGAGCCCTCGGGCAGGAAAAATCGACGAGCAGGAAATGCTGGCAACGGTGCTACGGGCGCTGCGCTCCTCGCCGGGCGGCGAGCTGATGGCGGACGTATGGCAGGGCGGGCAGACCCTTCAGGTCGCGCGCCGCGAGCCCTATGCCACCGGGGCCTTCAAGATTTTACCGCTTCATATTTTGAAAAAAGCGGAAGGCCCCGCGCCGCAAAGTGGGGCGCAATTCGAGGAAGCCGTCAGGCCGTAGCCGGGTCGACGGCGAGCGAACAAGCGGGGAAGCCCCGCAGCGCGTAACGATGATCGCCACAAACCCGGAAGGAACCACAACCCAGATCGAAGCTCCCCGTTCGGGCTGGGCGCGCTGGGGCGCGTCACTTGGCCCCGGTCTCGTTTTCGTCTTGTCCGTGGTGGGGACGGGGGAGATTGTCTCCAACTCGGCGGCCGGGGCCAGCTACGGCTATTCCTTGATCTGGGCCGTGGCGGTAGCCGTTATGTTCCGCTATGTCTTCGTCGGCGCCTCGGCCAAGTATGTACTGGTGACCGGAGAAACCCTTCTCCAGGGTTACGGCCGGCTGGGCAACTGGATCGTCTGGATCATCCTGGGGGCGGCCGTACTTTACCGCCACGCCACCAATCTATACAAGATCGTGATCATGGGCAGCGCCGCCGATGCTTTGCTGCATCTGCC
>JBGOUJ010000614.1:0-4650 GCA_041477005.1 Terriglobia bacterium | reverse complement strand
CCTGGTCCGTTAGGGGAGCGAAGAGTTCTTTCCAGCCGTGGGGGAGGTTTAGAACCACGGGGTTGAAGGGAGGGTCATCAAAATGCGTCCCAAGGAAACCTGACCACAATATAGGACCGCTGATGTCGGCTGGATCCAGCATGCTGAAGCCATTCCCGTTCATATCGACCTGTCCAGTTATCACAAACGACCCGCCGCCGTGGAACTGCCCCGAACCCGAGTAGATCCCGGTATTAAACCACAGCGTGCAATTGAGGCAGTTTAGGGTGTCGCCGGAATGCAAGCCAGTGCCGACGCCCTGAATCGTGTCTACCTTGATGTTACTGCCGATAAGCGGCGCCGTCCCCCCGCCCCAGGTAATATCTCCGCCGCCGCTCCCACCGGGTATGTGGAAGTGAATGACGGGCGTGGCAAGGGCCGAACCGGTAAATCCAGCAAAACCCAGGAGCAGTGTCACAAACCAACGCATCGTGTTTATCCTCGTCGCATGCCACACGGTGAGGGGGGGCCGTCCATGGTGACGCTCCGTCTCGTGCGGCAGCATTCAGGGGGAGCGACTAATACAGCACGCCGAGGGCCAATTTATCGAAACACCTTAAAGTGTACTGGCATTCTTGCTGAGTAGCTTTGAGAGTTTGGACTATCCCGATAAAAAGAATCGGCGGACGGCCGCAGATCAGAACGAGCACTCGCTCCGATTTCGCCGCCGGCGCCGCAAGAGGTACAAGCCAATGGCAGAAGCGGCCCCCTCGTCGCCAGATTGCGTGGAGTGCGCGTCGGTGGCGACGATTATCCGCCCGGTCTCAGCGCAATCCCGAGGCCAAACGTTGGAATTCACCCTAAGCTGTTTCTACCGGGTACCTACGAACGCAGAGCGTCGGCTTCCTCGAAATGACGACCCTGCTGCCATCTTTTCCACTATGTGCAAAAAACAGTACATCATGTGCAAAACATTGTTGTCGATGATTTGCAACTTTGAACCAGGGGAACGTACCACCAGCGTCCTATAGCGTGGCACGCGAATTGCACCCTCTCGACGTTATCTTCGGGATACGACTGCAAAGAGGAGGGATTGTGCCGGCAAACTGGGGTTTTTCAATGCTTACAAGGGTGGGGAGAGCTTGGCGCCGGAGCACCATTCGTTTGTCGGCTCTGGTGTTGGCAGCCATCGCCATGACCGGAACCGCTCGTGCGCAGGCGCTGGTTGGTCAATCCAATTCGTCGCCGGAGCCGCAGCGACACGGGTTCCAGATCTATAGCGTTTCCACCTTTGGCGGGTACTCCGACGTGAACCTCCCGAATGGCTCGGGGTCTCTCCAGAACGGAGGCGGCGTTCAGCCCTCCGGCCTTCCGCTGGGATCGGGCCTCTACGGCGGGGCAAGCGCCGCAGCCGGCTGGGCCCGGTTCGGCCAGAGAACCAACTTTTCCCTCTTGTATCGTGGCACCTACACCGCCTTCGAACACTATCCCGAATGGAACTCCTTCGACCACTTTCTTTCCCTTTCTTCACGGAGTAAGCTCGGCGCCAAGTGGGACCTCGCTATATCGGGTGTCGCATCCGACATCGATCTGCGGCATTTCCTGTTCACCCCGGCCGTAGTTGACAGAGTCACCAGCGCCCCCGGTACCTTCGATGACCTGGCTCAAGCGATGCTGAGCGGCAGGTTCACCAACGACCAACTGGCTTCCATCCTGACCGGAGCCCCGGTGGTGGAATCGCCCTTGCGGGCGGTGCTTTACGGCAATCGCGCCTTGGCCATGTCTTTGCAGAGTACCGTTTCCTACGAGCACTCGCAGAGATTGTCGTTTCATTTCGGAGCCGGCGCGCTTCACACCCAGCATCTGGCGGATCACTCCACGGCCGCCCCGCAGTATTATTACGTAGTGCCGCGGGCCACCAATGGCCGGGTCTCTGCCGGACTCTCCTATGCGCTGACCCCGAGAACGCACTTCGGCCTGGACGTGGGAACCTCGCGGACGATTTCGATCTACCAGGACGCGTACACGACAACCACCAACGCTTCTTTGGGGCGGGTTATGGGAAGGCGCTGGTTTCTGCAGGCCCGGGCCGGCGTCGCGGAGGCCAGCCCGCTGCGGTCTACTTACAGTTACCGGCAAGGTCCCCGTTACCTGGCCGGGGGCTCGGTGGCGTACAAGACTCTCGCGCACACCTTCCTGCTTTCCCACGACCACACGGTCGCCGACATTTACGGCATTGGCGCCTACGCCAGCCAGGTCTCAACCGCCGCCTGGAGCTGGTGGCGGCCGGGTCGGAGCTGGGGCCTTAACAGCAGCGTGCGGAACCACTACATGAAGAACACGGGGTTTGGGAATCTGGAGGGAGTCATTGCGGACGTCGGAATCGCCCGCTCCCTGACCCGTTCCATCAGCCTGCGCACCGACTACGCTTACCTGGTCAATTCCGGCCGCTTGAGCGGGATCTCCCGCGACCTGTCCGCCAACAGCGTCCGCTTTTCCGTCGTCTGGACGCCAGGGATCGGAGGGTTGGAGATGCCAGGGAGCCAGGAATCGCACTAGACAGGAAGACAGAAGTTAGGAGCCGGAAGTCAGAATAAACACCCGGCCAAAGGGCGGGTGGTACGCAGAGACGTCGGGCGTTTTAGTTCCACGATTCACGACTATCTCGAGCCGGGGCGGCGGTCAGCCTGGCTGGAGATGTGGCGTGCTTTTCGCCGCAGGCCGATCCCGTGTGAACGGCGCCAGACCGCGGTTACCGAAATTACGATGATCCGCGTTTTCAGTCAGTACGTTTCGCCCAAGAGCATCCTTCTGATGGCGATCGAGGGCTTCTTGATCGTCCTCTCGCTGCTGGCCGGCATTCGTCTGCGGTTCTGGAACAATCCGGTGGAGTTTGACAACTACATCGTGCTGCCGGACTTCGCGATACAGGCCCTGATCATCGCCCTGACGTTCCAGATTTGCTTCTACTACAACGATCTGTACGACCTGAGCGCGGTCCGGCGCCGCGGCGAGCAGTTGGCACGACTGGGGCAGTCGCTCGGCGCCGCGTGCCTGCTCCTCGGTTTCATTTATTTCTTTCTTCCCGTCCTCCTGATCGGTCGAGGAGTCTTCTTCATCACGATGGGCCTGGCCCTGGGCTCCATTCTGCTCACTCGAATCGTCCTCGACTCGGCCTGGCTGGCGACCGCGCCCGCCCAGAACCTGATGCTGCTCGGCATGGGCGACCTGGCGGCGGGCGTGGCGCAAGAGATCTCCAAGCGCCACGACCTCAACATCCGCCTGGTCGGTTTCGTTGCCCCCAGCCAGCAAGATCTGGCCCTGAATAAACAGGATCTCGGTCATCCAATCCTGGGGACGACGAGCGAGCTGGAGTCCCTGGTGGCGGAGAATAAGATCGACCGCATCATCGTCGCGGTGGAGGATTGCCGTGGGATGCTGCCGATCAGGGATCTGGTGCGGCTGCGCATCGGTGGTGTTCACATCGAAGACGCACAATCGGCTTTGGCCTCGCTGACCGGGCGGGTCTGCCTGGCCGGCGTTCGCCCCAGTTGGTTCGTTTTTTCCGATGGCTTCCACCGCTCCCGGGTCACAGCCACTGTCAAACGGATAGTCGATCTCGCCTTCGGCTTGATGGGCCTGGTGCTGTCTCTGCCCATAATGGCTGTGGTGGCCCTGGCCGTGTGGCTCGATTCCGGCTGGCCGATTCTCTATCGGCAGACGCGCGTGGGCCTGCGGGGGCAGTGCTTCGAGCTGATCAAGTTTCGCTCCATGCGCCTGGATGCGGAAGAAGCCAACGGCGCGCAATGGGCGCAGGAGCAGGACCCGCGCGTTACCCGCGTGGGGCGGTTCATCCGCAAGTTCCGGCTCGATGAATTGCCGCAGTTCGTCAACGTCATGCGCGGTGAGATGAGTTTTGTGGGGCCTCGCCCCGAACGGCCGGTCTTCGTTCAGACGCTTCGCGAGCAAATCGCGTATTACGACGAGCGCCACTCCGTTCGCCCCGGCCTGACCGGATGGGCGCAGGTCCAGTATCCATACGGCGCGAGCGTCGAGGACGCGTTCCGGAAACTGGAGTATGACCTGTTTTACCTGAAAAACATGACGGCCCTCTTCGACTGCGCGATCGTGTTCCAGACCGTTCGCAAAGTCATATTCGGCAGCGGAGGAAGGTGAGAGGACCTCGATGGGAACCATCGCCGCCGCCCAACACGAGGAAATCGAAGGCAAGACTTCCTGGAAGTCATCCGGCCGGTTCTTGTTCTGGTCCCGGATCGCGCTGGTGACGGTCCTCACGGCCGCCCTGTATGGGAGGGTCTTGCCCGCCTTGGCTTCTCAATGGTGGACCGACCCCGGCGCCTCCTACGGGCTGCTGATCCCGCCGATCGCACTGTATGTCGCCTGGACGCGCCGGAAGCTCACGCTGGCCCAGCCAGTCGCGCCGGACAACCGCGGCTTGGCGCTGATACTGGCCGCCTGCCTGACCTTCCTTACCGGCCAGCTCGGAGCGGAATTTTTTCTGACCAGAGTCTCGCTGGTGATGCTGCTGGCCGGCCTCGCCTGGACGTTCTGGGGTCCCGCGCGGCTGCGAACGCTGGCCTTTCCTTTGATCTTGCTGGTCACGATGGTCCCTTTGCCGGCCATTATTTACAACGTGCTGGCGGCGCCTTT
>JBGOUJ010000613.1:0-4672 GCA_041477005.1 Terriglobia bacterium | reverse complement strand
GCACGCCGGAAAACCGGGCGAAGCCCTTATCGTTGGTGCACACCGTGGCGCCATGCTCGATGGCCAGGGCGGCCAGATGGGCGTCCATGATCAAGGACCCGCGCGCCTGCGCGGAGGGCAGCAGGCTGCGGAAAATGCCCCAATGCCGTTCGCCCGGAGAAACGATGGATACCGATGGGTGATCCAGCCACTCGGCGATCGCGGCCAGGGCGTTGGCCAGAGGAATGGGCCTCGGCAACCGCGGGTGCGTGCTGATTCGTAGAAAGCCGAGGATCGTCATCCAGGAGAGGCCGACGGATTCCTGCCGGGAAAGCGCCTGTTCCGCCCAGGCCTTGGTTCGCTCGTGGTGGGGAGAAGCCAGGTCGTTGGCATACAGCAGAAGGTTGACGTCCAGGAGCATCATTTGTAGAGTGGTCCTTCCAACCGTTCCAGCAGCTCCCAGGCATTGTCGTAATCGCCGCCGATCCGCAAGCCCCGCTCCTTCGCTCGAATCCGAAACGGCTTGACCGGCTTGGGCTTTTGCCTCGTCTGCAATCCCAGGCGCAGGCATTCATTCACGGTCTGCTTGAAAGTCTGTCCGGAGCGGCGCACTTCTGCCTGGAGCTTGGACGCCACGTCGTCATCCAGGGTAAGGGTGGTTCGCACATCTTGATGATAGGAGCCAGGCATCATGATGTCAAACAGTTCTGTAGTACACTTTCCCCATGAGCGTCTCGGTCCCGGGAATCGAGGTGAATCCCTTTCTGGATCCCTTGCGGTTCGACAAGCGCGCCGCCGACTGCCTGGTGGTGATCTTCGGAGCAAGCGGCGATCTGACCAAGAGGAAGCTCCTGCCGGCGCTTTACAACCTGGCCCGCGACCGCCGCCTCTCGACCGGCTTCGCCGTGCTCGGCATCTCGCGCAGCCCGATGAGCGACGAGGAGTTTCGCGCCCGGATGAAGGATGGCGTGGCCCGCTTCTCCGAGTCGGGCCCGCTCGAGAGCGAAGTTTGGGACGGCTTCTCGCAAGGGCTCTACTACGAGCCCGGCGACTTCAGCGACGCCGCCTTCTACCAGCGGCTCCGCGCGCGGATGGCCGAGATCGCCCAGGCCCGCCACACCTCCGGCAACGTTCTCTTCTATCTCTCGACGCAGCCCAGCTACTACCCGATCATCGTCCAGCAGCTCGGCGCCGCCGGTATGGCCGGGGACGCGGACGGCGGCTGGCGCCGCGCGGTGATCGAGAAGCCCTTCGGCCACGACCTGGCGAGCGCCCGCCAGTTGAACCTCGACATCCAGCGCGTCTTCGAGGAAAGCCAGATCTACCGCATCGATCATTACCTCGGCAAAGAGACGGTTCAGAACATCCTGGCCTTTCGCTTCGCCAACGGCATCTTCGAGCCGCTTTGGAACCGCCGCTATGTCCGGCAGGTGCAGATCACCGCCGCCGAGTCGATCGGCGTAGAGGGGCGCGGCGCGTTTTACGAAGAGGTCGGCGCGCTGCGAGACATGATCCAGACCCACCTGCTGCAGGTGCTGGCCACTGTAGCCATGGAGCCGCCGGCCCGCTTCGATGCCTCCTCGACCCGGGATGAAAAAGCCAAAGTCCTGCGCTCCATCCGGCCCCTGCGCCACGACCAGGTGCTGGCGGAAACCGTGGCCGGCCAGTACGGCCCGGCGCGACTCGGCGGACGCGACCTCGCCGGCTACCGCCAGGAGCCCGGCGTCAAGCCCGACTCCCAGACCCAGACCTACGTCGCCGCCACGTTCTTCATCGACAACTGGCGCTGGGCGGGCGTTCCGTTCTATCTCCGTACCGGCAAGCGAATGCCCAAGCGCGTCACCGAGATTGCGATCCAGTTCGCCTCCGCGCCGCTGCTGCTGTTCAACGATGCCGGCTCCGCGACCGAGCCGAACCTGATGATCCTGCGCATCCAGCCCGAGGAGGGCATTTCGCTGAAGTTTCATTCCAAGAAACCCGGCTCCGGCATGCAGCTCCGCGGCGTGTCGATGGATTTCAACTACGGCTCGAGCTTCGGCGTCCGCTCACCCTCGGCCTACGAGACGCTGCTGCTCGACGCCATCAACGGCGACCCCTCGCTTTACACCAGGCAGGACATGGTCGAGGCCTCCTGGTCGGCGGTCCAGCCGATGCTGGAGGTTTGGGGAAACACCAAGTTTGATTTCCCCAATTACCCGTCCGGAGCCTGGGGCCCGCAGGCGAGCGACGAAATGCTGGAGCGGCGGGGCCATCAATGGCGCACGCCCTGAGGGGCAGGTGTCAGGTGTCAGGTGCCAGAGCACCGGGACCACCACTGGCGCACGCCCTGAGAGGGCGGTTGGCAGTCGGCAGTGAACCCCTGCCCACCGCCCGCCGCGATGAGTGACCGTGACGAGTGAGGCGCAAAGGGAGGCGAGCCGGGTGATCGATCCCGAGAATCTGCGGAGGCGGCTGGACGACGTTTGGACCGCTCTGGGCCGGCAGGCCGATGCCGAGAGCTACGAGGTCATGCGCGCCTGTGCGCTGACGCTGATCGCGATCGTGGACGAGGACCAAGATCCGGACGCGATGGCCGAAACCCTGGCCCAGTTGATGCACGAGCATCCCAGCCGCGCCATCGTTGTCCGGCTGGCGGCGGGCGAAGGCGATCTTCTCGATGCCGACGTGGACGCCCGCTGCTGGATGCCGTTCGGGAGCCGGCAGCAGATCTGCAGCGAGCAGATCGTGATTCGCTGCTCGGAAAAGACCCTGGCCGAAGTGCCCGGCGTGATCCTGCCGCTCGTGGTGGCCGACCTGCCGGTCGTGCTGTGGTGCGCGAGCGACCGCGCCCACCGCTCGGCGGCCTTCCCTGCATTGGCCGCCCCAGCGGGCCGCCTCCTGCTGGACACGTTCCGAGCCCCGAGTCCGCTCGAGGCCCTCGAGTCTCTCTCGCGGCAGGGCAGCCGGAACCGGATGGTGATGGACCTGAGCTGGACGCGCCTCACCCGCTGGCGCGCTCTGCTCGCCCAGGTCTTCGAGAACGAGCTCTACCGCCGAGCGATTCCGCGCTTCACCGAAATCACCATCGGCTACGAGGGCGCCGAGCCGGCGCGCATTCCTTCGACCGCGCTGCTGCTGGCGGGCTGGCTCGTCTCACGGCTCGGCTGGCAATGGGACGGCGCACGGCTGCCGCCAGGACTCGGCTTTCGCCATCAGCCGGCGGACTGCTCCCAGGGGCGGTTGCGCACTTTCGAATTAGCGTCTCGCGAGGACCCGGCCTCGCGCATCGCCATCGCCCGCACCGGCGAGAACTGGGGGGAAGTGCGCGTCGAGATGGCTGAGCTCGAGCCGGTCATGAATCGCGTCTCGCTCGCCCGCAGCACCGGCTTGCTCTTGCTGAGCGAGGAGCTGGCCATCCAAACTCCGGATCCCGTCTTCGACCAGAGCCTGGAGTGCGCGCTGCGCATCGCCCGCAGCCTGGCGGCCTCCGGAAGCAGCGTCCCGTGAGCGTTCAATGGTTTGAACTGCCCGATGCCGAGGCCGCCGCCGAGGCGGCCGTCCACTTCGTGCTGGGCCGGCTCGAGGACGTCCTTTCCGGGTCCGACTACGCCACCCTGGCCCTGGCCGGCGGCCCTGGCCCCCAGAGCCTGTTCCCGCGCCTGGCCGCGGCGCGCTTTCGCTGGGACCGCGTCCACTTCTTCTGGACCGACGAGCGTGCGGTCGCGCCCGATCACCCCGACAGCAACTACCGTCAGGCCGAGGAGCTGCTGCTCGCGCCGGCCCGCATCGGCAAGACCCACATCCATCGCATCCACGGCGAGCTGCGCCCGGATCTTGCCGCGCAGCGCTACATAGAAGAGATCCGGGAATTTTTCGGGCTCGAAGAAGGCGTTCAGCCGCATTTCGACATCGTGCACCTGGGTCTCGGCCGCGACGCCCACACCGCCAGCCTGTTTCCGGGCGAGCCGCTGATTGAGGACCGCTCGGGCATCGCCGCAGCGGTCTACCTCGAGAAGAGGAACTCCTGGCGCGTCACGCTGCTTCCCGGCGCGCTGCTGGCCGCCCGCCACACGATGTTTTTCACCACCGGGGAGGAGAAGGCCGCCGCGGTCCACGCCGTTTTGGCCGAAGAATACGATCCCCAGCGCTGGCCGGCCCAGGTGATCACCCACCACGGCCGCCACGTGGTCTGGTTCCTCGATCGGGCCGCCGCCCAGCGGGAACAGAGCGCCACGTCGGCGCGGATAGAGCCGTTCCCGCAGTAGCGCAGCGCGCGAGGAAACCCTTCGCTCGTCTGAAAAAACCAAGGCAAAAGGCAAAGTGCAAAGCGCAAAAGAAAAAAATCAAGGAGGAAGCATCTTCTTAGTATCCAGACCAGATTAGTATTAGTACCCAGCACCGAGAGGCGTTCAGAGTGCCGCGCCGCGAAGCGGCGCATCCCTGATTTTTGCTTTTTGCCTTGGTTTTCGCCCGGTTTTCGCCCTCCCCGAAGTGCAAGGATGGGCGCGGCGCGAGGTTCTTCACCCCAGAAGATCCAACCGAGGCGCCGAGGGGCTCGCCCGGCGGTAGGCTCCGAGCCGGGAATCTCCCGCGTTTGCCTGTTGCGACTCTGCGGCCCTCTGCGCGGCTTCTTCCAGCCGAGCGTTGATCTCCATCTGCACGGCGGCCTGGGCCACTTCGCGGTCCTGGGGGGAAGGATCGGCCGGAGCGTTGG
>JBGOUJ010000612.1:0-4688 GCA_041477005.1 Terriglobia bacterium | reverse complement strand
GACGCCGCGCTCTATTGGCTGACCCGTATGCTCGAAGCCGGCGAAGACCGCCTGTACGTGGCCCGCCGCCTGGTCCGCATGGCCGTCGAGGACATCGGTCTGGCCGACCCTCGCGCCCTCGAGCAAGCCTCGGCCGCCGTCCAGGCCGTCCACTTCCTCGGCCAGCCCGAAGGCGATCTGGCCCTGGCCCAGCTCACCGTGTACCTCGCCGCCGCCCCCAAATCTGACGCCGTCTACAAAGCCTCCCAGCGCGTCCAGGAAGACGTGCAAAAAACCGTCGCCGAGCCGGTCCCTTTGCATCTCCGCAACGCCGTCACCGGCCTGATGCACGGCCTCGGGTACGCCAAAGGCTACCAGCACGCCCACGAATTCGAAGACGCCGTCCCGGGCATGGAGTGCCTCCCCGAGTCCCTTCGCGGCCGGAAATACTACCATCCCACCGGCCACGGCGTTGAAGCCCGGATTGCCGACCGCCTGCGGGAAATCGAAGAGAAAAAGCGGAAGCTCCGAGACGAGACCGCGAAGGAACGCGACTGATGGAGTTTGCCTGGAGAAATCGTGGATTACCACTGAAAGGACCGTTATGCCTGTCGAGAGAAAAGAGCTTCCCCCCATTCACCCCGGCGAGATCCTGCATGAGGACCTCCGGGAGATGGGAATCAGTCTGAACCAGCTTTCGCGGGACCTGCGCGTTCCGATGAACCGCATCAGCGCGATCGTCAACGGCAAGCGTTCGATTACCGCGGACACAGCCTTGCGGCTGGCCCGGTATTTCGGAACCTCCGCTGAGTACTGGATGAACCTCCAGGCAGCGTACGAACTGCAAGTGGCAGGGCAGGCGCTAGCCGCCCGGATTGAACGCGACGTGCTGCCCCGCCACGCGGCCTGAAAGCCGCCCCATCCACGCTCTCGTAACCTCCCGCCTCCCCCTGCGTCTACTAAGATGATGCGCGCCCTGCTGCTGCTCCTCGCCGCCGCCTTTGCCGGCGCGCCTTCCGATCCCGCCCAGGACCCCGCCCTGGAAATCGTCCGCCGCTCGGCGGTTCTCGACAACAACAACTTCGAACGCGCCCACAATTACACTTTCCTCGAACGGGTTCAGGAGACTGAACTCGACGCCCAAAATCGTAAAAAATCCACGGAGTCCCACACCTTCGACGTCACCTTCCTGTTCGGCGTCCCCTACCACCGCCTCATCGCTAAGAACGACCAGCCGCTGCCGGCCGCCGAAGAAAAGAAGCAGGAGGCGAAACTTACCAAGCTCTTCGCCGCCCGGCAGAAGGAATCCGAAGCCCAGAGGAAAAAACGCCTGGACGAGTACCTGAAGCGCCGCGAGCGCAACCACGCCTTCCTCCGCGAAGTGCTTGACGCTTTCGACTTTCGCCTCCTCGGCGAGGAGAGCGTCCAGGGCCGCCCCGCCTACGTCATTGAGGCCACTCCCAAGCCCGCCTATCGGCCTCGCACCCCTGAGGCCAAGGTCTTCCCCAGGCTCCACGGTAAGCTCTGGGTCGACAAAGTGGAATTCCAGTGGCTCAAGGGCGAGGCCGAAGCCACCGACACCATCTCCTTCGGCTTGTTTCTGGCTCGCCTGGGCAAAGGCTCGCGCCTGCAGTTCGAGCAGACCAAGGTGAACGACGAGGTCTGGCTGCCCCGCCGGATCTACTATGAGGGCAGCATGCGCCTGGTGCTGGTGAAGAAGCTCCAGGGCCAGGGCGAGATCACCTACAGCGACTACAAGAAGTTCCAATCCGACGCCGAAATCGTCGTCACCGGCGCCGCGCCAGCCCAGCCCTGACGGCTACAGTGCCAGCAGGTTCTGCAAGACTCGGGCCTGGTAATGATACGAATCCATCCCTGCCCCGTTATACCGCCGCGCGGCATACGGCCAGTCGCACCCCAGTCCCCGGCGGGCCGGCACCCCTTGATGAGAGGCATTCGGATACCGTGGCGTCGGCTGATACAGCTCGTCCGATCCGGGATACAGCGGCGTCACCCCAGCCCGGATGTCCTGCAGTCCCGCTTCGCGCGCACATTGCCGGCAGTCCTTCAAATACCGTGGATCCTCCGGTCCATATTTGCAGGCCAGCGGCGGCCCCGTCCGGAGTTCCGCCTGGCGATCGTCGGCCCGCGTGCCGGGGCTTGGCCCGTTCACAAACCGATCGAACCTTTCCCGCAGTTCCCCGCCCGCCTTCTGCACGTTCCGGCCCACATCGAGCATGAAGTCCCCGACCTCCTCCGCCCGGGGCGGGTGATGGAACAGCGTGTACTGCCCCGCCCCATAACCCCGCGACTTGATGATGTAGTTTTCGCCGGCGTTGGTGTCGAAGCCGGTGGTGATGAAGGTGTCCTCGTCGCCGGGCCCCGGCTCGTGATAATGCTTGAGGCCGCTTTCCTGCTTGAGGATGGCCAGCAGGAAGGGAATCGGCGCTTCCGCCGGCGGCAGCGCCTGGATGGCGGCGACAACTTCCCGGTTCTCTTCGACCGGATTCCGGGAAAAAGGAAGCATCGGAGCTCCAGCGTCCAGGAGGTCCGAGATACAATCCACCAGCCCCTGGTCCGCCTCCCCGCTCAACCCGGTCACCCGGCCGCGGTTGAAGTCCAGCAGCCGCAACGCCGCCTTCCCATCGCCCCCGCCGCTTGACCCGTCATTGTGCAGAAGGTCGTACTGCAACGCCTTCACCGCCCGCCCGGTGACACCGGCGAAGTTCCCGTCAATGCCGCTTTTCAGATAGCCCAGCCGGCGCAGATCTCGTTGCAAGTCCCGGATCTGCCTTTCCGAAGCCCCTCCCCCGGCGGCCTTCAGAATCAGCCCGGCCTGGCGATAACTCAGCACAGGCATCAGGTCCCCCTAACCTCAGATCTTTCACTACCTATTCTGATGATACCATGGCGTGACAAGCATCTTCCGACAGCCGTCGGCAAACGGCCATCAGTAAACAGCCTTCAGCCGTCAGCAAACAGCCGTCAGCCATCAGCCGCAGGGGCGGCGCGCCTCAGCGCTGAGAGGAACCTGCCGCCGACCGAAATGCCCTGGGCACGCGGGGCCTGGGCTCCCTGGTTGTTAGCTGACGACTGACGGCTGTTCGCTTATAGCTGACGGCTGTTCGCTGATAGCTGTTTGCTGATGGCTGATGGCTGACGGCTGATGGCTGATGGCTGATGGCTGACGGCTGATGGCTGATGGCTGATGGCTGTTTGCTGACGGCTGATGGCTGATGGCTGCCTACCGATGGCTGCTAGCGGACGATCTACAAGTTTCCCTTCTTTATCTCCCCCGCCAAATACTCCGACGATCGCAGCGCCAGCGCCACCATGGTCAGCGTCGGGTTTTGCGCGCCCCCGGAGACGAAGCTCGAGCCATCCACCACAAACAGGTTTTTCACGTCGTGCGCCTGCTGGTATTGGTTCAGCACGCTCTTCTTCGGATCCGCGCCCATCCGGCACGTGCCCAGCTCGTGGATGCTTTCGCCCGGCGGCACCATCCGGTCGTGCTTGCCCAGCACCTCGAACCCGGCCTTCCGGCACATCTCCTCGGCTGTCTCCATGGCGTCCTTCGCCATGGCGTGCTCGTTCTCGCCGTAAGCCTGCCGGATGTCCAGCACCGGAATCTCCCAGGCGTCCTTCTTCTCCCGGTCGATCCGCGCGCGATTTTCCAATCGCGGCAACGATTCCCCCATCGCGGTCATCGAAAACCCCGTCCCGGCGTGCTTTTCGACGGCCTCCTGGAGCGCCGCTCCGTAAAGAGGAAAATACTTCGCGTCGGGCGTTCCGCGGCTCCCGAAGTCGAGGGCGTATCCCCGCAAGAACCGCTTGTCCCGCTCCTTCACGTTTCGGAAGCGAACGACGTATCCGCCTCCGCCCGCCGCGGCGCCGTCGGGGACCACGCACTGCACCACGTTCTTGACGTAGAACTGGTCGAACAGATAATGGCCGAGCACCCCGCTCGAGTTCGCCAGGCCCGAGTTCAGTAACAGCCGCGTCGACTCCAGACAGGAAGCCGCCAGGACCACCACCCGCGCTTTGGCCTGGAACTCCCGGTGCGTTACCCGGTCCACAAACGAAACGCCGTCAGCGAGGCCCGTATTCCTGTCCTTCGTCACCTCGCGGACCACCGCATTCGGAACCAGCGTCAGCCGCCCGGTTTTCGCCGCGGCCGGCAGGAACAGGTTCACCGAACTCGCCAGCGCCCCCGTCCCCAGCGCCCGCCGCGGCTTGGTCACCGGAATCCCCATCTTCGCCACGGCTTCCCGAAACCGGCTCACAACCGGGGAATCCGGCGAGTTGTCCTCGGCGCCGCGGTTGTCCGGCAATTGCGGCAGCCCCTCCCGCCGCGCGATCACTCGCAGCAGCGCATCGGCCCGATCATAATAGGACGCGAGGTCCGCATACCGGATCGGCCAGTTCTCTCCTTCCCCGTCATGATCCCGGCAGCGAAACTCATAGTCACTCAGCCGCAGCGACGCCCGGCCCCACAGCAGGCTCTTGCCTCCCACCAGTCGCACTCGCACCCAGTAATACGGAAGATCTTTCGGATAGGTATAAGGGTTCTGTTCCTCGTCCGCCCACAGGTTGGCGTTAAACTCGCTGGCCTGGGTGACGTGTGGAAAACGGCCCGGCCGGTTGAACCCGTGATAAGGCAGCTCGTATGCGCTCTTGCTGCCCCGATGCCGCGCCATGTCGAGCGCCGG
>JBGOUJ010000611.1:0-4701 GCA_041477005.1 Terriglobia bacterium | reverse complement strand
GGGGCCTTAGCCGGGTTGTGATGGATACTGCGGTTTTCCAGATTCCGGAGGCAGGGTTTCTTGAGTCGGACTACTGGGGCATGTACGGCATCTACTGCCATCGCGGCCTCATCGAGTTGAACGACGGAACTCTACTGGCCGGCCTTTTCGGGAACTTCGAGAGTGACCGCATCGAGCCACCGGCAGGCGCGGACATTGGAATCAAGGCGCGGGCCTTCGTCATGAAGTCAACCGATGCCGGAAGGAACTGGCAATACGTCGCGACGGTGGCGGCGCCTGTGCCCAATATGAGCGAAAACGAGGAGGGCTACACGGAATGGGATATGGCACAGTTGGCCGATGGGCGGTTGCTGGGAATCATCAGAACAGGCCACTATTCGCCGCTGGTGGCCAGCTATAGCTCGGACCAGGGTCGTACGTGGACTAGGCCGGCGAAGATGAAGGGTGTCGACTGGGGGGTTGATCCTTGCCTTATCCGCCTCAAGGACAACCGCCTGGCAGTTGCCTACGGCCACAATGAGCGACCCGGTAGCCGCTCTTGCGAGTTGGCGATCTCCGAAGACGGCAAGGGAGTGACCTGGACTAACATCCGCGTGGCACCGCCGGACCGGAGGAGTGCCTATGCCACGATCTTCGAAGTCGAACCCAACATAGTTTTCTATCAGGCAGGTGATGAATGCTGGCGTCTGGAACTCTGAGCGTCCTGGCAACACCCGGTTTCCTCATCCTGATAGCTTCCAGCGCCGGATGCTCCTTGTCCAGCCGGACAGCAAGCCAGACCGAGAAACAACGCCAAAGTGCCGATGGCCTCGCACTGGAAATTGCAAGAACCGAACATGATTACACAGTAGTGCGCGCCCGGTCCCTACGCACCCCGGACGGAGTGATCTATGTGCTAGGTCCACTAAGAAGCGCCGATGGAGGGAAAACGTTGGGCTTGTGCAGCAAGTCCGATCCGCAATGGGGCACGGCTTTGAATGAAACGGAGATGAACACTCTGTTTGCGAGGAAGGGCCTGTATATAGCCCTCCGGAACAAGCTCGTCTGCCAGGAAGGCGGGCGGTGTGTCGGCAAAATGTGGAGATCCTTCGACGACCTGAAGACCATCCGAGAGGAAGACACCCTGGTTCTGGTACCCGAGGCGGGCAAGGTGGACAACGGAAAACGGGGAAACAAGTATGGGGGTGGTTTTGCAGGTTCCTTCGATGAGTGGGTTGGCTTGTTTTTCCACCGCCGGATTATCGAAATGCCGGACGGGTCCCTGCTGGCTGCCATGTATGGAAATTTTGAGCACGATACGATCGTCCCCACCGATCCCAGAAGCCTGCAAGAAACAAAATACAAGTCGCGCGTCTTTGTGGTCCGCTCGACGGATCAGGGAGGGACGTGGCGCTATCTTGCGACTGTGGTTTCGCCGCGCCCAGGGGTGGTCGATGATACGGAAGGATTTAATGAATGGTCGCTGCAACAACTGGCGGATGGGAGGCTGTTGGCGGTGATGAGGACCGGACACTACACGCCTTTGGTTGCCAGCTGGAGCAGTGACGGCGGCAAGAACTGGACCGAGCCGAAAAACCCGCTGGGCCTCGAGCCGGGCGTTGATCCCTACTTGTTGAGGTTGAGTGATGGGCGGCTGGCTCTCGCCTATGGGCAGATCGTGCAGCGTGTTGGGCCCAGAAAAGCGGACTGGAGACAGGAAGATCAGCGGAGGCGATGCCAGCTGGCGATCGACGAGGACGGGACGGGTGAGAGATGGGTGGCCAGCACAGTGGCAGACTTCGCACGGCGCAGCGCTTATCCCACGATCTTCGAGGTCGAGCCAGGCCTTATCCTTTACCAAGCCGGGTTGGAAATCTGGCGGGTGATGGTCCCGTCCACCCGGCTCACGAAATCTGCCAACCAAAGGAGGCTCTCGCAATGAAGTGGGCAGATGATTGCCGGGGACTTCATCTGAACTGCCTGTCGAGACGCACCTTTCTGCGGTGCGCTCTGGTAGGGTCGGGCGGCGCTCTATTGGCTCAGAATGTTCCAGTGAAAATCACTCCTCCACCACCGGCCCCTCCGAAGGCGAAGGCCTATCGCGGGATCCTCCGGCACGCGCTGATCTTTCATGATGCCTACGGCTATTCCGCCTGGCCTTCCATCCTCAGATGCAAGAACGGCGAATTGCTCATCGCCTTCTGCGAGGCGATGCGGCGGAAGGCCAGGATCACTCACGCCGATCCTTCGTTCTTGGGGCTGATTTTGAGGTCGCGTGACGGAGGAGAAACTTGGTCGGAACAACCGGAGGTGATCGGCGATTATTCCTACTATGGTATGGACGATCCCGGCATCATGCAGTTGTCCTCCGGCAGGATCCTGGCTAACGCGTTCCGGCGGGCGTACGCGCCAGCCGCTGCGGCGGAACAGAGAGCGGACATCCGGTTCCAGCCAGTCAAACCGTTCGAGTGGGCCGGCGGGTACAGTGACCAGATGACCTACGTGTTCCACTCCCTGGATAACGCCAGGACGTGGCTCGATCCAGCGCACGTGAACATCGCCCCGTTTCGCTCCGCCTGCCAGCTCCGTCCTATCATCGAGTTGAAAGATGGAACGCTGCTGCTGCCCTGCTATGAAGAGATCTTCGGCCCGTCGCTCACCGATCCGGAAAAGTCCAGCACGTGGACTGCCTTCTGCTGCCGGTCCCGTGACGCAGGCAGGAATTGGGGAGAAGCAACCCTAATCGCCCCGCACCGAGAGATAGGTTTTAACGAGCCCTCGATGATCCAGCTTCCCAGCGGAAAGATCGTGACCCTGATGCGCACCGCCCCCGCAGGATGGCTCTATCAGAGCGATTCCCAGGATGGCGGCCGCACCTGGAGCGCTCCGGTCAAAACTCCGCTGTTCGGCCACCCCGCCGACCTGCGGCTGCTCCAAGACGGCCGGTTGCTCGCGACGTACGGGCACCGCCGGCCTCCGTATGGCATTCGCGCCTGCGTAAGCGCGGACGAAGCTCGTACCTGGGATATGAAGAATGAGATCGTGTTACGGGACGATTTCAAGAACGGGGATCTCGGATACCCCACCACCACGCAACTCAGCGACGGCACTCTCCTTACGGCTTATTATGGCAGAGACGAGAACAACGACGTAACCTGCATCCAGGGCACTTTTTGGAAGTTGGTGTAGCGGAAGATGGAGCACATGAAAAGACGCGACCTCATGGGACTGACGCTCGGCGTCGGTTTGACCGCTGCGGCTGCGGCAAAACCTGGTCCGAATCGCCCGGTCGCCGCCCCCGCTGTTATCGATCTTTCGGCCGATTCGCAGCTTTTCGTCGATGACTACCTGATCGGCGGCATGGAGGGTGCTGTCTTTCGTACGCTGAACCAGCCCGCCAAACTCGAGCAGAACCCTATCATCGAACCGGACCAGCCCTGGGAAGGGTTCCTGGCGCTGCAGCCGGGCACCGTCCTGTTTGACGAAAAAGAGCAGGTATTCAAAATGTGGTATAACGCGCTGCCCAACGACCGCCGGCCGCAGGTTGAGGAGTTCATCTGCTACGCGACCTCCCAGGACGGGATTCGCTGGGAAAAGCCCAGCCTCAACCTTGTGGAATTCCAGGGCTCGAGAGCGAACAACATTGTATTGAAGTGGTGTTATTGGACCATTAGCGTCCTCCACGACCCCGGGGACCCCGACCCGAGCCGTCAGTACAAAATGGCTTACTGGCATACGCACGATCGCAACAAGTGCGGCGTGTGGGTCGCATTTTCTCCGGACGGCATCCGCTGGACGGACCACCCAAACAACCCGGTTGTGCCCTGCTCGGCCAGCGGCGATACCTTTAGCGTGATGCACGATGCGGTCTCGAAGAAATACTTCCTGTATCACAAGACCGTCATCCGGCCGGTCCGCAAAGTGTCACGCCTGGTGAGCGACGACTTTGTCGTCTGGCGTGACAGCAGGCAAGTTTTGGAGCCGGACGGCCAGGACCAACCCGACACCGAATTCTACGGCCTCTGGGCTTTCCGCTATGCGCAGCAATATCTGGGGCTTCTATGGATTTTTCATACATATACACAATTTATGGATGTGCAACTGGTCTCAAGTCGCGATGGCGTGCGGTGGGATCGAAGCGCTCACCGCCGGCTGTTCATTCCGCTGGGCTTCATGAAACTCAACTACATCGGACACAGCTTCGACAGTGGAATGATCTATCCCGCGAGCGCGCCGGTTGAGAAAGACGGCGCGCTGTGGATTTACTACTCCGGTTTTAACCACGGGCACAACCTCCTGGAAAGGGAACACAACAGCTGCATCGGCGTGGCGAAACTTCGCCTGGACGGGTTCTGTTCGATGGATGCCACGAGCGAAGGATCTGTTGTGACCCGCGCCATCCGGGTCAAAAGCTCATCCATGTTCGTGAATGCCGAGACCGGTTCCATACATCCCGGGGGCGGAGGCGCCAACCCTGGTTGGAACCAGTTGTTTAGCGGCAGCCAGGACGGCAAAGGAAGCGTGCGGGCCGAGATTCAAGATCAGCGCGGCGCGCCGATTCCGGGATATCGGGCCTCTCAATGCAGACCCCTGCAGGGGAATGGCTTGGCACAGAGGGTTTCCTGGGAGGGCGGCGACGATCTCGGAAAGCTCAGGGGCCAGGCGGTCCGAATCAAGTTCGTCATCAACAACACGAAGCTGTATTCGTTCAAGATACAGTAG
>JBGOUJ010000610.1:0-4702 GCA_041477005.1 Terriglobia bacterium | reverse complement strand
CGTTCCTTCGACGAGCTTCATCACGTAGAAGACGCGCCCGTCCGGCAGGGTTCCCACGTCGTGTACGGGGACGATGCTCGGGTGCTCCAGCCGAGCCAGAATTCGGGCTTCGCGGAGCATGCGAGCCGTCGCCGGGGCGCCCTCCGGGCCCGTCGAGTCAACGACGTTCAACACCTTGAGCGCCACGCGCCGCTCGAAATCCCGGTCCTCGGCCAGGTAAACGGTACCCATGCCGCCGCGCCCCAGCTCGCCGACAATCGTATACTTGGTGCCGCTCAGGTCCGGCGCCTCGAGCACCTCGCGGAGGTGCTCGATTGTCTTATCAGGAAGCCCCCGCTCCCTCACGGTCGCGGCTCCGAACCGATTCCGAGCCGGGGCGCGCTGGGGGCCCTCATCGCCGCTCCAGATCGAGTCCCAGCAGCAGGCGCGCCTCGCTGCGGAACTCTCGCTCGTCGCCGGTCGTCTCGCGTAGCTTCTCGAGGACGATCCTCCGAAAAGCCCGCCGCGCAAAGGCCAGGTAGTTCGTCACGCTGCTGGTCGAAAGGCCGAACTCCGCCGCCAGCTCCTCGTAGCTCGCCCCGGTCTGGTCGAGATCGTAGCGCTCGAAGATCTGAAAGTGGACGAGCTTGCCCTGCGCCTCGCACTCCTCCCGCAAACCCTCCAGGGCCAGCCCGAAAAGGCTCCGCACCCATTCCCGGCGGAAGAACTCCTCCATCGTCATGCCGTCCGGCGCCTCGTGCTGCCGCAGCTCGCCCTCCGCGCCTTCGAAATCGAGCGACAGCAGCTCCGTCTCGCCGCCCCGTTTGAGCCGCTGCGCCGACTTCTTTTCGTTGGCGACGAATCCGCTCAGGCAAGTGCGCAGGAACGTCCGGAAGCTGGCCCGGGCCGGATCGTAGTCGGCGAAAAAGCCCTTCTCGATGGCTCGCGTGAAGAACCCTTGGGTCAAATCCTGAGCGTCCTCGCCCGACGCGCCCCACTCCAACCGAATGAGCTTGTAGACGGGCTTCCAGTAAGCGGCCACCAGGGCCCCCAGGGCCTGCCGGCGCTCGGCCGCATCCGCGCTTCGGGCGGCCACAATGGCCGAGCGGCGCGTGGTCGGGAAGTCCACAACCCGAATTGTCGCATGTGCTATCCTGACTGATCACGCGCGCAGCCAAGCAGCCAAGTTATGCCGGCCCGGGAAAGCGAAGCGCTGGTCCTGCGCACGTATCCGTTTCGCGAGGCCGACCTGGTAGTCAGCTTCATCGCCCGGGACCAGGGCAAGCTGCGCGGCGTGGCGCGGGGGGCGCGGCGGCTGAAGAGCCGTTTCGGCGCCGGACTCGAACGGCTCGCGCACGTCCGGATGTTCTACTTCCAGCGCGAGAACCGCGACCTGGTGAACCTGGATAGCTGCGATCTGATTCATTCGCAGTTTGGCGTCGCGGCCGATTATTCGCTGGGGGTGGCGCTGGATTTCCTGGCGGAAGTTTCCGAGCAACTCCTGCCGGAGCACGAGCCCAACGACCGCTTCTTCCGGTTGCTGCTGCTGGTGCTCGGCTACATTCGCGAGTACGGCCAGGCGGGATTGTGGCCGGCGCTGACTTACTTCAGCCTGTGGTCGGTGAAGCTGGGTGGATGGCTGCCGGAGTTGACCGCCTGCATGAGCTGCGGCGTCGAAATTCCAGCTCAGGAGCGGGCCTTTTTCGCGCGCAGCCTGCCCGGCTTGGCCTGCGAGCGCTGCCGCCCGGCCAACGCCTGGACGCTAAGCCCCGAATCGCGGGCCATCGCCGAGGAGATGCTGCACACCTCGTTGCGCAAATTGGCCGAGCACCGCTGGGACAAGCGCACGGCAATGGATCTGCGACAGTTCTTGATCCAGCGCTTGGAGGAGCAGTTCGAGCGCAAGCTGGTCACGGCGCCGATGCTCGCGGAAATCTAAAGGGAACCACAGATGAACACAGATGAACACAGATGAACGCAGATTAGAAACCCGGTGTTTCCGATCTGTGTTTATCTGTGTTCATCTGTGGTTCCATCAGCTTTGATGCGAACGTTTCAAGACATAGTCTTCGATCTCAAGCGCTACTGGGCGCGGCAGGACTGCCTGATCCAGGAGCCTTACGACGTCGAAGTCGGCGCCGGCACCATGTGCCCGGAGACGTTCCTGCGCGTGCTCGGACCCGAGCCTTACAGCGTGGCCTACGTGCAGCCCAGCCGCCGCCCGGCCGACGGCCGCTACGGCGACAACCCCAACCGGCTCTACAAGCACCTGCAGCTCCAGGTGATCCTCAAGCCCGCCCCGGCCGACGTGATCGAGCTCTATATGAAGAGCCTGGAAGCGATCGGCATCGATCTGCGCCGCCACGATTTCAAGCTCGAAGAGGACAACTGGGAAGCGCCCACTCTCGGCGCCTGGGGCATCGGCTGGCAGGTCATGCTCGACGGCCTGGAGATCACCCAGTTCACCTATTTCCAGCAGTGTGGCGGGATGGACCTGGAAGTGATCCCCGTCGAGCTGACCTATGGCCTGGAGCGCCTGGCCGCGTTCATTCAAGATGTGGACAGCGTCTACGACGTCCACTGGAACGAGCGCTGGACCTACCGCGACGTCCGCTTCCAGGATGAGTTGCAGTTTTCTGTCTATAACTTTGAAAAGGCGGATGTTGGGGCGTTGTGGAAGACCTTCGATTTGTACGAGGCCGAGTCGCGGCGCCTACTCGACGAGTACCGGTCGTCTTTTCCGAGCCGCGACCGTGAGGGAGCGGTTTCTGGAGAGAAGAGACGCTTCCCGCTGCTGGCCACCTACGACCACGTGCTGAAGTGCTCCCACCTTTTTAATCTCCTCGATTCGCGCGGGGCGATCAGCGTCTCCGAGCGGGTGGCCGTCGTAGCCCGCGTGCGGGCGCTCGCCGTCGGCCTCGCCCAGGCCTGGGTGGACCAGCAGCAGTCGATCCGGGAGGACGTCCCGGCATGAAATCGAAGAACCTGCTGATCGGCGTCGGCGTCGAGGAGATCCCTGACTGGATGATCGCGGGGGCGCTCGAAGATCTGCGGCGGCGCTTCCTCGAGGCCCTCGAAAAGTTCCAATTACACGAAGGCGTGCAGGTCGAGACGCACGCCACCCCGCGGAGACTGATCCTGTGGGTTACAGGCATTCCGGAAAAGCAGGCTGACGTCACGGAGAAGGTTACCGGCCCGCCGGTTTCGGCCGGCCCGAATGCCGCCGCCGGCTTCGCTCGCAAGATGGCGGTAGAGGTCGAGAAGCTGAAAAAGATCGAGACCCCGAAGGGTGAGTATTACGGCTATACCCGCAAGGTCAAGGGCCGCCGCACGATCGACATTTTGAGCGAAGCGCTCTCCGGCGTCATTCTCGGCATCCCGTGGCCCAAGACCATGACCTGGACGGGCAAGTCGGGTGCACGGTTCATCCGGCCGATCCGGCGCCTGGTGGCGGTCTATGGCGGCAAGATTGTGCCGTTTGAGATGGCTGGGGTCAAGAGCGGCAACCTGGCCACCGGCCACCGGCGTCTGCACGGCGACAAGGACTGGGACCGCATCCGGGTGACCGATCTCGAAAGCCTCAAGCAAGGCCTGCGGCGAAACTTCGTAATCCTCGACGCTGCTGAGCGCCGCGAGCGCATCGAGCAGGGCATCGCGCAGCTTTTGGGCGACGGACTCCGCTTGCGCCCCAATCCCGCGCTGCTCGAAACGCTCGTCAATATCACCGAATTTCCGACGCCGATTGTCGGGAGCTTTGACCCGGAGTTTTTGTCGCTTCCGGAAGAGGTGCTCGTCACGGTGATGCAGCACCACCAGAAATATTTTTCGGTCGAGGACGCGAACGGCAAACTCGCCCCACACTTCATCGCCGTGATGAACATCGACGCCGACCCCGACGGTATCGTCCGCCACGGCAACGAGCGGGTGCTCCGCGCGCGCTTCAACGACGCCCGCTTCTTCTGGGAAACCGACCAGAAGAGACCGTTGCCTGAGCGGAGCAAGGACCTCCACGAGGTTACGTTTCACGCCAAGTTGGGAAGCTATTTCGCTAAGACCCAGCGGAATATGGATCTGGTTCAAAGGCTCGGCGGAGACACCAACGTCCAACGTGCTGCCGAGCTCGCCAAATGCGACCTGACCACCGAATTGGTGAAAGAGTTCACCGAGTTGCAGGGAGTGATTGGCGGGTTGTATGCACGCAAGCAAGGAGAGCCGGAAGAAGTCTGGCGAGCGATTTACGACCACTACGAAGCGGTCCCTCGCACCAAGGGTGGCCAACTGCTTGCCCTTGCCGACAGGCTAGACACGCTCCAAGCATTCTTCGTGATCGGTCTGGTGCCGACTGGCTCCAAAGACCCGTATGCCCTACGCCGCGCAGCGCTCGGGGTCGTCCACATTCTCGTTGAAGGTCGACATCCATACACGCTCGATCAGCTCTTGGATTCGGCTAGAACCATTTGGGCCAGCGATACGGGAGCACGAGCAACTCTACATGAGTTTCTGCTCGACCGCGTTCGCTATTACTTCCGCGACGTGCGCGGCTACCGGTACGACGAGGTCAACGCTGTCCTAGCCGCCGGCGCCGACAACCTTCCCGATGTCGCCGACCGTCTGGAAGCTATCTCAAAGGTGCGTCCTACGGAGAACTTCGAGCCACTCGCCGCCAGCTTCAAGCGAATCCAGAACATCCTGCGGCAGGCCGGCGTCACGGGCGAAACCCAGG
>JBGOUJ010000609.1:0-4719 GCA_041477005.1 Terriglobia bacterium | reverse complement strand
CCGGCTGATCGAGCTGCTGGTCCGCCACTGGCGGCGGGAGCCGCGCGAAATCATCGACGCGACGATCGCCGCGGTGAACCAATGGACCGGCCGGCCCGAGCTGCAGGACGATATGACGATGGTGGTGGCGCGGAGGCTATGAGAAGGAACCACAGTGTGGGGACCCGGAATGTGAAATTCCGTTGACATGGTTGACGGGGAGGCAATCTGGTGTATACTGTCGCCACGGTGGAGCCCAAATGGACATTCTGGAGATAAGGCTCTTCATTCGGAGGAGACGAGTTATGCGTGGACTGCTGGTTTTCTTATCAGTCGCGTTAGCGACTGCTGCCTTTGGACAAACGCGGGACACGGCGGCCATCTTTGGCGTCGTCGCTGATGCGCAGGGCGCCGCCATTCCGGGCGCGTCCGTAACCCTGACCAGCACCAGCACGGGCCAGGTGCGCAAGGTTTCCTCAAACGAGAGCGGACAATACTTGTTTCCTTCGCTGCCCATCGGCACCTATTCCCTGGTGGTCGAGCAACCGGCTTTCAAGCGCTACGAGCGCACTGGTGTCCTGCTGCAAGCCAACGAGAACATCAAGGTGGATATCGTGCTCGAGGTCGGCGATGTCAAAACCACGGTTTCGGTGGACGCCGCGGCCGCTCAGGTCGAGACGCGCTCTTCCACTCTGAAGGAAACGGTGGACCGGGCTCGCGTTGTCGAACTGCCGCTCAATGGACGCAACGCGGCAGACCTGGCGCTGCTGGCAACCGGCGTTTCCGCGTTCGGCAGTAACACCGGCGAGATCACCAGCAGTTGGCGGCCCCGCGGCACCAAGGAATTTGCGGTCAACGGGTCCCGGAACAACAACGTCCGTTTCACGCTGGACGGCGGCGGCAACATGGACAACCTGATGAACACCAACCTGCCGTTTCCGTTTCCGGATGCCGTCCAGGAATTCTCAGTCGAGACCAGCAACATGGCGCCGGATCAAGGCAACAGCTCGGCGGGCGCGGTGAACGTCGTGACCAAGTCCGGCACCAACCAGATCCACGGCGACGGCTTCTGGTTCGTCCGCAATACCCAACTGAACGCCAGCAACTTCTTCTCGCGCCAGCAGGACCAGCTCAAGCGCAACCAGACGGGCTTCACGCTGGGCGGGCCCCTGCGCAAGAACAAGCTGTTTGCGTTCGGAGGCTTCCAGCAGCTTTGGATCCGCACCGCCTCGGGAGCTACGCGCGTCCAGACGCTGTCCGCCGCCGAGCGGCGAGGCGATTTTTCCAGCAACCCCATCACCATCTACGACCCGCAGAGCGGGGCGCCCTTTCCGCAGAACACGATTCCCCAGAGCCGTCTTTCAGCGGCCGCGCTCAAGCTGCTGACGGTTTCCCCGGTGCCCGACCCCGACGGCTTCACCCGGTTCACCTTCTCCCTCCCGGAGAACGGCAGGCAATATGTGGGCCGCCTCGACTACGTGCACAACGACAAACATACCCTGCTGTTTCGCGTGTTCGAGAACGATCAGGACAATCCCTACCACTCGCCCCCGGACAACATCCACGCCGGGCGCGTCCAGGGTGTTCAGAATACCCGCAACGCCACCCTGGGGCACACTTTCGCGCTCAGCCCCACGATGCTGGTGCATTCGCAGATCAGCGGCATGCACCAGTACAGCCAGGCCATCAGCGACTTCAACAAGAGCGTTCGTGATTTTGGGCTTAACGTGTATGCCCCTTCGAACGATGTAGCCGTGTCCATGACCAACAGCGGCGCCAGCATCAACAGCGATCCCAAGGTCGGTTTCAACCGGGCCACCGAGGAGATCGTGCATGACTGGAGCTGGACCAAGGGCGCTCACACCTTTACCTGGGGCGCGCAGTTCGCGTGGAGTCAGTATAACGAGGACACCGTGTTCCATAGCTCCGGCGCCTGGCAGTTTGACGGGCACGTCACCGGCGGCCCCAACTCGGCCGGCTTCGACCGTGCCGATTTCATGCTGGGCCGGTTTTCCAACTTTACCCAGAACAACGGCGAGTTGGAGAACCGCCGCCAGTTTACCAAGGGCTTCTTTTTCGGCGATGTGTGGCGCCTGAGCCGCCGCGTTACGGTGAACTTTGGGCTGCGCTGGGAACCCTTTGACTTCATTAGCGACACCCTGGACCGCAACCAGACGTTTGATCTGGGCAATTACCAGAAAGGCGTCCGGTCGAAGATCTTCGTCAACGCTCCCCCAGGGCTGCTCTACCACGGGGATGCCAATCCGCAAGGCGGTACGATCCCTGGGCCCGTTGCCCAACGGGATTACAACAACTTCGCGCCGCGCCTGGGCGTGGCCTGGGATCCTTTTGGAGATGGCAAGACCGCCATCCGCACCGGTTACGGCGTCTATTACGACGCGCCGCTGCTGTGGGTCTCCAACAACGCCAACAACGTTTCGCCCTTCAGCTACAGCGTTCTGTTCTTCGACGGGACGCTCGACAACCCCTACCTGGGCCGGGAATCGAGCAATAAATACCCGCTTACCAGCTTCGGGAAGGATAGTCCCTTTGATAGCCCGCTCGAGACAATCGTTGTCGACGGCAAATGGGTGACCTCCTCCACTCAGCAGTGGAATTTCACCGTGGAGCGGGAACTGGTCAAGGATACCCGGCTGCGGGTGGCCTACGTTGGGACGCAGTCCACACACCTGAAAGGGGAGTACGACCAGAACGCGCCTATCTACAATCCCAAGCTGACCCTGGCCCAGAACCGAAACACCATCGACGATCGCAGGCCCATCCAAGGTTATTCCAGAATCGACCGGATGTTCAACGGCCTCAACGCTTCCTACAACGCGCTGCAGGTCTCACTCGACAAGCGCTACAGCCACGGGTTCACGATTCTGACTTCGTACACGTGGGCGAAAGCGCTGGACTATCAGTCGCGGAACCAGGCCGCCCAGGACGCGCCCCTTTCGAACCCACTCAATTTCTTCCTGGGCCACGGACCCACTACCGCCGACCGCCGGCATCGGTTCGTCAGCTCCTATGTTTGGGATCTGCCGGGTCTCAAGCATGGACTAGTGGCCAGGGCTCTCACCGGGGACTGGAAGTTTTCGGGTATCCTGACCTTGCAGTCCGGCCGGTTCTTCGCGATCGCCGCCACCGGCGATCCGCTGGCAGGCATTTCCGGCGCGCGCGTGGACCTGCTCGGCGCCGGCAACCCGGTGCTGCCCGCCGACCGCAGCAAAGGCGACAAGGTTGCGAAGTACTTCGACACCACCCGCTTCGTGAACCCCGCTCCGAACGGGCTGGGCACCCTGGGCCGGAACATTCTCGAAGGCCCCGGCTTCGCCAATCTGGACATCTCCATGGCAAAGGGCTTCCGCCTGCCCATGCTGGGTGAGTCCGGGTTGGGCCAGTTCCGGTTTGAAGCCTTCAATCTGTTCAACCGGACCAATTTCGGGCTGCCGAACACCGGCATAACCAACGTCAACTTCGGTAAACTGACGGGTACCGATGGCGATCCTCGCATCCTGCAGCTTGCCATAAAGATCATGTTTTGATGCCGATCTGATCTGATGGTGGACCTGAAGAAGACCTACGACGCCATTGTGGTGGGTTCCGGAGCGGCCGGCGGCATGGCCGCGAAGGAACTCACCGAAGGCGGGCTTCAGGTGCTGCTTCTGGAAGCGGGGCCGCGCCTGGACCCCGCCAAGGATTTCCACACGCACAGTTGGCCGTACGAAATGCCTTTCCGCGGGTTCGACCGGCCCGGGAATCGCGAGAAGTATTATCCCAACCAGATTTACACCGACGAGTACACACGGGCGCTCTACATCGAAGATCCGCAGCATCCGTATACGACGCCTCCGGACAAACCATATACCTGGGTACGGTCGCGCTGCGTGGGCGGAAAGATCCTGCACTGGAGCCGCAACGCGCGGCGGCTGAGCGATTACGATTTCAAGGCCGCCGACCGCGACGGGTATGGTGACAACTGGCCCATCACCTACGCCGAGATGGCCCCTTACTACGACAAGGTCGAAAGCTTCATTGGAGTGGCCGGCGCCCCGGAAGGCATCCCCAATCTCCCCGATGGAAAGTATCTTCCGCCCTTCCCGCTGAATTGCGGCGAGCGGCTGGTGCAGAAGGTCGCCCCTACTCTCGGCCTCGGGATGCGGGTGATCGCCAAGCGCGCGGCGCAGCGCTCGCGGAGCGTCAACGGTCTCGCGGCCTGCCACTATTGCGGAAGCTGCGGTCGCGGCTGCGACGCGGGAGCTTTCTGGAACTCCATCTCCGACACGCTGCCGGCCGCCGCTAAGACCGGGCGCCTCACGTTGCGGAGCGATTCCGTGGTGCGCGAGATCCTGACGGACAAGAACGGCAACGCCAGGGGCGTGCTGTTTTTCGACCGGCTCAGCAAGAAGTCCTACGAAGCGAAGGGCCGCGTCGTCGTGCTGGGCGCTTCCGCGCTCGAGTCCACCCGCATCCTGTTGAACTCGGCGTCACGCTTCTGGCCCAACGGTATGGCGAATTCCAGCGGCGTGCTGGGCCATTACCTGATGGATAACATCGTCGGGCCGAACGTCAGCGGATTGCTGCCTCAGTTGCGCGACCGCGAGGTGGTGAACGAAGACGGCAAGGCGAGCGGCATCGATATTGTGGCCCACCGCAACATCACGTCGCGCCATCCCAAGTTCATCCGATCCTACGTGAACGAGGGCGGCTCCGGCGCGCGCCTGTTTCCCGCCTATG
>JBGOUJ010000608.1:0-4722 GCA_041477005.1 Terriglobia bacterium | reverse complement strand
TCTGTGCCGAACCGTCCCGCGCCCAGCCCGTGCTGGCCGGCTGCCCGGTCTTTCCCGCCGATAACATCTGGAACACGCCGGTCGATACGCTGCCGCTCGACGCCAACTCGGCAGTCTATGTCTCAACCATTGGCGCCAGCCGGCCCGGTCACGCCGATTTCGGCGCGGGCCTCTATCAAGGCGGTCCGATCGGGATTCCGTTCGTCGTCGTTGCCGGCGCGCAGCCGAAAGTGCCCGTTACCTTCCAGTATGCCGATGAGAGCGACCCCGGCCCGTACCCGATCCCGCCAAACCCGCCCATCGAGGGTGGCTCGAACAGCACGGGCGATCGCCACGTGTTGGTCCTCGATCGCGACAACTGCCGGCTCTATGAGCTGTTCAGCGCTTACCCGCAGCCCAACGGAAGCTGGCAGGTCGGCAGCGGCGCGATCTTCGACCTGCGGTCGGACGGGCTGCGGCCGGCGGGCTGGACCTCGGCCGATGCGGCGGGCCTGGCCATATTGCCGGGCCTGGTCCGTTACGACGAGGTGGCCGCCGGCGAAATCCGCCACGCCATCCGCTTCACCGTGCCGCAGACCCGGCGCGAATACGTCTGGCCGGCGCGCCACCTCGCCTCCGACCTCACTGGCTCGCAATACCCTCCCATGGGCCAGCGCTTCCGGCTCAAGGCTTCGTTCAACACCGCCGGTTTTTCCCCGGAAGTGCAGGTGATCTTGCAGGCTCTCAAGAAATACGGCATGATCCTGGCCGACAACGGCTCCTCCTGGTTCCTTTCCGGCGCGCCGGATGACCGCTGGAACAACGACCATCTCCATGAGATCGCGCAACTGACCGGGGCCGATTTCGAAGCGGTCAACGTGAGCTCGCTCCTGGCCGATCCCAACTCCGGCCAGGTGAAGGCGAGCCGGCCCACCGTCGCCGCCGTAGTGAATGCGGCGAGCTTTCTGCCCGGCCCGGTGGCTCCCGGCGCGATCGTGACGCTGTTCGGGACCGGGATTGGTCCGGGCGTGCCGAGCGGTCTTCGGCTGAACACGGCCGGACTGGTGGACAACTCGCTCGCCCAGACTCGCGTTCTCTTCGACGGCTTTGCGGCGCCACTGGTCTACGTCTCGGCGGCGCAGGTTTCCGCCGTGGTTCCGTACGCGGTGGCCGGCAAGTCAACAACCCGTTGCCAGGTGGAATATCAGACGGTGGCATCGGACGGCAAGGACCTGCCGGTGGCGCTTTCCGCACCCGCGCTGTTTACCCTGAGCGCTGCGGGCGCTGGCCAGGCGGCCGCCTTGAACCAGGACAACAGCATCAATTCGGCGGCGAACCCCGCGGCCAGAGGGTCAGTGGTAAGTTTGTATGCGACCGGCGAGGGGCAGACGGCCCCGGCCGGCGTGGATGGCAAGCCCGCGGCCGACCCACTGCCGCAGCCACGGCAGGGGGTTTCAGTCCTGATCGGCGGGCTTCCAGCCCAGGTGCTTTATGCCGGCGGCGCGCCAGGGCTGGTGGCCGGTGTGATGCAGGTGAACGCGAAAATTCCCGACGGAGCCACGCCCGGGCCGGCGGTCCCGGTGGTGCTCACGGTCGGTGGGGCGTCGAGCCAGTCGGGTGTGACGCTGGCGGTGCGATGAAAAAAGACATTGAGACTTATGCAGAAGCCCATCGTAGCTGCTGAGGAGGCGGTGGCCCCCATCCAGGACGGCTGGACCGTTGCCATCGGCGGGTCCGGCTCCGGCCACTCGATCGCCGAGCAACTGCTGGCCGCCCTCGGGCGGCGCTTCCGCGAGACCGGCTCGCCGCGGGGACTGACGCTCGTGCATCCGTTCGGGGTTGGGAACCAGAAGGACCGGGGCCTGGAGCACCTGGCCGATCCGCGGCTGATCCGTCGCATCATCGGCGGCCATTGGTCCATGTCGCCGTCGATGGCGCGGCTGGCAGCGGAGAACAAGATCGAGGCCTACAATCTTCCGGCGGGCATCATTGTGCAATTGGTTGGCGCCGCTGCGGCGGGCAGCCCGGGCTGGATTTCCGAGATCGGCCTCGACACCTTTATCGATCCGCGCCTGGAAGGCGGCAAGCTCAACGCCGCGGCGAAAGAAGACCTGGTCGAAATCTTCGAGCGCGACGGCCGTGAGTTTCTTTTCTACAAGACGTTTCCCATCCACGTGGCCCTGATCCGCGCCACCGCCGCCGATCCGGTAGGCAACCTCAACATGGACGAAGAGGTAGCCCCCTGGGACAACTGCCTGATGGCCCAGGCCGCGCGCGCCGCCGGCGGCATCACCATCGCGCAGGTGAAGCGGACCGCCGGAATCTACGAACTCGACCCCCGAACCGTGCGCGTGCCGGGAGTTTTTGTGGATTTCTTGGTGCTCGATCCAAATCAGGGACAGACGTTCCAGATTCACTACGACCCGAGCCTCTGCGGCGCGGCGCGCAAGCCGGCTTCGGAGTTTGGCCCCTTCCCGCTGACGCCGCGCAAGGTGATCGCCCGCCGCGCCGCGCTCGAGCTGTTTCCCGGCGCCGTGGTGAACCTGGGCTTCGGCATGCCGGACGGCGTGATGAAGGTCGCCCGCGAGCAGGGCCTCGACGGCGAAGTGACGCCGACCGTCGAGCACGGCCAGATCGGCGGCATCCCGGCGGAAGGCCTCGATTTCGGCGCGTCGTACAACAGCACAGCCATCATCGAGACCCGCCATCAGTTCGATTTCTATCACGGACGCGGCGTCGACCTCGCCTTCCTGGGCTTCGCTGAAGTCGACGCCGAGGGCAACGTGAACGTCAGCCGCATCGAATCGGCGGTGATCGGCACCGGCGGCTTCATCGATATCGCCCAGAAGGCCCGGAAGCTGGTGTTTTGCGGGACGCTGACGGCCCGTGGCGCGCCGAAGTTCGTCCCACGCGTCAGGCAGATCACCTTCAGCGGCCCGCGCGCACGGCGGGATGGACACGAGGTGCTCTACGTGACCGAATGCGCCGTGTTCCGGCTCGCCGGCGCCGGGGTCGAGTTAATCGAAGTGGCTCCCAACCTCGATCCGGCGCGCGATATCCTCCCCAAATTGTCCTTCCGTCCCGTCCTGGCCTCGCCGCTAGGACAAATGCCCCCAGAATTGTTCCAGGATGTCCGGCTCCCCGGCGCCCTATTCCGCTACTTCAGCCGCTAGACGTTCCTTGTTTTGTACACTGGGAATCGAGATCGGACCATTGCTTGCTTGTGGCGCTCCGGTCGGAGCCGACGCTCGCCCTGGCGGGTCGGTGCCCTGTTCGTGCTTTTGCAATATCTAGTCACATCCATCGGGACCGAGGCTACGGCGACTGGACGGGATTTTATGACTGGCTCCGGGACGCCGCAGGGAACGTCGTCGGCGTCAGGTATCTGCCGTTTGATGAGGCTCGATTCCTCGTTGACTTGTTATCTGATCTCCCGTACATCAGGACGCCCGATAACAGAGCCTACCTGGACGTCTACTTCTGCCAAGACGCCCTCTCGGATCCGAGGAAGTGTGACGATCAGGCATTCGGTTCTAATAGGATCTTCTGCGGCGAGGATGGGCGGTGGGCGCTTTCCTTCGGAACTGAGGCGCTTAACGACGCCGAAATCGAGAGGCTTCGTGCCTCACCGGCTCGGTGGGAATCTGCATCGGAGCTGGCCGAACTAACGTCAGACGCGGCTGTGAAAGAGCCGGCGAGTGGGGGAACTCGCTTGTAATGGGAACCGGTTCTTGAGCGGGCACGAACATGGCTTGGTCCGCTACCTCTGGGATTGATACAGCCCCGCCACGCCGCGCGGCAGCCGGTAGAGAAGCTGCACCTCGCGGTCGCTCAGCGCGCGGTTGAAGACCGCCAGGTCGTCGAACAGTCCGATGTAGCCGACGCCCAGACGAATTGCCGCTCGTGACAGGTCCCACGTAAACGGCTCGCGGATTCCCTCCGCCGTTCCCTGGAGCTGGCCGTTCAGATACAGCTTGGCGGTTCCGCCGGCGTCGGTGTTGAGGCCGGCGAACGTGATCGCGATGTGGGTCCACTGGCCGCGTGCGAATGGCGGCTGGGTCACGACGATCAACCGGCGGAGAAAATCGGGGTTGTCGCCGCCGAGATTCTTTGGGTTCCAGGCTTTCAGGTCGCCGAAAACGCCGAGGCGGAAATGACGCGGCTTATCGTCTTTGGTGAAGTCCGTCCACGCGGCCGCGTCGTTGTAGGCCTCAGCGGTCACCTGGATCGGATCGCAGAAGCCCGGCTCTAAATCGCGATCCGGATCCAGGCTCAGCCAGAACGAAACCGTACCGCTCCAATCGCGCTTCCGGTAGGCCACGTTTTTGTCCGCTTGATAGTAAACGGCCCGCGTGTTTTTCTTTTTGAACTGCAGCGCCGCGCCATAGCGGCCGTCGGCGGCGACGATGCCGAAATCGGCGTCCAGGAACCCCGGCCGCGCATCCTCGCGGTTCTTGTACGACGACGCTGTGTAGATGCGCTTGTCGCCGAGCGCAAAGTCAGCTTCGGTGCCGTGGTCGAATGAGGCGTGGAACGTCAGCGCCTGGCTCAGTTCGTCGAGCATTGCCTCCCTCGAACCCTTCCTCGGCTGAGCCTGGAGCGCGGCGGCGGCCGGCAATAGGATCAAAAGCAAGAGTCCTCGCATGATCTTAGCTCCCTCGACAATTTTGGCGCTACTCGGCCACTTTGGAGCGCCAGTCAGCAGCAAAATTTTGGACAGCCTTTCTTGACCGCGCAACCAGG
>JBGOUJ010000607.1:0-4723 GCA_041477005.1 Terriglobia bacterium | reverse complement strand
CCAGGCCCTCCTCGATGTCGGCTGCGGAGCGGGCAACTACAGCCTCAAGCTGCTCGAAAAACTTCCCGGCCTGCACGTGACGCTGGTCGATCTGAGCTGGCCCATGCTCGACCGGGCGCGGGACCGAGTCGGGAAGCAATCCCCCCATCCAATCACCACGCTTCAAGGCGATATCCGCGACATCGCTCTGGGCCAGTCGCAATTCGACATCATCGTGGCCGGCGGCGTCTTACACCACCTCCGCGAAGAGAGCGAATGGAAGCTGGTCTTTGGAAAACTCCACGCGAGCCTGCGCCCCGGCGGCTCCCTCTGGATCGTCGATTTCATCAGCCATTCCACGCCCGCCGTCCAATCCATTATGTGGAGCCGCTACGGAGAATATCTGCGGCAACTGAAAGGCGAGAAGTACCGCCAAGACGTCTTCACCTACATCGAGTTCGAAGACACCCCGCGCCCGCTGCTGTTTCAGACCGACCTCTTGCGCCAGGCCGGCTTTTCCCAGCTTGAGATCCTCCACAAAAACAGTTGCTTCGCTGCCTTCGGCGCCGTGAAGTGACTTGCCGGACCGAGTAGGACCTTCGACACCCCGGCTGGCCGAGGAGCAATCCTCAGCCGGCCGGCCACGGAGCATTTCTCATTTGCAAGCCGCCGCGTTCACGCCGAAGTGTCCTCCAACGGCCCGCTTTCCTCCGCCAGCTTCGCGCAGTCTTTCGGGGCGCGTCTCCCCAACCGCCAGCATCCGGACTCCCGGCTTACCCCGCGGAACGTATCCACCGCCGGCCGCTACAGCGCGACGGTGGCGGAGCCGGTGCACGAGCCGCTACTTCTCTTTGAACCCGGCTGGAATCGAGACGTCCGCCGCGGTCACATCGCTCGCCACCTTCACCAGCTCGTGGTTCATGGTAAGAATCGTGGCGCGCGACTTGGGAGCGGCGGCGGTGTCTCCGTCGGCCTTCTTCCGGGCCGTCCTCCGGCCGATGCCGCCCAGGATGCCCCGGACCGAGGTGACGTCGGTGGCGGATTCTTTCTCCTGCTGCGGCGGCTTCTGCTGCGCGGCCTGCTCGGGGTTTTGAACCGCATCCATGGCCGTAACGGTGAGAATGGCAGTGCCATCCATGTTCACGTTCTCCGTCTGGAACTTGCCGAGCGCCTGTTTCATCATGGGGTACATGGCCATCGCCGCCGCCATCTGCTCGGCCGAGGCGCCGAGCGCCGGCATCGCCATCTTTTCCGCGTAGCGGCGGTCGAACTCGGCAATCTCCTTCATGGCGGCGATGCGCGGGGCGAGCCAGGTATTGGCTGTCATCACCATGCCGCCGCCCTGCTCGAGCGTCTTGCCCTTCTCGCGGACGGTGATCGTCATCACCACCTCGCGGCAGTCGTAGCCGTTGATCGTCTTTTTCTGGCCGGATTCCTTCAGATCGAAATCGATCTCCATTTCCTTTTCGCCCTTTTCACCCGGCTCTTTCTTGGAAGGCTCGGCCGTCTCCCGCGACCGGCCCTTGGCTTTCTCCTGGGCCTCCTGCATGCGGCGCCGGAGCTCGGCGAAGGTCGTCACCCGGTACGACTTGTTCCGCATGTCCAGCTCGTAGACCTTCTCTTCGTCCAGGTCGATGATGCGCCCGGTGTTATCGTTGACGGTCATTTTGCGGTTGCCCTTCACCGCCACCGTGCTGATGGCGCCCTCGCGGGCGGCCTTGCCGCCGAACATCCCGGCCATCCGACCCATCATGCCCTCGAACTGCACCTGGTTTTTCTCTTGCGTCTTGACATCGGCGTGCAGCGACACGGCCAGAAGCAATAGGCCGGCGATACGAATGGATTTCATGTTGATGTCCTCCGAATAATAGTCGGCACTTCTGATTTGCGGCTTTCGGCCCGGCGGAGCCGGCCGGTCCTACTCTTCTTCTTCCTCCTCGCCCGTGCGACCGGCCTTGGCGGCGGTGATCACCTTTTCGGCAATGGGAGGGGGAGCGAAGTCGTAGTGGGCGAATTCCATGGTGTAGGAGGCGCGCCCTTGGGTCATCGATGTCAGGTCGTTGGCGTAGCTCAGCATCTCCGCCATCGGTACATGGGCTTTGATGATCTGCGTGTTGCCCTTCGAGTCCATGCCGGCCACCCGCCCGCGGCGGCTGTTCAGGTCACCCATCAGGTCCCCGGCAAAATCCATCGGCGTCTGAATCTCCACGTTCATAATCGGCTCGAGCAGGGCCGGCTTGGCTTGCTCCACGGCCGCCCGGAACGCTTTGCGGCCGGCCAGCTTGAACGACATTTCCGAGGAATCCACCTCGTGGTAAGATCCATCATACAGAATGACCCGGAAGTCGACCACCGGGTAGCCCGCCAGATACCCGCGCTCCGCCGCCTCCCGGATCCCTCTCTCCACCGCCGGGATAAAGGTCTTCGGGATGGCGCCGCCGAAGATGTCGTTGACGAACTCGAACTCGGCGCCTCGCGGGAGCGGCTCCATCTTGATCTTACAATCGCCGAACTGCCCGTGGCCGCCGGTCTGCTTCTTGTGCCGGCCTTGCACGTCGGCTCTGCCGCGGATCGTCTCTCGGTAGGGAATCTTGGGGGCCTTGAGCGTCACTTCCACGCCGTAGCGCTTTTTCAGCCGGCTGACGATCACCTCCACGTGCTGCTGCCCGCTGCCGGCGAGCAGGAACTCCTTGGTCTGCGCATCGCGGTAGAAGCGCAGCGACTGGTCTTCCTCGAGGATCCGGTGGATGGCCGCGCTCATGCGGTCTTCGTCCTGCCGCGACTTGGGCTCGAGCGCGTAAGCGATGGCCGGCACCGGCAACACCACTGTGGGATAAAGGATCGGGGACGGCTTGTCGCCGATCGAGTCGCCGGTCAGCGTCTCCTTCAGCTTGGCTACCGCCCCGAGATCCCCGGCGTGGATCTCGGTCACCGGCGTGATCGTCTTGCCGAACAGCACGCCGATGTGCGAGAGCCGCTCGGCGGCGCTCCGGGTGTAGTTGTGGACGTTAGCGTCGTTCTTCAACACCCCGGACATCACCTTGAAATAAGTAACCCGGCCGGCGAACGGGTCGGCGGCGGTCTTGAAGACGAACAGCGACAGCGGCTCGCCGTCGGCGATCTTGCGCGATGCCGGGCTGCCGTCGCCGTTCTTTCCCTCCACCTGGCCGCGGTCGGTCGGCGCCGGCATGTTGGCGGCCAGGAAGTTCAGCATCAGGTCGGAGCCCATGTTGCGCACGGCCGAGACGCACAGGATCGGCACGATGCGCCGCTGGTGAACGGCCTCCCGCAGGCCGCTGCTGATGTGGTCCGGCTCGAGCGTCCCCTTGTCGAAAAACTCTTCCATCAGGGCGTCGTTTCCTTCGGCGATCATCTCGATCAATGTCTCGTGGGCCTTCTGGGCCGCCTCGGCCAGATCGGCGGGGATGGGGCCCTCCGCCCCCTTCCCATTCCCCTCGGGCTGGTAGGTATAGGCCTTCATGGCGACCAGATCGACCACGCCGCGGAAGTCGCGCTCGGCGCCGATCGGCAACTGGATCGGGGTCGCCGTGCGCCCGAAAACTTCATTGATGTTCTCCAGGGTCCGTTCGAAGCTCGCCCGCTCCCGGTCCAGCTTGTTGACGGCGATGGCGCGGGGAAGCTGATACTCGTCCGCGTAAGCCCAGACCTTTTCGGTCTGCACTTCGACCCCGCCCACCGCATCCACCACCACCAGCGCCGAATCGGCCGCGATCAGGGAGCTCTTGGCGTCGTGGATGAAGATGTTATAGCCGGGCGTGTCAATGAGGTTCAGCTTCAGTTTGTTCCATTCGAGGATGGCCGCCGCGGAAGAGATCGTGATCTTGCGGGCCTGCTCCTCCTCGTCGAAATCGGTGATGGTGTTGCCTTCGTCCACCCGGGTCAGACGGCTGGTGGCGCCGCCGGTGTAAAGGAAGCCGGCCACCAGGCTGGTCTTGCCGCAGTCGCCGTGTCCGACCACGCCGACATTGCGAATATCCTTGCCTTCGTAAACCTTCATGGGAATGAAGTTTTCCTGAGCCGCGACCGTAAGGGGGCGGTCAAACTCAGCATAGTACCACAGGTCCGCAGCCCAGGATCTCAGCCCACCAGTGCTCGCGGCAGAAATGCCCTCCCCGCACGACCTCCCCTCCGTCGAACCCATCGTACAATAAGGGTCACACCCGGCGGCGAGACTCGGCGCCCGGGTTACGCCCCATGATCCGAAGACCTAAAGAGATGTCTCCTGTCAGGTCGATAACCGGGAGGATGGGAGGCGCCAACTACACGTTGCACCTGGACGACTGCTTCCGGTGGATGGAGGCTCGGGCTCCGAACTCGATTCACGCCATCGTCACGGATCCCCCCTACGGGCTGCGTGAATACACCTCTGTCGAGAAAGAGAAATTGCGGAAGGGTCGCGGCGGCGTTTGGCGGATTCCACCATCGTTCGATGGGTGCAAGCGAAGCCCCCTGCCTCGCTTCACGGTGCTCACGGATGGAGACCGCGACCGCTTGCGCCACTTCTTCTCCCGGTTCGCGGAGCTCGCCATGCGCGTGCTGGTCCCAGGGGGCCATGTTTTTATCGCGACGAACCCCCTTCTCTCCCACCTCGCTTACGTGCCCTTCATCGACGCCGGTTTCGAAAAGCGCGGCGAAATCATGCGCCTGGTACAGACCCTTCGCGGAGGGGACCGCCCGAAGAATGCTCACCGGGAGTTCGCTGAAGTGACCGTGATGCCAAGAT
>JBGOUJ010000606.1:0-4750 GCA_041477005.1 Terriglobia bacterium | reverse complement strand
GAATGTCTTTCCAATACCAAAAACGCTGGCCGCCAGGAACGCCTGGGCCGGGGTCTTCACCACGCTCAGCCCGAACAGCCCCAAGGCCGCGAGGATCGAAGAGAGGGTCAGCAGCCCGAGCGGCGAGAAGCGGTGGGCCAGCGCGCCGCCGAAGAAGGAGCGAAGCACGAACATGATGCCGGCGGTGTAAACCAGAATCAGGATGCCTTGCATCCCGGCCAGGCTGGTGATCAGCGAGCCGACCCACTGGTCGGGTCCGAGCTCGGTGGACGCGGTGAGCCACATGCAGCCGAACCAGAGCAGAAACATCGGCCGGAGCGCTTCGCCAAACATCTCGCGCGTCGAAACGCCCGCCGCCACCCGCTCGGTGGCGGGGAATTTCTGGCCGATAATCAGCAGTGCATAGGAAACCGCCGGGGGCAGAATGACGGCCAGCTTGAGGCGCCAGCCCAGGGTCGCAGTGGCCGCCGGCAGGCCGGCCACGTCGAGCCCCATGAGCTTGGTGACCGCGTACGCCAGCAGACCGCCGATGATAAGACCCCCCGGCCACCAGGCATGCAGCACGTTCAGCTTGTGGGTTTTTTGGTCGGGATACAGCGTGGCGCAGAGCGGGTTTATGACTCCTTCGACCAAGCCCTGCGACAGCCCCAGCGCCAGCATGGCGCCGTAAAGGATGAGGAACCCCGGCTGCGTGTAATACGGCTCAGCGGCGCCGGAAGGCCTCGGCGCGAAGAGGATGGCCAGCACAGCCGCCACGTAACCGAAGCTCGAGAGCAGGAGCAGCCGCCGCATCCCGAGGAAATCCACCAGCGATCCCCCGATGAGTATCGACACCGTGAAGCCCCAGAAGGCGGGGCTGAGCAGGACGCCGGTCTGCTGCTTGGTGAGGTAAAAATCGGCGCCGAGCGCGTCGAGGATGTCGCCACGGATGGAAAACACCATCGCGGTCGTAATCAATGCGACACAACTCGCCCAGAACAACCGCCGAGGATTCATCCCCTGCCCTCCAAAGCCGCCCCAGTATAACACCAGGCCCCGCCGCGGGGTCCTGCGGTCGCACAACGTGCACAACGTGGGGCCGAGGCGAGCGCCGGCGCGAGGGCTGGCTTCGCGGTAAAATAGAAAAACGATGGCAGCGCTCCTGACCCCGCCCGTGCACCAAGTGGTCCTCAGCGGCGTGAGCTGGGAGACCTACCAGAGGCTCCTGGCCGAGCATCAGGACAAGAACGGCACGCGCTTCACCTACAACGAAGGAACCCTGGAAATCATGGTCTTATCGGCGCGTCACGAGCAACCGAATCGGATTCTCTCGCTTTTGGTGGAGGTACTCGCTGAAGAATTCGGCATCGATCTCTGCCCCCTTGGTTCCACCACGTTCCAGCGCGCCGAGCTTCTCAAGGGCTTCGAGCCGGATTCTGCCTTCTATCTCGAACACGCCTCAGCGGTTTGGAGAAGAGAAGTGGACCCGGCGCTGGACCCTCCGCCGGACCTGATCATCGAGGTGGACGTCACGAGTTCTTCGCTCGATCGCTTCCCAATCTTCGCGGCCTTTGGCGTGCCGGAGGTATGGCGCTACGATGGCTCGCGGGTGGCGATTTTCCACCTGCAGGGCGGCCGGTATTCGGAAGCCGAGTTCAGCCGCGCTTTCCCGCCCCTCCGAGGGGTCGAGGCGACACGGCTGCTCGAGGACAGTCGCCAGACCAGAAGCACCGAGTGGCTCCGGCGCGTGCGGGATTGGGCCCGACAGCAGCACTGACCAGCCGCATCCGGCCGCGATCCTCTTGCCCGCTCCTTCGCACGGTCCCGCTTTAGGCTATGATGGGCCGAACATTATGGACCGAACGGCCGCCACGCCCGCCGCACAGCCGCCGCCTCTTGCCGCCGAGCTGCCCCGGAAGCTCACCCTGCTCGACGCCGCCCTGCTGTCGGTCGGCGCCGTGATCGGATCGGGCATTTTTGTGGTGCCGAGTCTCATTGCACGCCGCATTCCCGAGCCCGGCTTCGTCATCGCCATCTGGATTTTTTCCGGGCTGCTGGTGCTTTGCGGCGCGCTGACACTGGCCGAGCTGGGGGCCATGCTGCCCCACTCGGGCGGCCTCTACGTCTACATCCGCGAAGCCTACGGTCCCTTCTGGGGATTCCTCTACGGCTGGACCAATTTTCTGGTGGTGATTGCCGCGCCGATCGCCGCCCTCACGGCAGCGTTTCTTCTCTACCTGAAGTATTTCTTCCCCATGGCGCTGTGGCTGGAAAAGTCGGTCGGAATCGGGATCATCCTGCTGCTCGCCTGGGTCAACTGCCGTGGGGTCGTGTGGGGAGCGCGAGTGCAGAACCTGTTCACGTTCCTGAAAGTGGCGGGCCTGGTCGGACTGGTGGGCCTGGCGCTGGTTCTCCACCCCGGCCAGAGCGCCCACTTCCTGCCGCTATGGCCCCAGAGCTTCTCGCTGTGTCTCTTACCGGCCGTCGGCGCCGCCATGATCTCCACGCTGTTCGCCTACGACGGCTGGCATTTCGTGGGCTTCGCCGCCGGCGAGATTCAGAACCCCCAGCGCAACATCCCCTACGGCATCTTCCTCGGTGTGGCAGCCGTCATCACCATCTACGTCAGCGCCAACCTGGCCTACATCTATGTATTGGGACAGACCGGAGTGGCCGCCTCCAGCCGCGTAGCCGCCGACGCGATGGTCCTCATGATCGGCCCGGCCGGCGGCACGTTGATCACCCTGGCCATCCTCTGCTCGACCTTCGGGGCCATCAGCGCCAACGTCCTGGCCGGGCCGCGCATCTTCTTCGCGATGGCGCGGGACGGCGTGTTCTTCCAGCAAATCGCCCGGATTCACCCGCGCTATGAGACGCCGGCCAATGCCATCTGGATGCTGAGCATTTGGGCTGCCGTCCTGACCCTCACCGGCGGCTACGAGCACCTGATCACGATGGCCATGTTCGCCGCCTGGATTCTATTCGCGATGGCCGTCGCTTCGGTGATTGTGCTGCGCAGAAAGCACCCGGAATGGCCGCGCCCCTATCGCCTCGCCGGCTACCCGTGGACGGCGCTGGTGTTTGTACTCGTAGCGGTGGCCTTCGTGATCAACACGCTGTTCGAGTCTCCGCGCAGCTCGTTGCTGGGACTGGGGCTGGTCTTAGCCGGTCTGCCGGTGTATTTGTGGCGAAAAGCCCGGTGACCTGCTTACTTCAACTCTCATGAGTCCCGGGCAGGCGGGTAATGGAAAAAGTCAGGCCGCAGGAGCTGGCCGGGGCGGCGGGGCCGCCCGACGAGTAGGAGCAAGCTGCGCGAAGTAGTTCTCCATTGCGGCGCCGACCGTGAAACCCCAGGAGAAAATGTGGTACGGCTCGTACCGCTGTGGCGCGTGGTAGCGCCGCTCGGCCTCTTCGGCTGTGGCGCCCGCCCGAATCATCTTTTCGGCGTGCCCGCGGAGATCATCCAGAAAGTCCGATTGGTCCCTGACATTCTCCATGCCGCACACAGCACCGTGGCCCGGAACGAATTGCGTGCGCCGGCCATAGCCGGCAAAGCGGTCGAGCACGTTGCGCCAGGCGAGCATGTCAGCGTCGATGGTCACTGGATACTGCTGGTTGAACAGGAGGTCGCCGGTGAAAACGACGTCGCGCTCCGGAACCAGAACGATGAGGTCGGTCGGGGTGTGGCCTGCGTGGAACTCGACAACGGCCGTCAGGCGGCCGAGGTCGATTCTCTTAGGCACATCTGCGGGCGCCAGGGATTCGGTTGGAAACGCCAGCGTGGTCGTATCGATGGCGCCCAGCATCCACTTCATTGCCTGGAGGTCGGATTCCTTGTGCTGCTTTTCGGCGGCGTCGGCCGCTTTGGCGAGCTTCTGTTCGAAGGGCGCCAGCAGAGGCGTCTTGTCGGCGCCTTTCAGAGCCGCGTAGCGCTCCTTCATCAAGGGCGTCACACGCTCGTGGCCGATGATCGGGATTCGCTGGTCGGCGTAGTAGGAGTTGCCGAAGGTATGATCCAGGTGATAGTGCGTGTCGAGCGCCGCCCGAATGGGCGCTTTCGAGACGCTCCTGGCGAATTCCACTTCCAGCGCGGCCCCGGCCGGCTGAAAATGTCCCTCCACAATCAACACGGCGTCGCGGCCCGCGATGACCCCGCCGTTGGATGCAGCCTGCTGTCCTTTGGTGAAGTCGGCGATGGTGGCATACACACCTTCGGCGATCTTGGTAACCTGCGCAAAGCCCCTGTCGAGCAAGGGGACCCTGGGCGTTTTCCTGGCCCGCGCTGCGCCGCTCCACAGCGCCGCGAATAGAAACTGCCTTCGGTCCATGGTCATCAGAGCCATCCCTTCAGGGCATTGGAATGCGATAGAGGTTCCGCTGCGTGGCAGTCTGGGAAAAGGCGTAGATCGAAGGATTCGGTCCGGGAGTCGCTCTCCCCGAGTTTCCCGGTGATGCGGCGGCGCCCCATGGATTGTTCGACCGGAGACATGCAGCGCTACCTCAGGATGCCGGCTTCAGTCTATATACTCATACGCGATAGTGGTGAGAAACTCGCTGAAATCGCTGCGGGTCATCATGTCCTCAAACAGCTTCCCGGCCAGGTCGAATTTCCCGCCGTCGAACCGCTTCGGCCCGACCGCTTGTCGGATGTGCTCCAGCTCCTCGGGGATGGTCCGGCGAACCAGCTCGGCGTTCACCGCACGGCCGTCCTTCATCTTCGCCCCGTGGCGCACCCACTGCCAGACCTGAGACCGCGAGATCTCAGCCGTCG
>JBGOUJ010000605.1:0-4755 GCA_041477005.1 Terriglobia bacterium | reverse complement strand
TATTCGCGGATGATCGGTTTTCTGCTTCTCGCTGCACTCGTGGTTGGCATAGCTCCGGCTGCCTCTCCGATTGCTTCGGTCTCCAGTTCCGGCAACCTGGAAATCCGGGGAATGCGCTTCGGCGCCGGGGGCATACCATCATGGCCGCTATTGCAAGGGGATGAGATCGCCACGACCAGCGCGGCGGCCGTGATCTCGTTTTCCGACAAGACCCGCGTGAAACTTGCCCCGAATTCCCGAGCGCGTCTCGTCGGCGTTGGGCAGCAGACCCAGGTGCAGGTGTTGCAAGGCACTTATCAGCTCACTTCGGCGCCAGGGTCCACTGTGCAGGTCCTCAATCTGGGGGGCCAGCTCCAATCCCCGCTCAAGTCCCCGACGACCATTCGACTCAACGGCAAGAATAACGACAACAAGGACTTCAGCGACGACGAGGGCCGCAAGAAGCCGAAGCAACGCAGCGTAAGCCAGTGTGAGGACAGCGACGACGACGAGTGCCGCAACGGTGACGACAACAACCACCACGGCGACGACAACAACAGCCACGGCGAAAACAACAACGGCCACGGCGAGAACAACACCAAACAGGGCGAGAGCAAACAGCACTAATCTTCGACGGCGCCGTCGCAACCTGAGACGAGCCAACGCGGGCTGTCAATATTTGGCTCAAGGCCTTTCCCTTCGATTTCCTACGCAGGGTTCCGCAGTTCCGGTTGGCAGCGCGGGAGTTGCGACGCCAAGCGTGGGTTGCTAAACAGGAAGACAGAAGTCAGGAGCCAGCAGTCAGAATAAACACCCGACCAAACCACGGTGCGCAGCGACGTCGGGCGTGCTGTTTTAGAATCTACCGGCCGCACTCTTGCTTTCCTGCTCTACACCATTGGTTTGATACATCGGCAAGGCAATGCGGAATGTGGAGCCTTGCCCCGGGACGCTCTCCACTTCGATTTTTCCTTGGTGCACCTCCACGATCCACTGCGCAATCGCGAGGCCCAATCCCACTCCCCCCATCTCACGCGATCTCGCCTTGTCGGCCCGGTAGAAGCGGTCGAAGATGTGGGGAAGGTCCTCCGCGGCGATGCCGATGCCGGAATCGCGGACCTCGATGCATGCCGACCCGGTTTTCTGAACAAAGTTGACGGCGATCCGGCCGCCGGCCGCAGTGTATTTCACTGCATTGTCGATCAGGATGAGAAACACGCGGCGAACCGCCCGGCAATCGCCTTCGATCTCTACCGCGGCTTCCGGCATGGAGGCCTCGAACTCGATTTGCTTCGATTCCGCCAGAACCCTCCCCTGTTCGCAGGCCTCCCGGATGCTCACAATCACGTCCATCGGCTCGAAACGCATCCCGCCGGATCCCGAGTCAGCGCGAGCCAAAACCATCAGGTCTTCGACCAGGCCGGATGTTCGCTCCAGTTCGGACAGGATTTGGGTCAACGCCTCCCGGTATTCCGTTTCGGATCTCTGCCTTCGCAGCGCCAGCTCGGCGGTCGTTCTCAGGAAGGCGATCGGCGTACGCAGCTCGTGGGAAGCGTCCGCCGTGAAGCGCGTGATCCGCCCGAAGGCGGCGTCCAGCCGCTCGAACATGGCGTTCAGCGTGGAAGAGAGCCGTTCCAGTTCATCGCCGGTGCCGGGAACAGGAAGCCGCCGGGAGAGGCTCTGCGCGCTGATCGATTGCGCCGCCTGTGTGATCTCGTCCACCGGGACCAGCGCCCGGCGGCTCAGCCAGTAGCCCCCGAGAGAGGCGAAGACCAGGACAACGGGAATCCCGCAGACCAAAATCCAAAAGAACTGTTCTAACCCCTCCTGGAGTTCATGCACCGGAGCCGCGACCTGGACGGCGTAGAGCTGGCCGAGGACTTCGACGTTCCGGGAAAGAAGCCGGAAAGGAGCGGCGTGGATCCGCACATTGTCGTAGCGCCGGGTGGACTTTAGCTGGTCCGTGGTGTAAACCGGGATCGGCGCCTCCCGCAGGACGCCGGAGCGATAAAGCCAGTTGCCATTGCTGTCGCACACCTGAAACAGGTCTCCTCCCGGCCCTAATACGGAGTGCTCCCGGAACTCCTCGCGCATTTCCTCCGGATGCGCCGACGCGCCTTGATCCTGGATGAATCGGCCCACGCCTCGAGCTTGTTCCCGCAAGGTCCCGTCCACAGCGCCGAACAGGCTTTGGCGCATCGCAAACCACATGGCAACGCCAAAGGCCACCAGCGCCACCGACAGGACGGCGAAGTACCAAAGCGTGAGACGGAATCCGATCGAACGAAATCTCATCATGCCGTGTCCTGCCGCAGGCAGTAGCCTACGCCCCGCACGGTCTGGAGCAACTTGGGCTCAAAACCGGAGTCGATCTTTCCCCGTAGCAGCCGGATGAAAGCGTCGAGCGTGTTGTTCTCGATCTCACCCTCAAAGCCCCACACCTCCTCGATCAAGAGATCCCGCGGTACCACCGTTCCGGCGCGGCGCATCAGACATTCCAGCAGCTTGTACTCCGTCCGGGTAAGCGCAATCTTCCGGCCGCCGCGGCTCACGTCGTGACTGGCGGGATCGAGCACCAGGTCCGCCACTCGCAGATCCAACGGACAGGGCTTCGCGCCACGCCGCGTGATCGCTCGCAGCCTCGCCAGCAACACTTCGAACGAGAACGGCTTGGTGAGATAGTCGTCCGCTCCTTTGTCCAGGCCGGTGACGATATCCGGGACTGCATCGCGGGCGGTGAGCATCAAGATGGGGACGGCATTTCGGCCCCGGCGAAGCCGTCGCGCTACCTCGAAGCCGTCCATTTTGGGTAGCATGACATCCAGAATAATCCCATCCAGCTCGCAGGACTGCGCCAGATCAAGCCCTTCCTGCCCGTCGGAAGCGACCAGAACGGAATAGCCCTCTTCCTGCAGGCCCTGTCGCAGCAGCTCTGCCATCTTCCGTTCGTCTTCGATCAGCAGAATTCTCACGTGCCTTTATTGTATGTATATTGCCCCGGCCTGCCACCCCAACGCCTCATGTTCCCTGCCCTGCTAGAAAATAAACCGCATTTGCAGTTCCAGCCGCCGGTTGTTCGCGGATTCTGAGAAACCCGTGCCGCCAAAGCCGCCGGCGCCGGCCGTCTGGTTAGCCTGTCCGAACAGCGGTGATGTGATATTACCGATGATTGCCCCGGGATTGGTGTGGTTGAGAATATTTCGAATACTCATCGAGATGCTCAGGCTGTAACGGTGGTTGGCCGACGTCGAGCCACCCTGAAAGATCCCGCCCGCGCTGAAGGGGCCGCCTCCACCACCGCGACGGCCGTCACCACCGCCACCGCCACCACCGCCGGGTCCACCGCCAGGACCACCGCCACCGCCGGGTCCACCACCACCACCGCCGGGACCACCGCCACCGGGTCCGCCCGAGGGCGCGCCGGCTCCCTCGCGCGGCGGGCCGAAGGTGAACGTCTTGGCTACTCGCACGTTTAACATGAGAGAGCCAGGCCCGCGCCCGTAGTTGCGCGGCAGGATTTTCTCGTCCGGCCTCGGGTTGGGATCGAGCAAGCCGTACCTGGTCGGGATCAGGCCGGGCTTACCGAGGTCCGCCGGGATGCCGGGCCGGCCGTTGAACAGCGTATCGCCGTAGAGATCCCGGCCCGCGGTAATATCGAACGGCGGACCGGAGTTCACAATGATCAAAGGGTTCAGGCGCACATTCCACCTGGTGTTGATCGACCCGCCCAGCGTCACGCGATGGTGCACGTCGCTCGACGCGGGTCCGTACTCGCCCGCGAAGTTATAGGGGTTCGACGGAAAGGTGCCGAGGCCGTCGGTGTTGCTCATCGCACGGTTGAACGTGTAAGAGCCGAATAGCGAGATGTTCCGGTTCATTCGGGAGTTGACGTTCGTGATCATCTGATTCTGGTTGTACACGCCCGAAGATTCCATCAGGAAGATCGGGCCTGACCCCCGGCGCGGAAACGCGCCGCTGCCCGGCACGAGCGGGTCGTAGGTCCCCGGCAAAGGAGCGTTGATGTCCGCCGAGCGCAGCAGGTGCAGGCCGTGGCTATTCGCGTAGGTGATCGCGACCGTGGTATTGAAAGGCAACTGGCGCTCCAGGCTGACGGCGGACTGCATGACGTAGGGCGCCCGCAGCGTGGAGCTGATCTCCTGGATCGTCTGCGTGCTCACAAAGTCCCCCAGAGAGGAGACCGGAGGAATCAGCGGAAAGAAGTCCGGACTCGTGATCACGTACTGCTGCTGCACGATTCCGTTATAGCGCCGCGCGGTAAGCGTGTTGGAGAGGCTGAAGCGATCGTAGAAGGTCCCGAATCCGGCGCGGAGAACGGTCTTCGGCCGGGGATTCTTGGAAGTGGCGCCCGGCGCCCAGGCCAGGCCGATGCGCGGAGCTACATCGCGCCAGTCGTGGGTATTGGTCTGTGTTTCGTAGCGCAGGCCGAGACTCAACGTGAGGTTCGGGCGCACCCGCCAGTCGTCCCCCACGAACGCCCCCACATCGACCTGGCTCGCCGAAATGGCCGGAATCCCGGAGTTGATGCTGAACTGCGTGGCGCCGCCGCCCAAGGCCTGAAGCGTCGCGACTGGAAACCCCAACTGTTGGAATAGGAGCGTCCGGCGATACCGTTCGATGGAGGTGATGGGCGCGAGCACCGGCTGGCCGGCGGGGTCCAGCACCGGCTGGTTATTAGCGTCCAGCGCCGGCGCAGTCCCGCCGCCGAATGTGAATGTGCCGCCAAAGTTTTGCGGAGACACGCTGGCGTCGGTCTGC
>JBGOUJ010000604.1:0-4757 GCA_041477005.1 Terriglobia bacterium | reverse complement strand
GCCCTCGGGACGATTCTTCGGAGCTATTTTCCAGCAGGCGAGCCGGAAGCCGGGCAGCGCGGCGGACCGCTACGGCGCCGGATTTACCCAGCGCACGTTCGGGAACCGGCTGAAGTCCCGGTCCGTGGACGCCAGGACCGCCCCGTTCTCCAAGGCCAGCGCGGCGAGCGCGGCATCGCTCACCAGCGGACCGGTAGCACGATGCTCGCGAACGAGTTTCTCCAGCAGCTCAGCGTGACGGAGTCCCAGATGAATAATGACTACGCCCGGTTGGGCCAGCCACTCGCGAACAATCCCAAAGGCCTGTTGCGCCGATTTCGGATTGGGCCACACCAGTGGATTGGTGCTGATGCGAAGAAACGCCCAGATCGTCATCCAAGGCAGGCCGATGACATCGGAGCCGCTCCAAAGCCCTTCGAGCCAGGTCGCCGCTGCTACATGCTGTGGGGCATCGGCGTTGTAGGCGTATAGAAGAACGTTGGCGTCGAGGATGGTCACCGGCGGTTTTCACCCTCCGCGCAATCGAGCAACGATTCCACATCGTCGTAGTTCGGTCCCGGCCGATAACCCATGTGCGTGGGCTTCACCCGAAACTCTCCACGACGTGGCTGGGATTTCGCCGCCAAGAGCGCCGCGCGCAGCAAGTCATTCAACGTTGCGCGAAACGAGGTCCCGCGCGACCGGCTCTCTTGCTTGACCCGCTCCAACACGTCTTCGTCCAGCGTGACCGTGGTGCGGATGCTCATGATGCCTCTATTTTAGCGTCATCAGCATCACAGCCACGGGCGGCAAGAATTCGAATGCCTTCAGCAGCAAGATTGAAAATCCCCCTGCCAGCCGCACCAGTGCGCCAGCGTCGGGTAGTGGGTCCGCAGACTGATCCACCCCCCCAGCGTCGGCACACAAAGTCCGGGCCGGGTTACACTGACAGGATGGGCTTCCGCATTTCTCTGGCGCTGTTGCTGTGGGCCGCGGCCGCACCCGCGCAGAATGGGCACGCGCCGGTCGAGCACTTGATCGACGAAGTCGCCGAAACCTCGGCGCTCGAGAAGAACCTGCGGGTGCTCTGCGACGAGATCGGCGGGCGGGTGCCGGGGACGCCGGCCATGAGCCGCGCGATCGAATGGGCTGAGGACGCATTCCGAAAGGCGGGGCTTAGCCAGGTCCACACCGAGAGCTTCACCATCCCGAATTCCTGGGTGGAAGGAGAGACGCGCGCGGAGGTGATCGCGCCGGCGCATTTCCCCGTACACCTGGCGGCGGCGGGGTGGTCGGCGGCTACGCCGAACGGCGGTGTGGAAGCGGATGTCGTCTCCGGAGGCCGGGGCGAGGAAGGCGAAGTGGCCGGACTGGGCGCTCGGGCGAAGGGCAACATCGTGCTGATGCGCTCCGACTCGCTCAGCGGCTTTCAGGATATGGCGGTAGAGCAGCGGCGCGCCACGATCGCCTTGCGCGAAGCGGAGAAAGCCGGCGCGGCGGCGGTCCTGCTGATGTCCACGCGGCCGCGGGGACTGCTTTACCGCCACACCAACGTTGTGGACGGGCGGCTCGACAAGCTGCCTTCCGCCGTGGTGGCGCGCGAAGAGGCCCAGCGGATACTGCGATTGATCGACTCCGGGCAGAAGGTGCGGATGCGCCTCTCGCTGCCGAATCGCACCGGCGGGCCGCTGGAGGCGCAGAACGTGGTGGCCGAGATCCGCGGGCGCGAGAAGCCGGAAGAAGTCGTGATCGTCGGCGCTCACCTCGATTCCTGGGACCTGGGCACGGGCTGCCTCGACAACGGCTGCAACGCGGCGCTGGTAGTGGAGGCGGCGCGGGCGATCCAGGCGACCGAGCCTCATCCCCGGCGGACCGTCCGCTTCATTCTGTTCAGCGGCGAAGAAGAGGGCCTGCTCGGATCGCGCGCCTACGTCGAGAAGCACCGCTCCGAGCTCGACCGTATCGTGGCGGTGCTGGTTCACGACATCGGCGTGGGACGCATCTCGGGCTATTCGCTCGGCGGGCGCAAAGACATCGAAGCGGGACTCATCGAGGCGCTGGCCCCGGTCGCTTCCCGCGGCGCCAACACCCATACCACCGATGCCTTCTTCGGCACCGACCACTTCGACTTTCTGCTCGAAGGGATTCCCACGCTGGTGGCCAACCAGGATGCGACCGACTACGTCCCCAACTACCACGCCCAGTCCGACACCTTCGACAAGGTGGACGTACCGGAGCTGAAGAACCAGGCGACGATCGCCGCAGTCGTGGTCTACGACATCGCCGACCGCCCCACGCGGCTGGGTAAGCGCCTGAACCGCGGCGAAGTCGAAAAGCTGCTGAAAGACACGCGCCTCGACGACCAGCTCAAGTTTCTGGGCCTATGGGACGAATGGGCCAATGGCCGCCGGGGCCGGCGGTAGTGGCCGGGCCGTCCCAGGTACGAATCCAAGACTCATAAACCGGTCCGCAGTCGGGTTGCCCGTTTAGGCACCAAAATTGCTGGTAGCAGCACTGAGGAAAAATCCATGCTGCTTCGAAACCGATACTTTCGTTCACTGCTGGTGGCCGCCGCTCTCGCTTCACCGGTAATAATTACCGGTTGTGCGGCTCGCGTTGGCGTCGGTTATCGGGTGTATGATCCCGGCTATCGCGATTACCACGCCTGGAATGATGGCGAGGTTGTGTACTACAACCGTTGGGCCGGCGAAACCCACCGAGATCGGCGCCGGGATTTTCGCAAGCTCAGGCGCGAGGACCAGAGGGAATACTGGAACTGGCGCCACAGTCATCCCTAGGCGTTACTGTATGCTCACCCGAACCGTGTTTGCCGCCTGCCCGTCGGCGGTCACGATGAGGTCCGCTTCCCCCGTTCCGCGCAAGCTGAGCGGCACAGCGACGTTGACCTGGTCGAGGCCGGTGTAAGAACCCTGCGGTCCCGCGAACAGGACCGGCACACCGACGCCGTTAATCGTGACGCTCACGTTTCCGAGCGAAGACCGGTTCCGAATTCCCGTTCCATAGAGACTGAGATAGGTCGGTGTATCCACGCCAAGGCTGATGGGAACCGCCGCACAGGTTCCATTGGAGCACTGAAAAATCGGAGCAATGGTTTGTTGTGGAGGGTTCACTCCCACGCGGATCACCAGAGCCGCGGCCACCCCTTTGCCGCTCGCGTCCGCCGTGAACAGGCCGGGTGCGACGTTCTGCACGTTGGCGGTGCTCGAGCCAACCACCAAGTTACTGGAATCTACGGCCGTAAACTTAGCCTGTCCCAGCGCCGTACCGGCGGGAACTTCAAAGTTGATCTGTCCCGGGGAGACGTAGAACAGCGGAGCCGGACGCGTAACGCCCGCGCTGTCCTGCACCTGCATGCTGATTCCGCCCAGCGTGGTGGTCAGCGGCGTGGAGGAGGCCCCAAGGGCGGCACCCGCCAGCTTGGACCCATAAAATGACGCAATGGATTCGGCCGACACCGAGGTGCTTCCGGTAGCCGCCGACACGACCGAGGCGGCGCTCTCGATGCCGTAGAAACGCGCCATCCAGAAGGGCAGGATGTAATCAATCCCGGCGTTTTCGACAACGCCCGTTCCTCCCCCGTCGAGCTGGAAGGGGCTTTGCTCCCACAAGAAAGTCGCGGGGACCCGCAGAGGAATGGGGATCGGGTTGCATGCCTCGTCCAGGCTGTTGCAGGACGGCAGTTTGCCGCGCAGGTCCACCGTAAAGTCCCGCCTGGGGCGCTGGAGCCACTGATCGAGCATCGCGACGGTGGCGGCATCGCGTGCGGCATCGGGGCCCTCGAGCGCCCGATCGATCATGTTGAAGAACGCGTTTTGCTGATCCTTGACGTGGCGCCAGAGGATGCCGTAGGCCTGTGTGTATATACCGTTGAAAACGCTGCTGTCGAGCCGGACCAGGTTATATAAGTTGATTGCGTCCAGATTGAACTTGAAGTAAGAATCGTTACTTATCACATCCAGACCAATAGGAACCGGCACTTCGACGGAGAGTAGAGTTTTATCCAGGGTGAGGTCGTAGTGGCTCGAATTGACTTCGTGGCCGACCTCGAGAAAACTCAATTGCTGGTCCGCGCGGCCGATGAAGCTCGTGGAGGCGGAGCCATCGGGCATGCGGACGATCCAATTCTTGGAGCGGAGGTAGTCGAGGAGGCGGGTGGCCAAGTCGTTGATGGAAGAGCGAACCGAGGCGTCACCTACCATGTCGAAAGCGACGCCGAGGCCGAAGAAGACGCCGGAGTACTGATCCCGGGAGGTGTTGCCCACCCAGTAAAAGCCGGCGGAATCATTCCGGTAAATGCCGTTGCTCTGCTCTTCCTGCGTGATGTTCTGGGCGTAAGGAGAACTCATCGGGACCAGGCACCGGGCCAGCAGATTGATCCCGGTCACGTCCGCGAGGGACTTGATCCCGGCGATTGCCGCTTTGACGTTGGCGAGGGCGTCCGGCGAACCCGTCACTTTGTAACGGAAAGCTTCGGCGGCGAGGTAATGGCCCGTCCAGATGGCGGAGTCGCCGCAGCGGGTATAGCTGACGATCTTTTGACTGGCGGGCGCGGCGAGGATCGGGTCGAGAACGGTGCCGTAAGGCATGTGCCGCGCCCGAATGTTGGCGGAGATCGCAAGGGCATCCGCCTCGGATCCCTCGGCGGGACGGAGAGTGGTTGCCAGGAGGAGGGTGACAAGAAGCCTTTTCTTGCAATTGCGCATGAGTCAGCTCCATCCGCCGGCGCCTCAGTTGAAAAGTCGGCACGTTCGCTGCCG
>JBGOUJ010000603.1:0-4770 GCA_041477005.1 Terriglobia bacterium | reverse complement strand
GCCCGCTCGGGTCGCGGCCCCTGTTGCGGTCGCGGTTCCCTCTGCGGCTTCCGCCCGTTCTCCCCTCGCGCTGCCTTTGGGGTCGCGGCCGCTGCTGCCCGGCGAGGCTCCGGCCTCTCCGGTGCGCGCCGCGCCGGCTTCATGGAGAGAGAAATCCTCTTCCCTTCTATATCGGCGGCCAACACCCTCACCTTTACGATATCTCCGACCTTGACCGCCTCACGGGGGTCTTTGATGAACTTGTCGGAAAGCTCCGAAACGTGCACCAGCCCGTCCTGGTGGACGCCGACATCCACGAAGGCTCCGAAATTGGTCACGTTGGTGACCACGCCTTCCAGTTCCATGCCTTCCTTCAGGTCGGAGATCTGCAGCACGTCGTCCCGGTAGCGCGGCGCGACGAATTTCTCGCGCGGGTCCCGCCCCGGCCGGCGCAGCTCCTCGCGAATATCGCCCAGCGTATAGAGGCCGATCGTCGCGGTCTGGAAATCCTCGATCTTGAACTGTTCGACCATCTCCGGCCGCGAGACCAGATCCGCGACACCCACCCCCAACGAGGCGGCCATCTTCTCCACCACCGGATAGGACTCCGGGTGCACGGCCGTCTGGTCGAGAGGGTTTTCCCCGCCCCGGATGCGCAGGAAGCCCGCCGCCTGCTGGAAGGTCCGAGCGCCGAAGCCCGGCACTTTTTTGAACTGCTCGCGCGATGCGAACCGCCCGCTGTTATTGCGGAACTCGACGATCCGCTTCGCCACCCGCTCGTTGACGCCGGAAACGTACTTCAGCAAGGCGAACGACGCCGTGTTCACGTCCACGCCCACCCCGTTCACGCAGCTCTCGACCGTGGCCTGCAGGCCCTGCTCCAGCCGGATCTGATCTACATCGTGCTGATATTGCCCCACCCCGATCGACTTGGGTTCCACTTTGACCAATTCAGCCAGTGGGTCCTGGAGCCGGCGGGCGATGGATATGGCCCCGCGCACCGTCACGTCCTGCTCCGGAAACTCTTCTCGCGCCAGCCGCGACGCGGAGTAGACCGAAGCCCCCGCCTCGTTGACCACGATCGAAAAGACGTTCTCCAGCTTTTCGTCGCGGACGAGCGCCCGCACGAACACGTCGGTCTCGCGCGAGGCGGTCCCGTTGCCGATGGCCGCCGCCCGGACGTTGTGCTTGGCGATCAAATCCTTCAGCACGGTCCGGGCGCCGGCCACGTCGTTCTTTGGCTCGTTTGGGTAGATGGTGGCGCTGTCCAGGAACTTGCCCGTCTCGTCCACCACGGCGATTTTGCAGCCGCTGCGGAATCCCGGATCCACGCCCATCACTCCGATCGCTCCCGCCGGCGGCCCGAGCAACAGGCTGTGCAGATTCTCCTGGAAGACGCGAATGGCCTCGGCGTCGGAGCGCTCCTTGAGCGACTGCCGGACTTCGTTCTGGATCGAAGGATCGAGCAGCCGCTGATAGCCGTCGCGGATCGCCATTTCCAACTGTGGGGCGAAAACGGAGCCGCGGTCGCGGACCACCCGCGAAAGAATGAATTCGACCGGCCGGGCTTCTGCGAGCTGGATCTCGGAGTGCAGGAAGCCCTCCTTGACCCCCCGGCGGACGGCGAGCAGGCGGTGCGAAGGGATCTTGGCCACCGGCTCGTGAAAGTCGTAATAGGTCTCGTACTTGGATTTCGTTTCCTTCTGCTGCTTCAGCAGCTCGTCGGCTTTTTCGCTCTTGCGGGCCAGGATGACCCCTTCCTCCCACATCATCTTGCGCACGGCTTTGCGGATCTCGGCATCATCACTGATCCGCTCGGCGAGAATGTCCCGCGCGCCGGCCAGCGCTTGCCCGACGTTCTCCACGCCCTTCTCCGCGCTAACGAATGTTTCCGCGATCGACTCGGGCGTGCCGCCGTCCGGCTCCTGTTTTGAGAGCCATTCCGCCAGCGGCTCCAGGCCCTGCTCACGGGCCGTCGAGGCGCGCGTTTTTCGCTTCGGCTTATAGGGAAGGTACAGGTCCTCGAGCTCGTTTTTTTCGGCCACCGCCTCGATCTTGGCCTTAAGCTCGGCGGTAAGCTTGCCCTGCTCCTCGATGCTCCGCAGCACCGTCTGCCGCCGCTCCTCGAGTTCCCGGAAATATTCCAGGCGCTCCTCGAGCAGCCGCAACTGTTCTTCGTCCATGTTGCCGGTGGCTTCTTTGCGATAGCGAGCCAGGAAGGGGACCGTGGCCCCCTCTTCAAACAGGGTGATGGTGTTGACCAAGTGTACCAGCGGGACCTTAACCTCTTCGGCGATCTTGAGATACGCGGCCGGGAGCAGGTTGGTCAGCGGTTGCATGGCAAGCGGGCGGATTGGGGTCCAGGAAAACTTTATACTCTATCATGTATCATACAATTAGTGCGAACCGTCATCCAAAAAGGCCCTCTGGTCGCGGCGCTGGCGGCGCTGGCCGTCGCCGGCCAGGCCCAGGTCATTGAATTCTACTCCAACGGCCTGAAATATCTGACCCTCACCCGGTCGGGCGTCACGGTGATGTACGCCGAGATGCCGCTGCAGGTGCACGGCTATGCCGTGCTGCAGGTGGCGGTAATCAACGGCAGCCGGGAGACCCGGACGGTGCAGCCGGCGTGGTTCAGCTACGAGCTGCCCGACGGCCGCACGGTCAACGGCTCTGCCGAGCAGCGGGTGGTAGCCGAGCTGCAACAGCACGGGGGCCGCAACGACGTGATCAAGCTGGTAGGGGCCTATGAGAAGGCGATCTACGGCGCCGAGCGACTCCGCTCCAACAACGGCTACGAGGCGCGGCGCCAGGCGGCGCTGGCCATGGGCGGCCCGGCGGGGTTGAGGGCTGCAGCGGCGGCCTCGGCCATCGCTTTCGTGCGAGCGCGCCTGCGACCCAAGGATTCGACCGACGGCGCCGTCTTCTTCTCCAACGACGGTAAGCCCTTGGGACCCGGCGTGCTGCGCGTCCACGTCGACGACGAGCTGTTCGAGTTCCGCCCCGAGCCCGGGTCATGAAGTCCTTCGACGAATACGTGGAGTTGGCCCACCAGGCCCACGGCCACATCTGCGCCGGCCAGATTCTGGGTCTCCGCCTCGCCCTGCGCGGTCTGGCCCTGCTCGGTATCGACGACCCCACCGGCCGCGACCGCAAACGCCTGGTAACGTTCGTCGAGATCGACCGCTGCGCCACCGACGCCGTAACCGTCGTCACCGGCTGCCGCATGGGCAAGCGGGCGCTCAAATTCCGCGATTTCGGCAAGGTCGCGGCCACTTTCGTTGACCTGGCCGCCGGCCGTGCCGTGCGCGTGGCCGCCAACGACAGCTCCAGGCAACTGGCCCGCGACCGCTACCCGGACATTGCTGACAAGAACCAGCAGCAAATGAAGGCCTACCGCGAGCTCCCCGACGAAGACCTGTTCACCCACCAGTGGGTCCAGGTAACGGTCCCGCCCGAAGACCTCCCCGGCTGGAAGGGCGAAAAGGCCGTCTGCGCCGGGTGCGGCGAAACGATTAACTTTCGCCGCGAGGTCCTCCGAGACGGAAAAACCCTCTGCCGCGCCTGCGCGGGGGAGAGTTATTACACGGCCGTCAAATGATTCATGAACGGTGTAGTCCCCGGCTGTGGCTCACCAATTTCTTTGTTGCTCTACGCCATCACCGACCGGTCGCAACTGACCACGCCGCTGCTCGATCGCATCGCACCGCTGCTGGCTGCCGGCGTCGATTTTCTGCAAATCCGCGAGAAAGACCTTTCGTGCCGGGACCTGCACGCCTTGGTCGCGTCCGCGCTCAAGCTGCCCAATCCATTCGGCACACGCATTCTCGTGAATGAGCGCACGGACGTGGCCCTGGCCGCCGGCGCCCACGGCGTCCACCTGCCGGCCGATTCCACCGCGCCGGCACGCGTTCGCACCATCGTCCCGCCCGGCTTCACCATCGGCGCCTCCTGTCATTCGGCGGCGGAAGTGACGCGCGCCGAAGCTGAAGGCGCCGACTTCGCCGTGTTTGGTCCGGTCTTCGACACGCCGTCCAAGCACGCCTACGGGCCGCCCCTGGGCCCGGCGGCGCTCGAGCGGGCGGTCCGGGGCAGGCGGATTCCGGTGATTGCGCTGGGAGGAATTACGCTCGAAAACTTCCGGGCGTGCCGCGGCGCAGCGGGAATTGCCGGGATTTCGCTGTTTCAGAACGCCACGGACGTCAAAGCTCTGGTGGAGTCTCTGCGGGAGGGGCGATGAACCCGCCGGCCGGACTGTTTCCGGTCCACATCGGGCTTTGGCCCTGTTCTGATCGGGTGTAGCATAAACGCATGAGAGGAACCAAGCGAAGCCGCGGGTCGTCGCGGACATGGGTGCTGGCGGGGCTGGGGCTGATCGTCGGGTCCCTTGTTTTTTTTCACTACGACTACATCTGGCGAATGCCATTTACCTACTGGCTGAGTCGCCAAGTGGGCAGATTCCTGAGTTTCATTGGCGTCGGCGGCTGAGGCTCCCGAAGCGCCCCGTTCAAGAGCATCCGCAGGACAGCGAAATGAGGTGGAGCACATAGCGCGAAAAGGAGTTACCCCCGATGAGGCAAAGTGTCAGGGTTGCCATTCTGGCCGCCGTTGTTTCCGTGGCCGTTCCAGCTCAACAGACCCCGGCTGATGTTATCAATCAGTCTCGTCAGAAACGGGAAGAATCCGCCGACAAGGCGCAACGGAAGATGCAAGACGCGTTGGGCGGTCTGCCCTCTACTCCTCCCGGCGCGCCAACGGGCGCCTCCGCCAAATCAAACAACACGTTCTTCG
>JBGOUJ010000602.1:0-4862 GCA_041477005.1 Terriglobia bacterium | reverse complement strand
CCTGGAGAGCAGGGAGAAGGCCGCAGGCCAGCATGGTGAGGACCGCGATCGCTACGGTGTAGAGAACAACGCGCCAGTCGGGCTCCAGGCGCAGCTCCATAGGTATCGGCAGTACTGTAACCAAGCTGCGGAGGAGCGCGGCGAGCCAGAGGGTGAGCAGCAGCCCGCCGGCGGTCCCGAGGGCCGCCAGCACCGCGCTTTCGGCCAGCAGATGCTGCACCAGGCGCCGGCGGCTCGCCCCCAGCGCCAGCCGCACCGCCACCTCGCCCCGGCGCTGCACGGCTCGGGCCAGCAGCAGGCCGGCCACGTTGGTGCAGGCAATCAGCAAGACCAACCCCACCACCACCAGCAGAAAAGTGAAAAACAGAAAGCCCGTCAAGACTTCGTTCGAAGAGCGCAGATAATACAGCCCGGACATCGAGAAAAGGCGGACGCTGTTTCCCAAGAAGTGCTTGTTCTCACCGGGGTACGCGCGTTGGAGTTCAGCGGCCACAGCTCCGGCGGCAGCCTGGGCTTGTTCCACCGACATCCCGTCTTTGAGGCGCCCGAATAGTTCCAGGGAAGCGGCTTCCCGGCGGGTCAATTCCGGAACCACTGCCTGGCTCAAGGGTACATACGCCTGCGGCGTCAACCCCAGGCCGCCGACAGGCCGGTAGTTTTCCGCCAGGACGCCGATCACTGTAAATGGCCGGCCGTTGAGGACAAGGACGCGACCCAGGATGTTGGGATCCGCGTTGAAGGTCCGCGTCCAAAGGGTGTGACTCAGGATCGCTACGTCGGTTTCACCGGTGGAGAAGGCTCGGCCTATCCTCGGGTTGACCCCGAGATCGGGGAAAAAGCTCTCCGAGACGGCAGCGCCGTACAGGCGTTGGACATCATCGCCGGAGCGCAGATTCAGCTCGGCCCCCCGCCAGGCCGCCAGACCGGCGAAGACCTGCGCGTCCCGCAGGTCGCGGTAGTTGAGGAAAGAGACTCTATTGTTGTTTCCTACGTGGATACGAAACAACCGGCCCGCTGCGCCGGCGGTCGGCGACTGCAGGAACAGGGAGTTGAAAATCCCGAAAAGCGTGGTATTCATCCCGATCCCCAGACCGAGCGAGAGCATGGCGACCAGCAACAGGCCCGGCGCTTTCCGCAGCGACCGCACCGCATAGCGGAGATCGGACAAAAATGTAAGCACGGGAGTGGTTATTGCAATTGTCGAGCCATCGGGGAAATCAACGCCCCAGGGGGACCCAGGAGCGGGAATAGCCCGCTGGTGTTCGGTAGTGGGACCGGGATGTTCGCAACTGGAATCGGCTCGCTTTACCAGGGCATCTCCCGCTTGGTAAACTTGCGGCCGATTTCCGCAGCTTGGGGACTCGCCGGACCGACCATGACGCCCTCCTTAATCATATCGACCACGTTGGTGGGGCTCATCGAGTTCAGGAAAAAGATCTTGTTGGCCTTGCAAGCCGCAAAGACCTTGGCCCGTGCCTGCACCATCACAGCCGGCATCGGCCCTGATGCTCCCCCGCCGCGGACACCGAGCGACAGCGCCATGTCGCCGGGACCCCACTCGGCAAAAGCGATACCGGGAACCTTCAGGTTCTCTTCCGCGTTGGCGAGGGCGTACTTGTCTTCTAATTTGAGGCCCAGCAGCAGCTCGCCTTTGGGATTGAGCGGCCAGGCGTCCGCTTTTTCCAGGTACTCGTCCGCCGAGACGCCCCAGATCCTGGCTGCGGTCGGCACTCCATGAACGCCCCGGCGTCCTTCGCTGATTCCCCTATCCACCGCCTGCTTGTGGATGGGAAGGCGCACGGCTTCGACAAAGGCCCGCACCGCGCCGGGCGTGTCCGCATGGCATAGAAGTATGCCGTGGACGCCCGTGGCCAGCACCTGCTGGAACATCCAGGCGTTGGCGCGGACCGCGGCTTCGTCGGTGCCGTCGACCGGCACGTTGACGATGACCGGCGGCGTGCGATGCCCGCTCTTGGTGGGGCCGCCCTTCGCCAGTCCGCGCATGTACTCGGCGAGCCCTTTGATGTCGAGCGGGGCGTGCTCCATGTCGTAGCTGATATAGTCGGCGTAGATTTGGGCGTCTTTCACGCCCTGCTCAAAACTGCCTGCCGTCCCTTCGTGCGAGCCGGTGTAGTAGATCGGCTGGCCTTGTTCCAGCAGTTCGATCGCTCTATTGATCCGCTTTGGCTTCGGCGTCTGGGCCGCGGCGGTCGAGACGCTGAGGACCAGGCACAGACCCAGAGATAAACAAGACAGCCTCTTCCGAATGTTCTTCACGACGTAACCCTCCAATCGTTGGGCGTCCATCCAGGATGTCCGGCAATCCTGAATTCCTAAGATCATACACCCTTCTGCTTCCTTCAGAGCGCTAATGATACCAGACGGGTGAGTCACATAGAAGTGTGGGCGGGTGGCCGCGCGTCTGAGCGTAGCCCTACGCCTGGACTCCGCGACCGTGAGGAAGCGGTCCTTCGGGGCGCAACCCCACTTGGAGAACCGCTCCCTCAGGGTCGCGGCATGGGCCCATTCCTGCTCTCACTTTTATGTCGTGCACACGGTGGCCGCCGTGGCCGCCTTGCAGTCATGGCGCTTCGTCCTCCCCATCGTCACCCCGACTGCCGGCGGTCCCCCGGCGAGCGGCGCCCAGTTGGGCCGCGTGCCTCATGCCCGCCCGCGATCGTCTCGAAGTGCGCGGACGGCCGCCCGGTCCGTGGATCGATGCCGACCGGGGTGAAGTTGTTCATCGTCCCTGTCCGTGCCCTGGGACCGCGTCGAGTTGGGCGGCAAATTGGTTTCGATCGTGCATTTTTTCTTTTGAGCGATGGCCCAGCCGCCGGGTGTCCGCTTTTGGGGGTGGCTTCGTTTGGTAATTTTTCATTTGCGGGGGGCAAGGTCCCTGTTTTCAAGGGGTGAGGTGGCGGGGGAGGCCGGTCCCGGCGGCGAAATATTCAGTTGTCAAAGAGCATTGCTCAGCATTGCTCCACAATGCCTCGAACCCCGGGAGCGGGTGGGGCCTTCTGGTTCCATGATACGCCTGGTGTGGTGGGTGAGAGGGACCGGGGTCCGCTAAGTTCTTGAAAATCCGAGGAGAAGGATTGCATTTGGGCTGTGACCGGCGGTGGCGTTCCCCTCGCTTGACCGGGCATGTCGAGCTGAGGTCTAATCGGGGACGTTGCCGGTCCGGAAGCCCATGTCGGTCGAGACGGGGATCATAGGCTGACCGACCGGCCAGCCTATGATTCCGTAGGGAAGCCTGTCAAATGTACCGGAAGCCTTTACAAGGCAAGGAGTTGTGGCCCTGGCTGGCTCGGCGGCGCTTTCGTCTCCGGCTGACCGGGAGCGTTCTTACGCTGGTCGAGAATGGGTTAGACGGGTATGAGCGTGATCTCAGCACGATGGCCTGCGGCCTGAGGCGGCAACACTTCAGGCCGACAGGCGCAAGTCTGGCTATACTGACAGGTGGAGGCCCCTTTGACGAAATACACGGTGGTATTGCAACGGACCGAAGAGGGTTTCAGCGTGGGCTGTCCTGGATTACCCGGCTGCTGGTCTCAAGGGGCCACGGAACAAGAAGCCCTCGAAAACATCCAGGCTGCCATTAGGGAATATCTGGCGGCAGTCCGAGACTCGCTCGAAGGGGCCGAGATCAGGGAAGTGGAGGTCGCAATCTGAATTGCCCAAGATCCCCGGTGTTCCTCACCTCCGAGCCGTCCGAGCACTGGAAAAGGCGGGCTTCAAGATCGTCCGGGAAGGCAAGCACATCGTCATGTCCAACGGGGTCCGGTTTGTAACCATACCGCGACATAACCCGGTGCATGCAGTAACGATGGGTGGCATCGTTCGGGATGCGGGGCTGAGCGTGGCGGAGTTCAAGAAACTTCTTTGAAATCTGGGCGTCTTACGAGCCGCTGTGAGCACCGGCCAAAAGCCGGCCGCGCCGAATCGTTAGCTTGCGGCGTGCCCGACACGGACTTTATGGTCGTGGAAGAAGATGAAGGGGGGCAACCCCCTCGACCGGATCGAGCCCTTGCAGTGAGGTAGCGCTATGACCCTTTTGCCATCGGTAATACGTGCGCAGCACCGTGGGGGCTATCGTATCCGCGTGACGTTCAACGAGAACACCGAAAAGACGATTGATTTCGGTCAATGGTTGGACGGACCTGTATTCGAGCCGTTGAGGGACCCGAACTACTTTCGAAATTTCTTCATCGACGGCGGGACGGTGGTCTGGCCGAATGGCGCCGACATTGCTCCCGAGACACTCTACGAATGCCACGGGTCGCGGAAGCGGCTTAACCGGCGCTTGCAGCCGACGAAGGCGCGTCGGAGAGCAGTGCGGCGCGCGCCCGCTCGTGCGCGCCCTCGCGGCTGAAGTGCGGCGTCGTTGGACGACCGGCGGGGGCGATGAAGGCTCCGAAGGTCCATGGCAACGCAGAGGCGCCCTGGCAAGAGCTCTGCGCACGCGCTCCGACACAGGCTTGCGGCCTAACAAGCCCTTGCAGCCGGCCGTCGCTTCGCGCCGGCGGCTCACCAGCCCCCCGCGGCCGACAGGGGAGCTTCGTGTTCTATAATCCTAATAGGATAGGCAACCGATGAACGAGGTTCTGACTATAGCCCAGATCGAGGCGGAGTTCGAGTCGGAGTGGGTTCTGATCGAAGACCCGCGGACCGATGAAGGCCTGGAAGTCCAAGGCGGCACGGTGCGCTGTCACAGCAAGGATCGAGAAGAGGTTTATCGCCGGGCCGTGGAGACCCGGCCCAAGCGGTTTGCCATTGTCTACACGGGCAAAATGCCCAGAGACACGGCGATCGTACTGTGAGTCTCCCGTTCGACCCGCAGCAGGGCCTGATTGTCGTTCGGG
>JBGOUJ010000601.1:0-4901 GCA_041477005.1 Terriglobia bacterium | reverse complement strand
TTTGAAACCGGTCGCGCCGGCCGAGATCGTGTAACTGCCGATCGGCAGGTTGGTGATGGTGTAGTTTCCCGCCGCGCTGGTCTGGGCCTCGCGGCTCTGACCTGTGCTGTCGTGCTTGGCCGTGATGGCTGCTCCAGGCACAACGCCGCCCGATGGATCCCGCACCACTCCGGAAATAGTCGCCGTGGAGGTCTGGCCGTAGGCGGCCAGGGTAACCAAACTAAGGCATCCGAGGAGTCCCACGGCTAAATCTTGAAGAAGATGTTCCGTTTGTAAAGCCAGTAGCACGCATACCACAGACCCGCCAGCACCAGGATGTGCTGCGGAATCGCACCGAGGTCCCCGAGGACGCTGAAGTTCTTAGTGAAGTTCCCCAGGCCACGGTTCAGCCACCCCTTGAGGCCGATCTGCCCAAGCGAATAGACGAAGATCGAATTCATCCCCAGCACCACAAACGGGAATGTCCACCTCTTCACCTGCTTCACTTCGACCACCCAATAGAACACCATCAGCATCAGGATCACCCAGCCGGCGCTGAAGAAAGCGAAGGAGGGCGTCCACAGGCGCTTCACCATCGGGATGAACGGCTGCAGCGCCAGGCCGAGCGTGAATCCGGCGGCCGCGCATACCCCCAGCACCTTCAGCTTATAGACATGGGGCTTGCCGGTCTTTAGAAGCATCCCTGTCCAGCAGCCGAACAGGATCGTGACGGCATTACCGATGAAATTGATAGTGGTGTAGTAGCCGGAGTAATTGTACCCGAGCACCACTCTGTCGATAACCGCGCCGATGTTGCCCGTCTGCGTCCAGGCGCCCCCAGGACCGGGAAACATCGCGAACAGCGCCCAGTACCCGGCCAGCATGGCCGCCCCAGCCACAACCTGTTTGCGGAAACTCAGGCGCGTGATCAGGAAGCAGATCATGTAGCCGAATGCGATCTGACTGAGCACGTTGATGAGCTGCAACACCAGGTGTTGCCGCGAACCGAAGTTCGAGTAGATGTTGCTCAGCACGATCAGCATGAAGGACCGCCAGGCCACGTGGCGGAACAATTCCAGCGTGGTAGCGCCCTGCGCCATTCGCCGCGCCAAAGCGAAGGGCATGGCAACCCCCACCATGAAAGTAAAGGCCGGCTGAATCAGGTCCCAGAATGTGCAGCCCTCCCAGGCTGCATGGTCCACCTGCGTGGCCAACCAGGCCCAGTTCGGGTAGTTCTTGAGCACTGCGAATCCGAAACCTTCGGAAACCAGCAGCAGCATGATAAAGCCGCGGTAGGCGTCCAGGCTAAGCAGACGCCCGCCAGGGCTGGTTTCGGGAGTTCGCTGCGGCGCGACGGCCGCGGTAGTTGCGAGGGGTGAGGTTGTTGCGATGGCAGACACAGAGGTCCTCCCTGTTACCAGATGAGCTTGACCGCGAACTGGATTTCGCGCGCCGCGCCCGCTGTCTTAATGCGGCCGAAGGTGGATGAAGTTGCGTTGTTATCCGGGTCGCTGCAGCCGCCGGTGGTGTTCGTACAACCGAGATTGGCGTGATTGAACAGGTTGAAGAATTCCGACCGGAACTGCAATCCGAGGCGCTCGGTCAACTTGAAGTCTTTGAACGCCGAAAAATTCGTTACGCTCGTTCCCGGCACGCTGAGAATGTTGCGCCCGCTGGTGCCGTACGTTCCAGGGGGCACTTGCGACGGTGGCACAAACGCGGACGTATTGAAGTATTTCGCGATCATGTCCGCCTTGTCCACGTAGTCCCGTGTAACGGTAGCTCCGGGTACCAGCATGGCGTGCTGGCGGCTGCCCGTTCCGTCGAGCGCGACGTCGGTACCCTCGCGTACGGTAAAGGGCGAACCGCTCTGCAGGACGTGGAGCGCGGAAACCGTCCAGTTGGCCAGTAGAGCGCGGCCCAACGGATTCGTATACTTCCACTGCGGCGACCACACCCACGAAGCCACAAACACATGACGCCGGTCGAAGTCCGAGCGCCCGCGCTGGTAGCGGAGACTGAAGGGGTTGTCCAGTTGGTAGTTCAGGATGGCTGTGGAGAGCGTGTCGATCGATTTGCCGAACGTGTAGGCGGCGTTGAACGAGAGCCCGTGGCTGAACCGTTTGTTGACCTGGGTCTGCAAGCTGTTGTACCAGCTTCGGAAGCTATTGCCAAGGACGAGCGTATTAGGCGCGAGGATGCCCAGCAGGTACACGGTGCGGTCCTGCACGTTCTGCAACGAAGGGGGCGCGCCGGTGATCGGGTCGGTCATGAACCGGGCGGGATTGGCACTCTGCCAACCATCCACGTGAATCGCGGCTTTGCCCACATAGCCCGCCTGAATCATGATGGTGGGCGTGATCTGCCGTTGCAGGCTCAGATTCCATGCCTGGATATACGGGCTGACGAGGGTGCTGCCGGTGTACAGTCCCGCGAGCGGGAGCGGATACAAAGGGCACCGCACGCCTGGGAAAGTGGTGGTCTTTGTGCAGCCGAAAGACGACGGGGAGGTGGGAGGAGCGGTCAGTCCGAGGGAGCCGAACGGATCGCTGGAGCGGCCGTTGAACAGGCTGTAGCTGCCGGCCCAGGGGGCGCTCTCCTCCGATACTGAATCGGCCTTGACGGAATCGTAGAAGATGCCGTAGCCCCCGCGCAGGCTGGTCTTGCCGTCGCCGAAAATGTCCCAGGCGAATCCGATCCGGGGCGCGAGGTACCTCCACCGATTCGGGCTGAGGCCGCGTGGTACACCCGGATCGCCGGCAAACAGGATTCCGGGAGGAGCGTCGGGGAAGCGCGTGGATTGGGCGCGAGTGGCGATCCCCGCCAGGCTGGACAAGCGATCATAGCGGTCTGTCCACGGGAAGGAGGGCTCCCATCGCACCCCGTAGGTGAACGTGAATCGCGAGTTGAGCTTAAATTCGTCCTGCACGAACAGACTCGGCGCTTCCTGGAAGTTGTCGTTGGTGCGCACACCGAAGCCGCCGCTGTACTGATAAAACGAGCCCATCAGGAAGTCCGCAAATTCGTTGCCGCTGCGCGTGCCGTTGAAGTTGATTGTGGGCGGGCTGAGGAAGATCTGCCTGAAGTGCATGTGCAGCCACTCCCCTCCGAACTTCACATTGTGCCGGCCTTTCATCCATGTGGTGGCGTTGTGGAACTGCCAGTTGTTGTTGGTGAACACTACGCGTCCGGAACCGCCGCCAAACGAGAACAGGCTGCCCACGCTGACGTTCGGGGCGCCGGTTTCCGCATAGAGCGGGGCGTTCACGCCGAGGGTGGGGGGGTCCACCACCTTGTTGGTCGTTGACAGCGAAGTCGAGCGGAGAAACGTCAGTGTGAACTGGTTCAATAACGCGGGGCTGAAGGAGTACGTGTCGTTGATGGTGCCCATGCTGCTCTGCTCGGAGAGAGAACCGCTCAGATAGTTAGGTATGGAGCCGCTCACGAGGTTGAGCCGCTGCAGCAGATTGCGATCCACAAAGGCGTGGCCGGAAATGGTGTGTTTATCGCTCTTGTTCCAGTCAATCCGGGCCAGCACCATGTTGTCGCTGCGCGGTTGCGGCCCAAACGTGGTCAACCTGCCTGAAGGCGATTGCGGGATGAGCGGCAACAGGCTCTTCGCTAACGGCGAGATGCACGTGGATCGCACGATGTTGTTCTGAAGGCAAGGCGCGCCACCGGCGTCGGTGAGAGGCTGCCCCGTGATCGCATCCACCGGGTTGGTCAGCGTCTTCGTCAAGTCCGTGAAATCGCCGTTCCGTTGCTGCGCGCTGGGCACTGTGATCTGGTTGCTGAGGGCGCCGCCGTGGTCTTGCGTCCCCTGGTATGACCCGAAGGCGAATAGTTTGTTGCGGACGATTGGCGTGCCCATTGCCGCCCCGAACTGGTTTTGCTTGCGGGGAGGAACCGTGGCGGCGAAAAAGTTCCGAGCGTTCAAATCGTCGTTTCTCAGGAACTCCCATGCCGATCCGTGAAGCTCGTTGGTGCCCGATTTAGAGACGACGTTCACCTGCGACCCTGCGTTCCGGCCATACTCCGCAGAAAAATTCTGCGTTTGAATGCTGAACTCCTTGATGGCATCCGGGGGTGGGTAGTTCAGTCCTGTTTGCCGCGATGGATTGACGAACATGCCGCCGTTGAAGGTGAACATGTTCTGGGTCTCCAGACTTCCGTTCACGTTCATCGTGGGTCCGCTGCGCGCATCGCTGAGCTGTTGAGGCGAATTCACGCTCACGATGCCCGGCAGCGTGACGGCGAGCGAAATGACGTTGCGGCCGTTCAGCGGCAGGTCTACTACGCGCCGGTCGTCAACGAGGCCGGAGATCGCGCCGGAGCGTGTGTCCACCAGCGGCGCCTGCGCGGTTACGGTGACCTCCTGGGACACTTGCCCGACCCGCAACGCCAGGTCCACGCGCAGGTTCTGATTGACGGTCAGAGCCATGCCCGTGCGGACCATCCGCTCAAAGCCCGGCTTCTCCACCGCGAGAGTGTAGTTTCCCGGCGGCAGGGCGTTGAACGTGTAGAACCCGTCGGTATTGGTCTCGACGGTCTGTTGCCTCTGCTGCTCGATGAGGTTGACGGTGATCTTCGCAGACGGCACGGGCAACCCGCTCGGATCCGTGACGAACCCGCTGATGGTGCCGCTGACCTGCGCCATCGCCGCAGCGGCAAGAACGACCGTCAACAAGCCGAATCGAAGTACCTGAATGCTGGTTTTCACGGATACTCCTTTTCAAACTGAGATATCAATAACCTGTACCATGCCCGGACACTCCAAGTCATTTGAAACCGGTCGCGCCGGCCGAGATCGTGTAACTGCCGATCGGCAGGTTGGTGATGGTGTAGTTTCCCGCCGCGCTGGTCTGGGCCTCGCGGCTCTGACCTGTGCTGTCGTGCTTGGCCGTGATGGCTGCTCCAGGCAC
>JBGOUJ010000600.1:0-4902 GCA_041477005.1 Terriglobia bacterium | reverse complement strand
TTCTGCTTGTCCACCACGTTGAGCATGGGCTTGCCGGCCAGGAACCGGCGGATGTTTTCCTTCACCAGCGCCATGCGGCGGCCCGGGACCACGTCGGATTGCCCGGCGATGTGGGGCGTGATCACGACGTTGTCGAACTTCCACAGCGGGTGGCCCTTGGGCAGCGGCTCGGGGTTGGTGACATCGAGGCCGGCGCCGGCCAGGCGCTTTTCATCCAGGGCCTTCATCAAGGCGTTGGTATCGTAGGTCTTGCCGCGCGAGACGGCGATGAAAAAGGATCCCTTTTTCATCATGCCGAACTCGGCCGCACCCATCATGCCTTCGGTTTGCTTGGTGTGCGGGGCAGACATGAAGACGACGTCGGCGTGAGGCAACAGCTCGTGCAGCCGGTCGGGCGTGACGATCTGCTCGACGGTCGTGGTGATGGGGATGTCCTTGGGGTCGACCGCCTCGATCTTCATGCCAAATGCCCGCGCGCGCTGGGCGATCTGCGTACCGATGCCGCCCAGGCCGATGATGACCGCGGTTTTGCCGGTCAGCTCCAGGGGGTGGTAGTGGCCGGTCTGCCACTCTTCTGCAGTGCGCTTGGGAATCGTCTCGGCCAAGCTGCGCGTTAGCGAGAGCAGCAGGGCCATGGCGTGATCGGCGATCTCCGGCCCCTGGATGATCTTGCAGTTGGTGAGCGTGATGTTGCTGTTCACGAAGTCCGGGAACAGGTAGGTCTCGGCGCCGGCGCTGTATATCTGCACCCACTTCAGCTTCTTGCCGGCCTGCAGCACCGCCGGGTTCATGGCGCCGAAGACGGCGTCGGCATCGGCGATCTCCTGCAAGACCTCCTTGGGCGTGCGCGCCGCCACGATCTTCACCTCGGGCGAGACCGTTTGGATCTCCGCCGCATCGGCAAAGAACTGTCCGGTGACGACGATCTTCTTCGTCTGGGCGCCGGCGACCGACGCCGACAGCACAGCCCCCAGCAAGAACGCGATCCGCATTCGCATATTCCCTCCGTAAGCCAAAGACACTACCACCAGCCGTGGTCAAAGGCAACCGGGGTGGGCGGCCGCGCGGCTCCGGGCGTGCGCCGATTCCGAACCGCGACCGTAAGGGAGTGGTTTCTGGAGAGGCCGGCCACCGCTCCCTGGGCTGAGAAGCCGTGCAGGAATCGAACCGACCAAGAGATTTCGCGCAAGGGCGCAAAGAGCACAGAGCAAACAAAGAAGTTTTTCCTGGCGTACTCGGCGTCTTTGCGCGAGATCGATTTTTTCACCGCCCGGTTACTTGGAGGGCGGCTTGGGGGAGGGCGTGGCGGGAGTGCTGCTGAAGAAGCTCTCGTTGTCGTAAGTGATTTTGATGGATTTCATGATGCGGTCCATCTCCTCCCGCACCTTTTGACCCTGCACGGCGGGGGCGACGTTGGCCGCGGCCTCGTCGAACGGAATGGTTCGCAGACTTTCCAGCTTGAAAATGTAGAAGCCGGCCGGCTGGCGCACCGGGCCGCCGATCTCGCCGGGCTTGAGGCCGAAGATGACTTGCTTCAGCTCAGCCGGGACGCCGGTCGAGCTTCGCTTGATAGCGCCGAGATCGCCGCCTTTCCCGGCGGTGGCCGAGTCATCCGAGTTTTCCATGGCGAGCTTGGCGAAATCGGCGCCATTCTCCAGTTCCGCGATCAGGCCTTCGGCCTTGGCCTTGGCCTGCTCTTCGGTCAACAGCTTCTTGGCTTTAGGATCGGCCGAATCCTGCTTGCCCGCATTGGGCGAGAAGGCTACGTAGAGGTCCCGGACTTTGCCTTCCTCGTAATCGGCTTTGTGTTCGTCGTAGTACTTAAGGTAGTCCTCCTGACTGGGCTTGATCCGCTTGTTCGTGCGATCGAGGTACGATTGGGCCAGGTAATTCATCCGGAGGAAGGCCAGTTGGCCCTTGTAAGGCTCTTCGTCGGCTATTTTTTCCTTCTCCGCCATCCGGGCGAGCACCAGGAGCTGAGCGTAGTTCTTCAAGAACGTCTTGTTGTCCATGGCCTTCGCGGCCTGCTGGAACTGTTGGGGTAAGCTGTCCCGAAGCTGCTGGAGACGGCCGGCGGTGATTTTTTCGCCCTCGACGGTGGCCACCACTTCGTCGGGGGCGATGGGCTTGGCGGGCGGAGCCTGGGCCATCAGCAGCACGCTCTGGGCCGCGAGAGCGGCGCTGGCTAAGCGCCCGATTATGATTTTCAGCATAAAATCGTGATTCTAGCACAGCGGGCCGCGTCGCCGCTCCGGCGCATCACCGCTCCGGCAGGGCTGCTGTTTCTGGTATGCTCGTCAACGATGGTTGAGGTTTCGGCCGCCGCTGAAAAGCGCCGGGTGGCGCTCAGCTCCGTTACCGGCGCCGTTTTCATCACGGCCCTTAAGCTGGTCACCGGCCTGGCGACCGGCAGCCTGGGGATCCTATCGGAGGCCGCCCACTCCGGCCTGGACCTGGTAGCGGCGGGGATCACCTACATTTCCGTTCGCATTTCCGACAAGCCGGCCGATCGGGATCACCTCTACGGCCACCAGAAGTTTGAGAATTTCTCCGCATTTCTGGAAATCGGCCTGCTGCTCGCCACCTGCGCCTGGATCATTTACGAAGCCTCCCGACGCCTGCTCGGCCGCGCCGTGGAGGTGGAAGCCACGCCCGCCGCCTTTACCGTCATGATCGTGTCGATTGTGATCGACTTTTTTCGATCCCGGGCCTTGAGTAAGGCGGCCACGAAATACAGCAGCCAGGCGCTGGAGGCCGACGCCCTGCATTTCTCCACCGACATCTGGTCGTCGAGCGTGGTGATCCTGGGCCTGGTGGCGATCCGGCTGGGCGATCACTACCACCGGCCCGAGTTCCAGAAGGCCGATCCCATCGCAGCGCTGGCCGTGGCCGCGATTGTTCTGTCCGTCACCATCCGGCTGGGAAGGCAGGCGATGGAAGCGCTGCTGGACGCCGCGCCGGCGGGCCTCGCCGACCGGATCAAGGAAACGCTGGCGCGGGTCGAGGGGGTGACCGCCATCGACCGCGTCCGCACCCGCCACGCCGGCAACCAGCACTTCGTCGATGCCAACATCGCGGTGGAGCGCAGCGCTCCGTTGGAGCACGCCAAGTCGGTCTCCGATGCCGCCCGCGCCGCCATTCTCACGATGCTGCCGGGCGCCGACGTCATGCTTCATACCGAGCCGCGCGCCGGCGCCGTGGAAAGCCTGTTCGACACGGTCAAGCTCGTCGCCGCCCGCCGCCGCCTCACGGTCCACGACCTGGCTGCGCACGACACCGCCCAGGGCATCTCGCTCGAGTTCCACCTCGAGGTGGGCGAGGCGTTGAGCCTGGATGCCGCCCACAAGGTCGTCTCCGATTTAGAGGCCGAGATTCAGCGGGAAGCGCCCCAGGTGACCGCTATCAATACCCACATCGAAAACGAGGGCGCCCAGATCGACCGCAGCCTGCTGACCGCCGAAGAGGCCGCCGCCTGGCGCGAGCCGCTGGTCGCCGTCGCCCGGAGTTTCCCGGAGGTGCTGGACTGCCACCAAGTGACCGTTTTCGGCTCCAACGAGCACCCCTCCATTTCTTGCCACTGCGTCTTCCGAGGTGAAATGCCCATCGCGCGAGTCCACCAGATCACCTCGCAGATCGAAAACCGCTTTCGGCAGGCCTATCCGCAGATCTACCGCCTCAACATCCACCCGGAGCCGCACACGGAACTGGTTTCGGACGCGGAGAGAGGGGGACGCCGGGACACGGAGAGGAGAGATGGAGAGAGGAGAGAAGAGACCTGAGGGGAGGCCGGGGGGGACACGGGGAGGCCGGGAGGCGTGGCATAATAGAGGCCGATGGGAACCCGTAGTGTGGTGGTCTACATGCAGCCCACCTGACCGCCCTGCCGCTCACTGAGAGAGTATCTCTTGGCCAAAGGCGTGGAGTTCGAGGAGCTCGACGTCACCCGCGATTCCAACGCGCTCGAAGATTTGGTAGAAGTCCACGGCAGCCGCATGACCCCTACGGTCGTCATCGACGGCCAGGTCATCATCGGCTTCGACCGGGATCAACTGGACGCGTTGTTATAAGACTTCAGCGATTGGATCGCCTTCTTTCCGCCGCCGGCCAGTCGCGAGCCAAACCCTCATCACCGTTTTCCCGACAGTAGCTACTTCGCCGTTTTCTTTCTGCCGCCCGCCAGTTGTGCGGCCGCCTTCTGGCGAGCGGCTTCGCTGATCTCCACTTCGTTGTGGACCTCTTTGGCCCCGACCGAGCGGGCCAGGCGGGTGGCGACTCCTTTGTGTTGCATCACTTCGGTCTTGCCGGTGATGTGCACCGCACCGTCCTTCACCTCGACCTTGAAGTGCTCGGGGGCGATGGCGGAGCGAGCGAAGCGGGCTTCGACCGCCTTTCGCAGCTCGGCGTCCTTCGATTGCGGGGCGGTCCTGGCGGCGGGGGTCTTCTTGGGAGCCTCGGCGGGCTGGAGCGCGGCGGCCAAGAACAAGGCGGTCGCGGCCACGGCAAGCATGCGGGGCATGGCCTTACTCCTTTCCGAAATGGTCCGGGTTCAAACCAGCAGGCGGTGGGAATCCGAGGGCAGGGCGGCGCCTGCCCCCGGGCTTGAGACAAAAGCTAGAAGTAGAACTTCAGCGCGAACTCGACGTTCCGCGGGTTGCTGATGGTGCCCGTGATGAACCCGAACGTCGCCGGCGCGGCAATGTTGCTACTTGGCGGGCTGAAGCTCGGATGGTTCAAAATGTTGAAGAACTCGGCGCGGAAGTCGAAGTACTTTCTCTCCGTTACGTTGAACTTCTTGCCTATGCTGAGATCCAGGTCTCTGTAGGCAGGCGCCTGCTCTGAGCCTTTCGAGGCGTTTCCGAACGCCTCCGTCGCAGGCACGCCGTAGGCGCAGGAGCCGTCGTT
>JBGOUJ010000599.1:0-4929 GCA_041477005.1 Terriglobia bacterium | reverse complement strand
ATCGCTTCGCGCCCGGGGACCGGCTTCGCTTCGGCGTCACCGGTAACGGCGCCCAGGCCGTCCGGCAAAGTCATTCGCTCACCCATCGAAAGCGCCGCCCACAGGCTGTCGATCCTGTCATCCGCGCTCCGGCGATCCATCGAGCTGAAGTAGTTCGGTATCGAGGTCCCCGAGAGGATGCGGGCGGGGTTCAGCATCCAGCGGTGATACCAGTCGTATCGCAGCCGAAGCGCGGTGTTGATGAGCTGCGGCGCGTTCTCCCCTTGGGACTTGTAAGCTCCCCAATCGTGGCAGCCGATGCAGGCCATGCCGCTCTTTCTCGCATCGACGCCGATCATTCCGGCGCCGCGCGTCTGCTGGACCTCGGTGGTCGGCGGCCAGGGCGCCCCGTCGCCCGGCACGACGCCGGAGGCCTTGGCGAAGGCGGCGGCCATCGGCTTCACCCGGCGGGGATCGTAGTCCGGCATCCGAACCGTGAGCCAGCCACGCACCCGTTGCCGCTTGGTGACGACCTGCTCGATCCAGCCGGTGCGGAGCTTCGCCCCGGCGTCGGTCAATACCGGCGTCGCTTCGGGCAGGTTCGCCGTGGGTCCCGTCTGGTCTGCCTGGTGGCAGGCGAGGCAGCGGAACTGCTGGAGGCTTTGCCGCAGCTCGTAGACCGGCGCTCGGCTCACGTCCGGATGCTCCCGGTAGCTGGCGAGGAAGGCCTGAATGGCTTGCCGTTCGCCGCCCGAAAGGCGATAGCGGGGCACGCCGATGGCGGGCTTGCCGGCCATGCAGCCGCGGCCCGGCCCCAGCTTGGCCAGCGGCGGCGCGCCTTGCTGGTTCCGAAGCGGCGCCGGGTCTCGCAGCGCATGGCAGGAAAGGCAGCCCTGCGTCTGGATCAGGGTCTTGCCGTGCGCCGCGTCGCCGGCTGCGAAGGGCTGCTCGAACTCCGGCTTCCGAGATTCGGTGAGGAAGGCCGCGAGTGGAAGAGCTTCTTCGTTCGTTAGAAGCATGGACGGCATGCGTCCGCCGGGATCGAGCTTGGCCGGATCTTTCAGGTACTCGGCCAGGGGGGCGAAGCTGGTCTTCGATCCAAGACCCTCCAGCGGCAGGTCTTTGGGTTGATGGCAGGCGGTGCAACCAAGTGTTCCAAAGAGCTGGTCGCCTTGGGCGGAGTCGTGCTCGCGGGGCTTCTTCGCGCTCTGGGCCGGGCTGGCCGCCTTCAGGGACGTAAGGTAGGTTGCTACGTCGCGGCGCTGCTGTTCCCCCGACAGTGCCGGCATGACGGCCCCGGCGCGGAACGCGGGCGGATCCTCCAGCCACTTGTAGATCCAGCTTGCATTGGCGCGCGAGCCAACGCCGGTCAGGTCGGGACCCAGGCGCTCCTGGAGAGAAGGCGAATTGCTGGAGTGGCAATTTGCGCAACCGAATTCTTCCACCAGATAGCGGCCTTGCTCCACCAGAGCGTCCTCGCGCCGGATCGCTTCGGAGGCAAGATGGGAAAACAACACGCTCGGAATCGGCTCGAGCGCGAAGTGCGCTGCCTTCCACTGCAGTCGCAAAATCGCCATGCCGGGTTTGCGATGGTATCGAACGGTGATGGGATGCCGGCCGGAGCTCAATGGAACCGGCCTGGCTGAAACCCTGGCCCCATCGATGGAGACCTCGGCCGGACCGCCGTCGATCGTGTAATCGCCGGCCTGCACGATCGAGACCAGACCCTTCCACTCCGCATCAAAGGCGCTCTCCAGGGATGGGTGCACCGATTCCCCGGCATCGAGGTAGAAATTGGGCGCCGGCACAATTGCTTGCACGTGATGCTTCCGATCGCTGTACGTTGCCACCAGTCCCGGGGCCACACCATCGCTGCCGCCCTGCTGGGCCGGTGCTGTTCTTTCGCCGACCAGCAGCAGGCCAATCGTGAGCAGGAAAAGCGACCGGACCGCCAAGCTACTTCGCAGCTCCGTGCCAATCCAGATGGTGCTCGAAAAACTCGATTCGTGTCCCCTCCGGAATCCCTGAGTCCGCATGATAGTGGTGACTTTAGCGTATTCGCAGGCGACCCATTCGTCAAGCCGGACGCCATCGTGGAGATGCCCGGCTGCGGCGGATCCATGTCTTCCTAATCTCTCCGTCAGTAATCCCGAAACGGGCCGCGCGGCTCGCTTTCGTCCATCTCTTTCCGCCAAGCCGTCCAGCGAGCTTTCATCATCGCCAGCACGTCCGGCTTTTCGGCCGAGAGGTCGCGCTTTTCCCCGAGGTCGGAGGCGAGGTCGAACAATCCGCCGGCGCGGCGCGATTGGACCCACTTCCACTGCCCCACGCGCGCCGCCCGGTCGCTTCGGTACTGCCAGAAGAATTCCTTCCGTGGCGAGCCGGCGCGGCCTTCCAGCACCGGCAGCAAGTTGAAGCCGTCCAGCTTGACCCCCGGCGGCGGAGCACCGCGCGCCGCCGCGACAAACGTGGGAAAGAACTCCAGCGTGCTGGCAAACTCACGGCAGACAACTCCCTTGGGGAACCGGCCCGGCCATCGGGCGATGAGAGGCATCCGGATGCCGCCTTCGAACAGGTCGCCTTTTAGCCCCCGCAGAGGCCCATTTGTACCCGGCCCCGTGGCGCCGTTGTCGCTGGTGAAGAGCACGAGAGTATTGTCATCCAGGCCCAGTTTACGCACCTGCTCCAGCAGCGCCCCGATCGCGCCGTCCATTTGTGTGATCAGGGCCGGATACTCCGCTTTCCAGTCGGGGGAGCTGCCGTAGAGCCGCCGGTACTTCTCCGGCGCCTGCGGCGCCTTCCTGTCGAACGTGGAGGCGCCGTGCGGGGCATTGAAGGGCACGTAGAGGAAAAAGGGCCGGCTCTGATGCTCGGTGACGAATCGCAGGGCTTCGCGGGAGAACAGATCGGTGGCGTGGCCCTCCTCCTGGATGCGCTCATTGCCCCGGAACAGCGACGGAACGCCATAGCGCTCGTGGGTGTATTAGTCGATGCCGGTGTTGGCGAATCCGTAGAAGAAGTCGAAGCCGCGTTGCAGCGGGAGGTAGCGCCGGGCGCGGCCGCTATCCCATTTGCCGATGATGCCGGTGGCATAGCCGGCCCGCTGCAGCGCCTGCCCGATCGTGATCTCACGCAGGTCCAGCCCGAGGGTCATCTCCGGGGAGGTGGCGTAGTTTTCTTCGTCGAACTGAAACTTCCAGTTGACCTCGTTGTTGCGGATCATGTCGTACAAGCCGTTGCGCTGCGGGTAACGGCCGGTGAGGATGCTCGAGCGCGAAGGCGTACAGGCCGGCCAGGAGACGGCAAAATCGGTGAAGCGAACGCCCTCGGAAGCCATCCGATCCAGGTGCGGCGTGCGGACCACCGTGTTCCCATAGCAGGCCAAATCACCGTAGCCGAGATCATCGGCGACAATCAGAATGATATTCGGCGGGCGAGGGCTCGCGGTCTGGGCCCGCAGGTTCAGCCCGGCCCCTCCCGCCCCCAAAAGGAATTGTCTTCGGTTCATACGTGATTCTCAGTCAGCCGCATCGCGCCTGGGCCGCCGGCTCGGCAAATCCCGGTGGCGACGGCCGGATTCGAAAGCCTTGGTGATGATAGCGCATTAGAAATTCAGTTTCAGACCGAGCCTGGTTGCCTGGTTGCCTGGTTGCCTTGACTTGCAGAGAGTGGTAAAGTTCCGGATCGAGACAAGCGACTGGGAGGCGGGGGAAGGGGCCGTTGCCGAAACTTGAAGCCTTACCAATTGCCCCGCGTGTGAGGTACCGGTTGAAGTGACCGATTGAGGTGAACATGCGCAGCCTTTTCCTGTTTCTACTGCTGGCGGCTGGAACCCGCGCCGCCGACCTGAAGGTGGGGATCATCGGCCTGGACACTTCCCACGTCATCGCCTTCACCGACCTGCTGAACAACACGTCGAACCCGCATCACGTTCCCGGAGTGCATGTCGTGGCCGCCTACCGCGGCGGCAGCCCGGACGTGGACGCCAGCCGGACCCGTATCGACAAGTTCACCGAGCAGTTGACCACGAAATACGGCGTGAAGCTGCTGCCCGATATCGCCAGTCTGGCGGCGCAGGTGGATGCGGTGCTGCTCGAAAGCAATGACGGCCGGAAACACCTGGAGCAGGTCAAGCCGGTATTCGCGGCGAAAAAGCCCGTGTTCATCGACAAGCCGCTGGCGTCCACCTACGCCGACGCCAAAGAGATCGTGCGGCTCGGTAAACAGAGCGGCGCGCCGTGGTTCTCCAGCTCCAGCCGGCGCTTCGCGGCCTCGACAAAATCGGTGATGGGCCCGGGCATTCTCGGCGTCTTCGTTTGGGGGCCGGCTCCCCTCGAGCCGCACCACCAGATGGAACTCTCCTGGTACGGCATTCACGATGTGGAGGGTCTGTACACGCTGATGGGAACGGGGTGCGAGACGGTGTCCAACATGTCCACGCCCGACGCCGACCTGGTGGTGGGCCGATGGAAAGACGGCCGCATCGGAACGGTGCGGTGCGGGCGCGGCCCCGGTTCTAATAAGTCCGGCTCGATCGTGTTCCGGGCGGATGGATCGCGCCCGGCCCCGCCTGAGGACGAGTCCGCCTACGCGGCGCTACTGATCGAAGTGGTGAAGTTTTTCCAGACCGGCGTGCCGCCGGTGTCGCCGGAAGAAACTCTGGAGATTCACGCGTTCATGGATGCCGCGCAGCGCAGCAAGGATGCCGGCGGCGCGCCCATGAAGCTGCTTCACTGAAATCCCGGCGACCATCCCGTGCTGCGCGGCCGACTCAACTTTTCGGATCGAACTGCCAAGTGACTATAATGCGCGATTCGATGTCGCAGCCGGCATCCGACGCCACGCTGGAGTCGCTTGGCTACAAGCCGAGATTCAAGCGCGTGCTCTCGCGCGGCGATCTCATCCTCTACGGGCTGGTGATCCTCACGCCCACCGCCCCCTATCCGGTAT
>JBGOUJ010000598.1:0-4943 GCA_041477005.1 Terriglobia bacterium | reverse complement strand
GTTTACGCCCCGCGCCCTACCCCGGAAGGCCAGCCGCCCCTGGCCACGATTCAGCCGGTAAACTTCGCCGATTTTCAGAAGCTCTTTAACGAGGCAGGCGATCAGACCCGCATGTTGGTGCTGCTCTCACCGACTTGAGTGAAGTGTTTGCAGGGGGCCTCTGCGATTCAGAATGTCTTGCGTCAGTTTCCGACCGGCCGCGTGCGAGTCCTGGTCGTTTGGGAACCGGTACTGCTCAGCGATTGGGCGGCTCCCACCACCGGGATGCTTTCGCGGATCGCCGACCGCAGAGCGGCTCAATTCTGGGACAGGGGCCGGGTGATTTCGCAGAAAATCCGCTCCAGCCCGGTGGTGTGGGATTACGTGGCTGTCTTCCCGCCGGGGATCCGATGGGAAGGACCCTTCCCGGCTCCCGAGTTCACCGGCTATCCGGCGGCCGACGCGGCCGACGGCCTGCGGCAAGATCTCGCCATCCGCTTGCCCCAATAGCCGCTGCGCGAGGACGCGTGACGGGCGCTCACGCCCGCCGGCTCTGTTTTCCGAAGCTCCAACCAACTCGTGAGGGCGTCACACGGGCTCCCCCTCTGTATGTCAGTCGTCAGCGGCGCCGACCCGCGCTTCCCTTGCAGAAGGCTGATCGTTGAGGGCTGATCGCCGACGGCTGCGCCTATTCGTATTCCAGCGCTTCCACCAGTGACGCCCGCACCGCCGACTCGGCCGGCCCCAGCGCGGCTACCAGGGCCGCGCCTAGGATCGTGGGAAACAGAAATAGGGCGACCCGGAACGGGAACTCGTAGCCCAGGCGCAAGCCGGCAATGTCCCGGCGGATGACTTCCAAGATGTAATAAAGATTGACTGCCCCCAGCGCCAGGCCCAGGATCAGCCCGATCAGGCCGATGCTCAAGCCCTCCATCCACACCGTGTGGCGAACCTGCCGGCGCAGCGCGCCGACGGCCTGCAGCACGCCCATCTCCCGCCGGCGGTCGATGATCGAAACGGTGAGTGAGTTCACGATGCCCAGCACCGCCACCAGCACCCCAACAAAGACCTGGATGTAGGTCAGGCCAAGCCATTGGTCGGTCACGCGCAGAATGTACCGCCGCAGTTCCTGATTGGTGAGCACGAACAGCCGGCGCTCCGCGGAAAACCTCTCGCGGATCCGCCGGCTCACCTCGGCCGCCGAAGCGCCCGGCCGCAGGTAGACCCGGAACAGGTTCACCGTGTCGTCGTGCCAGTAGCGCTGGTAAACCGCCGCGTCGATCAGGATGCTGCCCTGCTGATCGGAATAGTCCACGTTGATGCCGACGATGGGAAGCCGCAGCAGTCCCAAGGGGGTGGGCAACTCCACCACGTCCCCGAGTTGCAGGCCCTGCAACAGAGCCAGGTTGTCGGAGACGATCATGCCCTGGCCCTCCGCCGCCAGACGGTACATCCGGTTCCGATCGCCGGCGACGGGCTTCCGCGTCGAGCGCTGGCCGACGCTCGCGACGTCTAACGCGATCACCATCACCGGCGTGTGGCGGTATATGATCCGGGCATCGCGCACGGACTGCGCCTCCGCGACCCCCTCCACGCGCCGCAACTCGGCGGTCATCGAGCCGGGGAAACGAAACGCGCGCTTGGCGATGTCTTCCGACGGGGTCACGAACAGATCGGGGTTGAGAGCCGTGTCCATCCAATCCACGATGGAGCCGTAGCTGGCGCGCCCGGTGCCGGCGAATCCGATCACGATGGCCAGGGAGAGCATCAGGGCGGCAACGGTGGCGGAGGTTCGGCGGGGCGCCTGGATGAGGCTGTCGGCGGCGAGCGCGCCCTCGATGGGCCGCAGCCGCTTCAAGGCGGACCGCAGCGCCCGGGCCAGCCATAGCGCGAGTGTGGGAGTCAGCAACAGCGCCGCGACCACAGCCAGCAGATAGCCGGTATAAAAGAGAAACCTTCCCCGCCCCAACAGCAGACCAAGCGCCGAAGCCACCGCCAGCACAGCCGCCCCTACCCGGCGGAGCCGGTTTTCGCCGGCCGAGAGAATCTGATACTTGCCCTTCTGCAGGGCCTGCACCGGATCGATGCGGGCGGCGCTGCGGGCCGGGATCCATGCCGCCACAACGCTGGTCAGCAGACCCATGCCCAGGGCGAAGCCGATCAGGCGGGGATTGGCCGATAACTCTTCGGCCCTTTGTGCGACGCCGTAGACGTTCTCCAGAAGCCCGCCGATGTAACCTACCAGCCCGCGTGCCACAAGGATGCCGAGGCCCACGCCGGCGGCGGCGCCCACGAGTCCCGCCACCGCACTTTCCCCTAGAAACAGCGTCTGGATCTGGCGGTTGGTGGCGCCGAGCGCCCGCAGGATGCCAATCTCGGAGCGCCGCTGGGTAACGGCGATAGCAAAGGAGTTGTAGATGATGAACATGCCGATGAACAGCGCGAACAGGCTCGAAATGTTCACCGACAGCGAATAGGCCCGCGCGATCGACTCAAACTCCTGCCCCCGGGCCGAAGGCGGCTGGACCTGAAAGCCGGGGCCGAGCAGGCGCTGGAGCGTGGCGCGGCACTGCTCCACCGAGACCCCTTCCTTCACCGCCAGGTCGATGCGGTCGAAGCGCCGCCCGCGGCCGAACACCCTCTGGGCCGCGTAGATATCCATGACCGCGAGGTTGCCGCCGTAGGCGCTAGCCAGGCCACCCGCTCGCATGATGCCCCGGATGATGAACTGCTTCTCTCCTTCGACGGTTCGCAAGGGAAGGCGGCGGTTGACGGCGAGTGCATTGCGCTCGGCAAAATCCTTGCTGATGAGGAGGGAGTCCGGCTGGGCGAGGAAGATCAGCGGGTCCTCGATGGCATCGTCGTCTTCGAGGTCGTAGTTCCGCAGGCTGCGATCGCCGGTCATGTCCACGCCCAGGATCAGCAGGTTGCCCTGCCCTTGCCGCTCGGTCTCGACCACCGACTCGATCACCGGCTCGGCCACCCGAACCTCGGGAAGGGACTGCACTCGTTCCAGCACCTCCTCGTCGAATCCGGTCTCACCAGCCGCCACCTGAAGCTGGGCGGCGCCGGCAATGCGGTCCACCGTGCGCTGGAAGGCGTAAAGCACCGACTCATTGGCCGTGTGCATGCCCACGAACACCGCTACTCCCAGCACGATGCCGGCGACGGTGAGCACCGAGCGGATCCCGTGCTTACGGACATACTGCCAGCTAATGAGACGAAGCAGGATCACCGGATCCCCAGCATCTCTCCGGCGGTCACGAAGGCGTAGCCCTGGTGGCGAACCTTCGGAACAATATCACGAACGGCGCGGAGGGTGTTGCGGCGATCGACTTTGTCGGATGTTCGGTCGCCGTCGTGCAGGCAGACGATCCCGCCGCTCGAAGCGTGGCTGACCACATGGTCAGCGATCTCGGCCGCTTCCCATTCCCAGTCGTAGCCCATCACGGTCCACATCACGCCGGTCAGGCCGTGCTCGCCGAGCGCCGGGCCCAGTCCGAACCAGCGGATCCCGTAAGGCGCGCGAAACAGTCTCGGCGAGACGCCCGCAGCGTCGCGAATGGCCTTCTGGGCCCGGCCGATCTCTTCGCGTATTCGCTGCCGCGAGCAGCCAAGCAGGCGGGGATGGGACCAGGTGTGGTTGCCGATCTCGTGGCCCCGCTCGCGGACTTGCCGGGAGATGGCCGGCAAGCGCTCCACGTTCTTGCCGCACTGAAAGAAGGTTGCCTGCACGCGCAAGCCATCGAGCACTTCCAGCAGTTCCGGCGTGGCTTCGCTCGGGCCGTCATCGAAGGTGAGGGCGATCTGTTTCCGGTCGCGAGGCCCGCGCCAGCGGCTGGGGCCAAAGAGCTGCGAGGAGCGTCCTCGCACGCCGCGGCCGATCACCAAAGCAGCGGCCGCAGGAATCGCCAACGCCAGCTCGAGCAGCATTTCGTTACCAGTATAATTGGTTGTGGGTCGCGGGATGGAAAACGCCGAAATCGCCACATTGCTGTTCGAGACCGCCGATCTAATGGAGATCGCCGCCGAGGACCCGTTTCGGATCCGCAGTTACCGTAACGGTGGCACGGCCATTGAATCCTACCCCGAGCGCGTGGCCGACATCGTCACCGACCCCAATCGCAACGTCACGGAGATTCGCGGCATTGGGAAGGGCCTGGCGGCGGTGCTGAAGGAAATCGTCGAGCGCGGCAGCTTCGAGCGCCGCGACACGCTGCTCGCCAAGTATCCGCCGACCGCCCTCGAGCTGCTCAAGATCCAGGGCCTGGGGCCGAAAAGCATCGCGCTGATCTATGAGCATTACCGGGTCAGCACCATCGACGATCTGGAGCGCGTCGCCCGCGAGGGCAAGTTGCGCCAGTTGCCCCGCATGGGCGAGAAGCTGGAGCAGAAGGTGCTGCGCTCGATCGAGCAGTACCGCCGTAGCGCTTCCCGTTTCCTGATCGACCACGCCGACCGCATGGCCGCTGAAATCTCCGCCTACCTGGCCGAGACGCCCGGGGTGGAAAGCGTGACGCCCGCCGGGAGTCTGCGGCGGCGCAAAGAAACCATCGGCGACGTGGACCTGCTCGTGACCGGACCCGACCCGGCCCCGGCGCTCGAACGCTTCGTCCAGTTTCCGAAGGTACGGGAGGTGCTGGCGCGCGGCGAAAACAAGACCAGCGCCAAGATCGGCCACGAGGGCCTCCAGGTGGATGTCCGGGTGCTCGACCGGTCCAGCTATGGCTCGGCGCTGCAGTATTTCACCGGCAGCAAGGAGCACAACGTGGTCCTCCGCAACCGGGCCATCAAGATGGGATTCAAGCTGAGCGAGTACGGCTTGTTCCAATCAAGCGACGATGTAAAGGTGGCTGGTACAACAGAAGAAGAGATATATCTAAAGCTTGGCTTGAAGTGGGTTCCGCCGGAGATCCGAGAGAATATCGGCGAAATCGAAGCCGCCGCCGAAGACCGGCTCCCGG
>JBGOUJ010000597.1:0-4944 GCA_041477005.1 Terriglobia bacterium | reverse complement strand
GGCGTGCGGCGTTGGATCGCGGCGGAGGATCGAGCGCACTACGGCGCACGCCGGCCGGACGCTTTTGTCGTCCGCCGCTGGGTCGAGACGCACGGCCCGTTTCGTATCGAAGATCTCGCCAGCCGCTACGGCCTTACCGGGCGCGCGGCCGCGCGCTCTCTCGAGGAATGCGGCGACGAGGTCGTTGCGATCGACGATCGGTGGTGCGCTCGCGCCATCTTGCAGCGTATTCACCGCGTCTCGCTCGGCGTGCTGCGGCGGGAGATCGAGCCGCGGCCGCTCGAAGCTTACGCGCGCTTCGCCCTGGAGTGGCAGCACGTAACCGCGGCCGCGCCGGTGCTCGATGTCTTGGAGCAGATCGAAGGCTTCCCGCTGCCGATCGGCGAGTGTCGGGAGATTCTTGGCGCGCGCCTGCGCGATCTGCGGGAGGTCGAGGAGCTGGTGCGGGCCGGCAGCATCGTAGCTGCCGGCATCCGGCCCGGCTGGTTTACGCTGTTCGGCCGGGGACGTGGAGCGCTGTTTCTAGCGCCGGCCGAGACGGAGATCAGTCGAGGAGCTTCGCAACTGCTTCAATACTTGATCGCGCAAGGGCCGGCCCTGCTGGCGGACCTGCGCCGCGACACGAGCCTGCCTTTGGCGGGGATCAACGCGGCGCTGGCGGAGCTGTTCTGGGCGGGCCGGATTTCCTGCGACGGCCTGCGGGAGATCGAACGGCTCGGACGGCCGACGCGGGCCAGCCGGGAGGCTTCCACGCTGCGGCCGGTGCTGCTCGATCCACTGGAGCGGCCCCGGCGCGCCGAGGCCGTGGCCCGCTTCCGCCAGGCGTTTCGAAAGCTGCCCGGCTGGGAGGGCCGCTGGTCCGTGCTGCGCCACCCGCCCGTGGATGACGCGGCGCGGCGCGAAGAGCTGGCCCGGATCGCTCTCCACCGCTACGGCGTGCTGGCCCGCGAGTGGCGCCGGCAGGAAGAGCCCGCGACGAGCTGGAGCGAGCTGCTCCCCGAGCTGGAGCGCGGCGAGTGGCGCGGCCAGTTGCGGCGTGGCCACTTTTTGGAAGGCTTGGCGGGCATGCAGTTCGCCTTGCCCGAAGCGGTCGAGCGGCTGCGGGCCGCCGCCTCCGGCGTGGCCTGCGTGCTTCTGAACGCCTGCGACCCGGCCAATCCTTACGCCGGAGACTATCGGGGCTGGCAAATCCATCGCCGTCCGGCCAACCAGGTGGTGCTCGAAAACGGTGCGGGCATTTTCTACGCCGAGAGCCGCGGCGCCCGCTGGTGGGTTCGTCCGGGCGACCAGGCCGCCGTCGCCGCCTACCTGGAGCGGCACTCGGGGGACGCGCTGACGGTCGTGGAGATCAACGGGCAGCCCGCCGGCCAAACCGAGTTCGCCGCTCTTTTGCACGCACGGGGCTTCACCCGCCAGGCCGGCGGCGCCCTACGTGAGGGCTTCCGGCCGCAGCAAGCGATCACGCCTTAACCCTTGCGTGATGCGTCGGGCCCATCCCGCGACCGTAAGAAGCTGTAAGAGAATCGGCGTCAGCCGCGAATGCACGCGAATAGCGCCATCGTTTTCATTCGCGTTTATGCGCGTTCATTCGCGGCCATCCATTCCCTTACACCTTCTAAGGGAGCGGTTGGCCGATAACGGGGAGCACTCCCTCACGGTCGCGGTAGCGGTGCATCGTGCATGCCGTAACATCGTATCGGGTGTTGCCCGAAGGCGGCTAGCAGGCGTATGCTTGAACCTGCCTGACCCGACCCACATGAGTGCTGCTTCCGTGCAGGCTGTCGAGCCGATTGCCCAGCGCACTCGCCGGCGCATCACCCGGCGGTTGATGCCGTTCCTGTTTCTCCTCTACATCGTCGCCTACCTCGACCGGGTCAACGTGGGATTCGCCGGCCTGGACATGACGCGTGAGCTGGGGTTCTCCAACGAGGTCTTCGGCTTCGGGTCGGGCATTTTTTTCGTCGGCTACGTGCTGCTCGAGATCCCCGGCACCATCCTGGTCGAGCTGTGGAGCGCCCGGAAATGGATCGCGCGCATCCTGATCTCCTGGGGGCTGCTCGCCTCGCTCACCGGCTTGATTCACACCGCCCACCAGTTCTACTGGATCCGCTTTGCGCTCGGCGCCGCCGAGGCCGGCTTTTTCCCGGGCATCATCGTCTACCTGACCCACTGGTATCGCTACGAGGACCGCGGCAAGGCCGTAGCCATGTTCATGGCCGCCATTCCGGTTGCGAACATCCTGGGCGCGCCCATTTCCGGGTTCCTGTTGCGCATTCACTGGTACGGCCTGTCCGGCTGGCGCTGGCTGCTGCTGCTCGAAGGGGCGCCGGCCCTGGTTTGCGGCGTGGTCACGCTGTTCTATCTCACCGATTGGCCGAAGGATGCCAAGTGGCTGCCGGCCGACGAGCGGGACTGGCTGACCGGGGAGCTGGAGCGCGAGAAGCAAACCAAGAAAGCGGTCAAGCCGTTGAGCATCTGGCAGGCGTTGCGGCACCGCGATGTGGTGCTGCTGACGCTGCTTTATTTCTTCATCGTGACCGCCAATTACGGCCTCAATTTCTGGCTGCCCAAGATCGTGCAGAAGCTTTCCGGGCTGATCTCGTTTCAGGTGACGTTGATCACGGCGATCCCGTTCCTGGCAGCGTTGCCGGCCATGCTGGTGGTCGGGTGGCACTCCGACCACACCGGCGAAAGACGCTGGCACACGGCGCTCTCGATTTTCACCGTGGCGGCGGCCCTCGCCCTGAGCCAGGCGGTGGGCGACAGTGTGCCGCTGGCGATCCTCATGTTCTCGATCGCCGCCATGGGGCTTTACAGCTACCTGCCGAGCTTTTGGGCCTTGCCCACGACGTTCTTGAGCGAGGCCTCCGCCGCAGCCTGCATCGGGCTGATCAACTCCTTCGGCAATCTGGGCGGATTCGTCGGCCCTTACGCCATAGGCTTCTTGAGCAACAAGACCGGGACTTATGCCGCGGGCGTATTTTATCTGGTCGGCTCGGCTGTGGTTTCCGGCCTGCTGGTGCTGACGCTGCGCGGCACGCGGCGGATCGAAGCCGAGCCGGGGCCCTCGCAGTGAAACAATATGGAACCAGGGATGAAGTGGCGTTTTCAATTCCTCATCTCTGATGAGGATCACTAACATGGTGACTCTCGCATTCAGGAGGAGACTCTAATGGAAAGAAGAAAATTCATCGGTGGCGGCATGGCCGGAGGGATGGTCCTGGGTCGTGCTCCGGCGGCGCCGGCCGCACCCAGGGATGTTTCCGAGAAGGCAGACATTTTTGTCGAGCGCGATCAACCAGGACAGCCGCACAAGGGCAAGGTCCTCGCGGCGATTCAGCCCCACGCCGACGACATCCCGCTATTTGCCGCCGGCACGGTGGCAAAGTTGATCAAAGAAGGCTACACCGGCGTCATGATCCGGATCACGAATGCTGAAATGGCGGGCCGCGGGGCCACCACGGGCGAGGTCATTTTCAAGAATGAAAAAGAGCACTTCGAGCTTTGCCGCCGCCTGGGGATCCAGAAGGTATTCGACCTGAACTATCGCAATCACCGGTTGGATGCGGAATCTACGGTCGAGGTCCGCGGCCGTCTGATTTTTCTCTTCCGCGCATTGAAGGTCGACACAGTCGTGTCCTACGATCCTTGGGGGCACTATGAAGAAAACCCGGATCACTATGTGACTGCACAATGCGTCGAGGCCGCCTGCTGGATGGCGGGCGGGCGCTGGGACTACCCGGAGCACGCTGAAGTTGGGTTAAAGCCCCACAGCGTGCGGGAAAAATACTATTATGCGCGCGGCCCGCAACTGGTGAACCGCGTGGTGGACATCGGCAAGTACTTCGATCAAAAGGCGTATTGCAATGCGGCGAACGTGACGCAGGGTCCGGCCGGGGAGAGCGGCGCCCGGCTGCGCGCTCAGTTGGCCACGCAGGGGTTGCGGCTTCCCCTCTTGGGTGACAACGACGAGACCGCAAATCTCGAGTACATCAAGAAAATTGTTTTGTATCAGGATGCCGAGCTCGGCAAGCAATACGGCCTGCAGTACGCGGAGCCGTTCCACTATATCGGGCCGCCAAAGTCGATTCTTGACGACTACATCAAGCGCAACGCCGTGCGGATCTGACCGGCGCCTGCTCTCGCACGGTCCTTAGGCTAGCGGCCCGACATCGCTACCCCGCTTTAAAGCATGCGAGGTCGACAGAGAGGAGTTCGACGCCGTCGCTCGCGAACGGCTGGCGGCAGGCTCGCCCGACATCACGTGACGGCCCCTTCGCATTCCTGTGCCCGACCGCCCCGGTGTGTGACAACAGAAGTCCCCCTGACGTGAGCAAGCCGGCCAACCTGGTTTTATACCTCCCGGCCCGGTGAGATTCCGGTCTAATGGGGTGGATGTCGCGACCGGCCGTAAGGAGCTAATGGAAGGAGATCATGCCTTCCGATCCCGCCGGCGCCCTGGCCATCCCTCCGCTCACCACTCCCGACGGCAAGCCGGATGCGTACACCTGTGCCTATCGTCACCGAACTTTCGCTGGTGGACGGCCGCCGCAGCCTGCATCGGGCTGATCGACTCCTCCGGCAACCTGGGCGGATTCGTCGGCCCCTACGCGATTCGGCCTCTTGAGCAACAAGACAGGGATTTATGCAGCGGGCTTATTTCATCTGGTCGGCGCGGCTATGGTTTCCGGCCTGCTATACAGCCGCGCATAATTAAAGGGACAAAAAGCAAGCGAATGTGGCATACTCTTCCCAGGAGGAGTGGCCATGCTTGCTCGATTGCTGCGATTACATCCGAGCACCTATAAGCGCTTGGTCCGACTCAGCAAGGAAGCCGAACGGGAGGGAGCCTACCGCGTGGCGAAACGGCTGCAGGCCGTGGTGCTGAACGCAGAGGGCCATACCAGCGGGGAGTTGGCGCGTATTCTGAAGGCGCCGCGCTCC
>JBGOUJ010000596.1:0-4948 GCA_041477005.1 Terriglobia bacterium | reverse complement strand
GAGGTCCTCTTCGCTCACCCACGCCTTGCCCTCGCGGGTCTCGTCGGCCGTCCCGGCGATGATCCCGCCCCCGGCGAGCAGCCCCCGCTGCATTTCGAGGATTACCTGCTTCGGGTCGAGCGACTGGCCGACGACGTTGGCTGGGCAAAACTGGGTGCAGCGGCCGCACTCGACGCAGGCGTGGATGTCGAGCAGATCCTTGCGCGTCAGGTCGGTGAAGCGAACCATGCCGATGTCGTCATCGTCGCCTTCGCGCAGCGCCCGGATGCTGCTGGTGGTCGACGAACGGAAGAAAACAGCAATCGGCCCCAGCAGCAGGTGCAGGTGCTTGGATCGGGGAATCACCACCAGGAGGAAGAAGAAGGACAGCGTGTGCGCCCACCAGTTGGCCGTCCAGGCCGGCGTGCCGGCCTCGAAAACGCCCCAGCCGAGCAGATAGGTGATCATCAGGGCCGCGATCAGCGCCGCCACCAGGCCCGAGCTCGGCGAGAGCGGCCCGAGGAATTTCGGGCGCAGGACAAAACGGCGGAACGCGAGGCCGAGGATGCCGGCGAACACGGCCACCGCCCAGACTGCCGCAAACGCCCCGTACCAGCTCCGCTCCGGCTCGGCTGCCGCGAGGCCGCGAAAGCCGAGCGAAAGGTGCCGGACGCTCACCCACGCAAAAGCGAAGAATCCCCACATCACCAGCGCGTGCAGCAGCCCCGGAACCGGCCGGTCGCGGATCACCCGCCATTGCAGCATGACCTCGGCGAACACGCGCCACAGCCTGGCGCTCAGGTGGTCGAAGGGGAGCGGTGGGACCGCCTGCGTCTTGTAATGGAAGCGTCGATAGACGGTCTTCAGAAAAACCCAGGCGCTCGCGGCCAGCAGCATGACGAACAGGGCGCGCGAGGGCATTTGGGTCCAGGGCGGGGTCACGAAGCGGCTTTCACGGCTTCCGTCAGCGCGGGAACGATCTGGAAAAGGTCGCCCACGATCCCGTAATCGGCGATCTCGAAGATCGGGGCGCTGGAGTCTTTGTTGATGGCCACCACGGTGCGCGAGCCCTTCATGCCCACCAGGTGCTGGATGGCGCCCGAGATGCCGACGGCGATGTAGAGCTTGGGCGCCACGGTCTGGCCCGAGCTGCCCACCTGCCGCTCGAGCGGCAGCCAGCCGCTGTCGCAGACCGGCCGCGAGGCGCCCAGTTCCGCGCCCAGCGCCTCGGCCAGCGCCTGCACCATCGGAAGGTTCTCCGGATCCTTGATTCCACGCCCCACCGAGACGATGATCTCGGCCGAGGCCAGATCGACGGTCCGCTTGGCCTCCTGAAAGCGCTCCAGCGGCTTGGTGCGGATCTGCGAGGCTTCAAGCTGGATGGCCGGTTTCTCGACCGGCGCCGGCGCGGCCGCCTTCTGCAACTGATCGGCGCGAAACGCCCCGGCCTGCACCGAGACAAAATAAGGCGGCTCGCCCGCAAACACCACGTCGGCGTTCATCTTGCCCTGAAAAAGTTGCCGCACGAAAACCGGCGCGCCGTTTTCCACGCGGAAGCCCACGGCGTCGGAAACGAAGCCGCGATCGAGCGACGCGGCGAGCTTCGGGGCAAAGTCGCGGACCTGGTAAGTGTGGGGCAGCAGGACCAAGTATGGATTCACGCTGCGGATCACCTGCTGCCAGGCAATGGCGTAGCCGTCGGGCGTGTAGTCGGCGAGCAGCGGGTGCTCCACGCTGAGCACTCGCTCGATGCCGTGCTCCGCGAGCTGCGCGGCCAGCGTCTCGATTCCCGACCCGGCCACCCCCGCCGCCACAGGCCGCCCGAGCGCCTTTCCGATCTCGATGCCGGCGGCCAGAGCCTCCCACGACATCTTGTGCCAGGAGCCACCATAGTGCTCGGTAACGATAAGAATGCTCATAGAAAATCAGATGTCAGCCATTAGCTATCAGCCATCAGCGAACCCTCGATACCGGCGGTCTTGCTCGCTGCCGGCTGACGGCTCACGGCTGATGACTGCCCCCAGCTATCAGAAAGTCAGCGATCAGCCATCAGTAATCAGCTAACAGCCATCAGCAAACCCTCGACGCCGGCGGTTTTGTTTGCTGACGGCTGACGGCTGCCTCCTTGACGGCTGATTGCTGCCTCCCGGACGGCTGAAGGCTGACGGCCGATTGCTGCCTCCCTGATGGCTGCTTTTCTCACAGCACGCGCGCCTCGAATTTCAGTTTCTCCACGAGCTTCGCGGCCGCCTCTTTCGGCGGGCCTTCGATCAGAGCCGTGCGCTTGGTCTTCTGCGGCGCATACACCCGCCGGATCTGCTGGCGTGGCTCCAGGCTTACGCCTAGTTCGGCCGGCGTCAGCCGTTTCAGCTCCTTCGTCTTGGCCTTCTTGATGCCCATCAGCGTCGCGTAGCGTACCTTGTTGATGCCCGACTGAATCGTGAGCAGCGCCGGCAACGGCATCTCGACGTACTGAAACCAGCCGCTTTCGAGCTCCCGCTTCACCTTGATGCCGCCATCCAGCTTTTCGACTTCCATAATGATAGTGGCGTGCGGCAGGCCCAGCAGTTCGGCCAGGACAACGCCCGTCTGTCCGTAGCCCAGATCGTCGGACTGCAGCCCCGTCAGGATCAGATCGAACCCCTCGGGCTTCGCCGCAGCGGCGATGGCCCGCGCCACGGCAAAGCTGTCCAGCCGCCCGAGCGACTCGTCTTCGATGTGGATTCCGCGATCGGCGCCCTTGGCCAGCGCCTCCCGGATGGCCGAGGCCGCCCGCGCCGGCCCGGCGCACACCGCCACAACCTCGCCGCCGTGTTTCTCCTTCAGCCGCAGGCCCTCTTCCAGCGCGAACGAATCCGGCTCGTTGATTTCGAAGCTCAGGTCGCTCTCGCGCACCCATTGCTGGCTCTCGTCCAGGCGCAGCAGGGAGTCTTTGGCGGGAACCTGCTTGAGACAGACGGCGATTTTCATAAGGAAGGAACCACAGAGGAACACAGATAAACAGATTCGACTATCTGGGCTCTTATCCGTGTTCCTCTGTGTTCATCTGTGGTTTCAGAATTTCTTGAACACTAATGCCCCGTTGGTGCCCCCGAAGCCAAAGGAGTTCGTCAGCGCGTACTCGATGCGGGCCCGGCGAGCGAAGTTCGGCACGTAATCCAGGTCGCAGTCAGGGTCCGGGTTGCAGAGGTTGATGGGCGGCGGCATGATCTGGTCGCGCAGCGCCAGCACCACGATGCCCGCCTCTAGGCCTCCGGCGCCTCCCAACAGGTGACCGGTCATGGATTTGGTCGAGCTCACGGCCAGCTTGCGGGCGTGATCGCCGAACGTGCGCTTCACCGCGATGGTCTCGATCCGATCTCCGACCGGGGTGGATGTGCCGTGGGCGTTGATGTAATCGATCTGCTCGAAGCCGATGCCGGCGTCGCGCATGGCGTTGCGCATCACGCGGTAGGCGCCGTCGCCGTCCTCGGATGGCGCCGTGATGTGGTGGGCGTCGGCGCTCATCCCGTAGCCGACGAGCTCGGCTAGAATCGGGGCGCCGCGTTTCCGCGCGAACCCCATCTCCTCCAGGATCAGGATGCCGGCGCCTTCGCCGACCACGAAGCCGTCCCGCTCGGCGTCGAACGGACGGGAGGCGGAGCGCGGGTCGTCGTTTCGCGTCGAGAGCGCCCGCATGGCGGCAAAGCCCCCCACGCCCATCGGCGTGATGGCCGCTTCCGAGCCGCCGCAGATCATGACGTCGGCGTCGCCGCGCTGGATCAGCCGGAACGAATCGCCCACTGCATGGGCGCTGGTGGTGCAAGCCGTGGCGGTGGCCGAATTGGGTCCCTTGGCCCCGGTGCGGATCGAGACCTGTCCCGAGGCCAGGTTGATGATGGTCGCCGGAATGAAGAACGCCGAGATCTTGCGCGGCCCGCCCGAGAGCAAGTTGGCGTGCTCCCGCTCGATCACGTCGAATCCGCCGATCCCGCTGCCGATGTAAACGCCGACCCGCTCCTCGATCTCCGGGGTCACCTTCAGGCCGCAGGCTTGGAAGGCGAAGTCGGTCGCGGCCACGGCGAAATGGATGAATCGCCCCATCTTCTTGACTTCTTTTTTCTCGATGTACCGGAACGGGTCGAAGCCCTTCACCTCCCCGGCGATCTGGGCGCTGAAGGCGGAGGCGTCAAACGAGGTGATGCGGCCGATCCCGCTTTGGCCCTCCCGCAGAGCCTTCCAGGATTCTTCGGTGCCCACCCCAACGGGCGATACCAGGCCGACCCCGGTAACAACAACCCTTCGCAACGGAAACTCCCCTCCGGCCCCAGGCGGGCCTCTCGGTGCGGCCTACACCGGCCGAGCTACTTGTTCTTGGCGTGGGCCTCGATGTACTCGATGGCGTCTTTGACGGTGGTGATCTTCTCCGCGTCGTCGTCGGGGATATCGATCTCGAAGGCTTCCTCAAAGGCCATCACCAGCTCCACAATGTCGAGCGAGTCGGCGCCCAGATCCTCTACAAATGACGCAGCCAAATCCACCTGGGACTCATCCACGCCGAGCTGTTCGACAATAATCTGCTTCACCTTCTCCTCAACAGACATGAATCCTCCAGACCAAAGTTGGAACTTATGATTCTAACGAGGCCGGAGAGAAGGCGCAAGCGACGCCAAAAGGTCGACAGGCCGCGGATGGCAGGCGGCAGGGGGGCAGCCATCAGGGGGGCAGCCGTCAGCCGTCAGCCTTCAGCAAGCAAAACCGCCGGCCTCGAAGGTTTGCCTGATGAGGGGGGGCAGTCATCAGCCGTGAGCCGTCAGAGAGGCAGCAATCAGCCGTCAGCCGTCAGCCTTCAGCAAGCAAAACCGCCGGCCTCGAGGGTTTTGCCTGATGAGGGGGGGCAGTCATCAGCCGTGAGCGGTCAGCCGGCAGCGAGCAAGACGGCCGGTATCGAGGGGTTGCTGATAGCTGATAGCTGATAGCTGATAGCTGG
>JBGOUJ010000595.1:0-4958 GCA_041477005.1 Terriglobia bacterium | reverse complement strand
GCGCTTTATGACGTCCGGAAAAACCACCAGGGCCTGTATGCTGGCGTCCCAGTTCTGCTGCTGTGCGGCCTGGGTCAGCACCGGTCCCGTGAGACCGGGGTTTCGCTCGACCCACTGGTAGGCTTGGACGACTTCAAGGGGGTAGGTGCAGGCCACCAAAATCTGGCCCAGCAACGGATCCGGGTAGAGGGCGATCGGAGCTACCAGGCCATCGAGCTGGTCCGGGGACAGGGCCTGGCCTGGGGGCGGCGGTGGCGGCTGCTGCTGCGCAAATAGAACCGCGTCCCCAGGGGCAAGCAGCATGGCGCAAAGAACGGCGACCGCTCGGATGAATCCTGCAAGAAGCAGTTTATGCGGCACGTCTACCTCCGAAAGCAGACAAACGAGGCGGCCCACCGCCGCTTCCATCGGAGCACTACCTGGCGCCGTTCCGCGTCGATGAAGGCCACAGCCGTTAGTCTAACATTCAGCCGGTTGCGGTAAGGGGCCGAGTTCCGGAAGCAGCATCAACCTGTGATCGGCGCCGCTCCGGCCGGAAGCTCTGCTCGGACACGCTGCCGGCCTGCCGCAGGCGGTCGAGGTGCGCGAGACCGTCTCGTTCGCCTATCAGAACGGCGGGGCTTCGCTGCTTTTGGCCGCGGAGAGGGACCTTGGGCTGCCGTTACGGGCACGCGGCGAGCGCGCCCGTGTTGCCCGGGAAGGGCTCAGACGAAGGCCATGGTCTTGATGCCGGAGACGTCAAAGCGCTTGCGGCAGCGGATATTCTGGCACATCACCTGATCGTCCCGCAGGACCATGTAGGATTGGGCCTTCTGGAATTTGGCCCGGTCGCGCTCGTCGGCGCCGCCGGGCAGCCGCTCCCGCTTTTTCCGCAGCATCCAGCGCAAGGGGTACTCCGCCGACTGCCGGCAGGAGGGGCAGGTCAGCGTGGCCGGCTTGGTGGTCTCCACCTGGGTGTAAAAATCTCGTTCGTCCATAGCTGGTTCCTATTCTACTCCCCTGCGCCGGTATCTACTATCGTTACCGCAGCGCCGGCCTTCACCCCGGTGGACTCGGCCGCCGAGCCCTGGTTGACCGAGATCTCGAGATACCCGGAGCTGCCAGCGATGGCGAATACCTCGCGCGGCGGGGCGGAGGCATAGGAGAGGCGCAGCGTTCGAATGCGGATGCGGCCGACATGGATCTCGAAGCGGGCCGGGAGCTGGCCGGCCGGAAAATTGGTGATCAGGCTGCCGAATCGGTCGACCTTGAGAACCTGGCCCGACCAGCGCCCCGGCGCCTTCTGTTGGAGGCGAGGAATCTCGAGCCGCTGGTAATCGTCGATCCGGTCGCCATGGCGGCCCGGCCGAACGCCCTTCGCGAGCAGCGCCGCCGCCGGGGCGAAGATGTCGCGGCCGTGGAACGTATTGCTAATGGGCTTAAGGGCGAACTCCTCCGGCCGCAGGGCCCAGACGCGGTGCGGATGCTGCCGGTAGACCAGCTCCAGCACGCCGTTGTCGGGCGCCACGAACCACCACGATCCGGCTTCCACCGCGAGGGGCCGGCGGGCGCCGCCCACGCCGGGGTCGACCACCACCAGGTGCACCGTGTTCGGCGGAAAATAGGCGTAGGAAGCGGCCAGCGTGAGGCAGGCGCCCAGCACGTCGTAGGGCTCGACCTGGTGGGAAAGATCCACGATCTGGGCCTTGGCATGAATACCCAGGATCACGCCTTTGACCACTCCTGCATAGTGATCAGACAGACCGAAGTCGGTGATCAGGGTGATAACGCCTCTCGCCATGCCGGACTGCTATAATAACGCCAGTAGGCCCCCATGCATCGCTATTATTTCGATCACAATGCGACCACGCCGGTGGCCCCGGAAGTGATCCAGGCGATGCTGCCGTGTTTCGGCGAGGCCTACGGCAACGCTTCGAGCATTCATCATTTCGGCCAGCAGGCCAAGATGCTGCTGGAGGCGGCGCGGCGGCAGGTGGCCGGCCTGCTGCACTGCCGGCCCACCGAGATCGTGTTCACCAGCGGCGGCACCGAGGCGAACAACCTGGCGGTGCTGGGGTCGGTGCGGCGCTCGTCCAAGCGCGACCGCCACGTGATTGCGACGGCCTTCGAGCACCCCTCGGTGCTCGACGCCTGCCGGCAGCTCGAGAAGGAAGGGGTGGATGTGACCTACCTGACGGTCGGCTCCGCAGGGGTGGTTTCGCCCGAAGACGTGCGCGCCGCCTTGCGGCCCTCGACCGTCCTGATCACGGTCATGCACGCCAATAACGAGATGGGGGCCATCCAGCCGATCGGCGAAATTGCCGCCATCGCCCGCGAGGCCGGGGTGGCCCTGCACAGCGACGGCGTGCAGTCGACCGGCAAGATCCCGGTAGACGTGAGTGAGTTGGGAATGGATCTCTATTCCTTGAGCGGTCACAAGATTTACGGCCCGAAGGGGGCCGGCGCGCTCTACGTTCGCAAGGGCGCCCGGCTGGGGCCGATCCTGTTCGGCGGGCGCCACGAGCGCGATCGCCGGCCGGGAACCGAGAACGTCGCCGGGCTGGTGGGCCTGGGCGCGGCGGCGGAGCTCGCCCGGCGGGATTTACCCGCCGAGGCCCCGCGCCTGGCGGCGCTGCGCGACCGGCTCGAGCGAGCGTTGCTCGAGCGCCTCCCGCACGCCGGGGTCAACGGCGGCGGCGCTCCGCGCGTGCCCAACACGACGAACCTCTACTTCGACTTTCTGGAGGGCGAGTCGATGGTCATCGCCCTCGACCTGAAGGGCATGGCCGTGTCGACCGGCGCCGCCTGCTCGAGCGGGTCGGTTGAGCCCTCCCACGTGCTGACGGCCATCGGCCTGAGCGACGAGCGGGCCCGCGCGAGCCTCCGCTTCTCTCTCGGGCGTCAGAATACAGCCGAGCAGGTCGACGCCCTGATTGAGGCGGTGGACGGCGCCGTGGAGCACCTGCGAAAGCTCTCGCCGGTCTACCCGGCTGCCTAGGCCTTAGAACATGTCTGCAGATCTCATCGCCGTGGCTATGAGTGGTGGTGTGGACAGCTCGACTGTTGCCGGGCTGCTCCACCGCCAGAACCAGCCCATTGTCGGGCTGACGATGCAGCTCTGGAACCAGCGCCGGCTGCCGGAGCTCGCGGTCGAGGGCGCCACCAGCGGACGCTGCTGCTCGCTGGACGACGTCTACGACGCTCGCCGCGTGGCCGAGCACCTCGGGGTCCCGTACTACGTGGTGAATTTTGAGAAGCGATTCGAGCGGCAGGTGGTGGAGCCGTTCGTGCGCGATTACCTGGCCGGCCGCACGCCGATCCCCTGCACGCTTTGCAACAACTTCATCAAGTTCGATCAGTTTCTGGAGATGGCCCGCCAGGTGGGGGCTTCGCGCATCGCCACGGGCCACTACGCCCGCGTGGAGCACGATCCCGCCGGCGGCCGCTACCTGCTCCGCCAGGGGCTCGACGAGAGCAAGGACCAGTCCTATTTTCTTTTCGGCCTGACCCAGGAGCAGCTCGCCCACACGCTGTTTCCCCTGGGCGGAATGCGCAAGACCGAGGTCCGCCGCCTGGCTGCCGAGATCGGGCTGCCGGTGGCCGATAAGAGCGACAGCCAGGAGATCTGCTTCGTCCCCAACGGCGACTACGCGCAGTTTGTGGAGGTCTACCTGAAGGACCGCGGCGAGCCGCTACCGGATACTTCGGGCGAGATCGTCACCACGACCGGCGAGGTTCTCGGCGAGCACGCCGGGGTTCACCGTTACACGGTGGGGCAGCGCAAGGGGCTTCGCGTGGCCGCCGGGCAGCCGCTCTACGTGATCTCGATCGACCCCGAGAGCCGCCGGATCACCGCCGGCCACGGCGACCAGCTTCTCCGCAGCCGCTTCTTCGCCAACGCGGTCAACTGGATCGCCTTCGAGCGCCTGGAGGCTCCGATTGAGGTGGAGGCCCGGATTCGGCACCGCTTCACTCCCGCCCCAGCGACGGTCCGCCCCGCCGGCGACCCGAATCGCGTCGAGGTCGAGTTTCACACTCCGCAGCGCTCGGTCACCCCGGGCCAGGCCGCCGTGTTCTACCGGGGCGACCTGGTGCTGGGCGGCGGCTGGATCGAGTAGTCAGTACATCACCAGGCCGCCGTCGACGTTGATGGTCTGGCCGGTCATTCCATCGCTCAGCTCGCTCGCCAGAAACAGGCAGACCCGCGCGACATCGATCGGGAGCAGGCGGCGTTTCAGGCATTGCTGCTCCACAATGGCGGCCATCTGCTCCGGCGTGGCAACCAGCTTTTCGGTCTCCACCAGGATCGCGCCCGGCGTGATGCAGTTCACGTAAACGTTGTAAGGACCCATCTCGCGGGCGAGCGCCCGCGCCAGCCCGATCACGCCGCCCTTGGTGGCCACGTAATGGGTCAGGTTCTCCATCCCTTTCAGGAAGGTCACCGAGGAGATATTCACGATCTTGCCGGCGCGCCGCTCCACCATGTGGGGGACGACCATCTTGGTGCAGCGGAAGACGCCCTTGAGGTTGACCTCCTGCATGTCGTCCCACTCTTTTTCCGTCATGTCCAGGAAGGAGCGGCGGGGGTAGATGCCGGCGTTGTTGACCAGGATGTCCACGCGGCCGAATCTGCCGAGCGCGTCGTCGACGGCCCGCCGGATGGTCTCGGGCTGGCGCACATCGGAGGCGAGTCCGAAGGCCGATCCGCCTTCCGCGGTGATGGCGGCGGCGACAGCAGCGGCGCCGGCGGCATTCCGGTCGAGAATGAAAACATGGGCGCCTTGCCCGGCGAACAGGTGCGCCGTGGCTTCGCCGATGCCGGCCGCCGCGCCGGTGATGAGGGCTACTTTGTTTTCGAGCAGAAGCTGGGTCATGAGGGTCACTATACCCGAAATTCCCTGCAAGAAAACGCGCCCCGAGCGTTCCCCCGGTATGAACCGAAAACAGTGTGGTTGGTTACTGGCGGCGGCCCTCGCGGC
>JBGOUJ010000594.1:0-4971 GCA_041477005.1 Terriglobia bacterium | reverse complement strand
GGACTTCATGTGCCCAGTATACCAGGATCGTAGATCGTGGAACGTGGATCGTGGGCCCCGAACCCCAAGGCTTTCCCACGGTCGAGCATGGACCCGAGCGGGACGAAAGGATCGTGGATCGTAGAACGTGGATCGTGGGCCTCGAACCCCAGGACTTTCCCTCGGCCCAGCATGGACCCGAGCAGGCCAGGGCTTACCACCAAAGGACCGTAGATCGTAGAACGTGGATCTGTGCGCCCCGAGCCCCAAGGCTTTCCCTCGGTCCAGTTCGGTCCAGTATGGACCCGAACAGGCCAGGGTCTTCCCACGATCCACGATCCACGTTCTACGTTCCGCGTCGCCCGGCGCGCCCGGCGCGCCCGGCCCGGCGACGCCCTGTTGACGCCAGCTTGCTTCCTCGCTATCATGAAGTCAATTACGCACCCAAACAGGGCGTAGGAGGAATCAATGGGTCCGCTTGGCGTACCCGAAATGATCTTCATTTTCGTGCTCGCGCTGCTGATTCTAGGACCGAAGAAGCTGCCGGAATTGGGTCGCTCCATCGGCAAAGGCATGGCTGAGTTTCGCCGCGCGTCCAACGAATTGAAGGGTACTTTCGAACGGGAAATGCAGAACCTGGAGCGGGAGAACGAGTCGATCAAAGAGGTGAGCAGCAGCCCCGCCGCTCCGCCCGCCACCTCTAACAATTACGACTATCCGTACGACGACTATAGCTACTCCCAAGAACACGAATCCACATCCAGCGCATCCGCACCTCAGGCCGCTGAAAACAAACCTGTCCCTCATCCCGAGGGAAGTCCGCCGCAAGGAAGCGAAGTAAAGAGCTAGATGGTTCCACCAGAAGAAAAACAGACGGCCCCTGGGGCTGAGGGGGGAGTGCCGTCCGAGCCGGTCCCGGCCGAGGGCGCCCAGCCGTCCCTTCCGGCCACGCCGGCCGCCGAGACCCCGCCCTCTCACGACTACTACGACGATCCCTATTCGGATTACGGCGAAGGCTACACCTCTTCGGCCAGCGCCTCCCCCACAACCGCTCTGGCGGCGGCCACAGCGCCCCCGGTCGAGCCGGCTGCCACAGGCGGCGGGCCCCCCGGGCCGCCGGGCGGTGGCTCCGGGGGCGGCGACGAACCGGAGGGCGACGAGGAAGGCATGGTTCGTATGTCCTTCTTCGAGCACCTGGGCGAGTTGCGCACCCGCCTTCTTTACGCCATTAGCGGTCTGGTGGTGGCCTTCCTCGTCTGCCTGTTCTTTGCCAATAAGCTTTGGGAGATTGTATCTCGCCCGGCAGTCTCCGCCCTGACCGAACTCGGGGTAAAACCTCCCGTGCTGATCATCACCGCCCCGATGGAGTACTTCAACAACGTCTGGGTGAAGCTACCGCTGCTGACTTCGCTATTCTTGGCTTCTCCCTGGCTGCTGTACCAGTTGTGGGCTTTCATCGCTCCGGGTCTTTATAAGAAGGAGCGGCGCTGGGCCGTGCCATTCGTCGTCTCCACGGCCGGGCTGTTCGTGCTAGGCGGCGTGTTCGCTTACTTTATTGCGTTCCGTTTCGCACTGGTCTTCCTGCTGGGTCTCGGAATCGGGAATCAAGTCCAACCCATGGTGAGGGTGGAGGATTATCTCGATATCTTCGTCAACGTGATGCTCGGCATCGGCATTGTGTTCGAGTTGCCGGTACTGATCTTCTTCCTGGCCCTCATTCGCGTGGTGACCTCCGGCTTCTTGATGCGGAATATCCGCTATGCCATCCTGGTGATCCACATCATCGCAGCGGTTGTGACCCCGACGCCCGACGTCTTCAACATGGAGCTGTTTGCCCTGCCCATGTGCCTGCTGTTTTTCGTAGGCGTCGGCGCCGCTTACCTGCTGGAATTGAGGCGGGACAAGAAGCGATTCCCCTGGGGCCCCGTGCTCAAGTACCTGGTCTATGCCGCGGCGGTGATTGGCGCGGCGTTGTATTTCATGCACCTCCGTTACGGCTACCACTTCGTGCGGCACCTGCCCTGGTTTGTCCGGTAGGGTTTGTCCGGTAAGGCCATGCACCGAGGCTGTTTTCGGACACCAACATCCCACAACCGGACACCGCCGCACGGGCCGCCGCTGCCCCGCGCCTTTGAATCCAAACGATTGCGGGCCGGTGGAATGGCACGCTCGGTGCATGCCCCAGCAAGAGCTGCTGCGGACACCTGACCGCTGACCGCCGATGGCTGATCGCTGATGCTGATAGCTGACCGCCGATGGCTGATCGCTGATGGCTGCTAGCTGATGGCTGATGGCTGATGGCTGCTAGCTGATGGCTGATGGCTGATCGCTGATAGCTGCTTGGGAGACACGATGGACACCTTCTTCCAGGATCTTCGCTACGGCTGGCGCCTGCTGGCCCGCAACCCCGGCTTCACGCTGGTGGCCGTCCTGACCCTGGCCCTCGGCATCGGCGCCATCAGCGCCATTTTCACCGTGGTCAACGGCATCCTCTTGCGCGACCTGCCGTATCAGGACCCGGACCGCGTAGTCCTGGTCTGGGATAACTTCTCGCGCCTCCAGATGGAGCAGATTCCCTCGCTAGCGGTCGAGTACTTCGATTACCGTGAGCAAAGCCGGGTCTTCTCCGAGCTCGCCGCCTACCGCCGTCGGAACCTGAACCTGTCGGGCGGCAGCGGCCCGGAGCGCATCGCCGCCGCGGCGGTCTCGGCCAGTCTGTTTCCTCTGCTTGGCGTGCGCCCGGCCGTGGGCCGCGCGTTGCTGCCGGAGGAAGACCAGGCCGGTCGTGACGACGCCGTGGTGTTGAGCGACGGCTTCTGGCGCCGGCGCTTCGGCGGCGATCCTGGACTGGTGGGCCAGAAGCTCGTCCTCGACGACAAGCCCTACACCGTGGCCGGCATCATGCCCCGCGGCTTTCAATTCCCCTATGCCAGCTCGTCCGCCGTCGATCCAGTCGACCTGTGGATTCCGATTGGCTTCACCCCGGAAGACCACGCTTCGCGCACCGGCGCCTACAACACCAGTGTCGTGGCGCGCCTCAAGCCGGGCGTCACCGTCGCCCAGGCCCAGCGCGAAATGGATGTCATCGGTCAACGGCTCGAAATGCAATATCCGCAGCACTATCGGGGACCGAGGGGCACGCCGGCGGGCTGGCGCATCACCGTGGCCCCGCTCAGCGAGCAGATCACCGGCCGCGTCCGCCCGGCGCTGCTCGTGCTGCTGGGAGCGGTCGGCCTGCTGCTGCTGATCGCCTGCGCCAACGTGGCTAACCTGCTGCTCGCCCGCGCCACCGCGCGCCAGCGGGAGATCGCCATCCGGGAAGCGCTCGGCGCCGGCCGAGGGCGCCTGCTGCGACAGTTCCTGACCGAGAGCCTGCTGCTCGGCGTGCTCGGCGGCGCCCTGGGCTTGCTGTTCGCCGCCTGGGGCGTGGATCTGCTGGTCACGCTCCACGCGGTCGATATGCCCCGCCTGACCGAAATCACCATGGACCGCCGGGTCCTGCTATTCACCACCGCCCTCTCGCTGCTGACCGGCGTGATCTTCGGCTTGCTGCCGGCGGCCAACCGCTCGCACGCGGGAGCGAATCTCGCGCTGCGGGAAGGGCGCGGCGCGGCCGGCGGCTTCCGGCGCGTTCACGCCCGGGGCCTGCTCGTGGTTTCCGAGATCGCTCTTTCGCTGGTCCTGCTGATCGGCGCCGGCCTGCTGACCCGCAGCTTCCTCCGCCTGGCGCAGGTGGACGCCGGTTTCGACCCGAGCAACCTGCTGACCCTCCGCATCGACCTGGCACAGTCCCGCTACTCGCAGCCCCGGAAATCGACGGCGTTCTACCAAAAGCTGTTGGAGCGTCTGGCCGTGGTCCCGGGCGTGCAGTCCGCATCGCTGGTCTCGACCCTGCCGCTCACCCGCGGCGGCATGGATGCGCCGTTCAGCATCGAAGGGCGCCCCTACGATCCCAACCGCCGGCCGCCGGTGGTCAGCTACCGCGTGGCTGGCGGCGATTACTTCCAGACCATGCGCATTCCGCTGGTCGCCGGCCGGATGTTCACCGAGCGCGACTCGGCCGACGCTCCCCGCGCCGCCATCATCAGCAGCTCCCTGGCGCGCTCCTTCTTCCCCGGCGAGGACCCTATCGGCAAGCGGATCAAGCTCGGCGGCCCCAACTCCCCGCGACCCTGGCTCACCATTGCCGGCGTGGTAGGAGACGTGAAACTCCGGTCGCTCGACTCCGACCCCGGCATGCAACTGTACGTGCCCCTCCAGCAGGAACCATCGAGCGGGATGGCGGCCGTAGTCCGTATGGCCACGCGGCCCTCGGCGTTGAAGTCCGCCGTGCCAGCCGAGGTGCTGGCGATCGATCGCGAGCAGCCGGTAACCCGGCTCCAAACCATGGACGAGGTGCTGGCCGGCTCGGTCGCCGACCGCCGCTTCCAGACGCTGCTGGTGGGCCTGTTCGCCGGGGTCGGCCTGCTGCTCGCGGCCACCGGGATCTACGGCGTGATGGCCTACTCGGTGACCCAGCGGACGCAGGAGATCGGCATCCGCATGGCTCTGGGCGCCCAGCCGCTCGACGTGCTCCGCCTGGTGATCCGGGAAGCGCTGCTGCTGGCCACGCTCGGCGTCTCGGCGGGCTTGGCCGCGGCTTTCGGCCTCACCCGCTTCCTGTGCAGCCTGCTATACGGCATCGGCGCAACCGACCCGGTCACCTTCGCGGCCGTTCCGCTGGTGCTGGCGGCGGTAGCGCTGCTCGCCGGCTACATCCCGGCCCGCCGCGCCGCCCGGCTCGACCCCATGGTCGCGCTCAGACACGAATGAAGCAGCCTTCCGCCACCAGCCTTCAGCCGTAAGCCTTCAGCCGTAAGCCTTCAGCCGTAAGCCTTCAGCCGTAAGCAAGCGTGCCGGCCTGCCGGCTCGCGTGCTTCGGCCCGGAGGTATGATAAGACCATGCCTTGGTCCGAACGTATCATCGTGGATCCTGAGATCCTGGCTGGTAAG
>JBGOUJ010000593.1:0-4974 GCA_041477005.1 Terriglobia bacterium | reverse complement strand
TCTACCGCGCCGTTCGTCTTTCGCCACCAACTGGCCCGGCATCTGGCAAGACACCGATCCCCACTGGATCCGCATGACGCCGGTCAGCCCGCACGGCGAGCGGAGCTGGGGCGACCCGAATTCACCGCAGAGTCGCAGAGAGGTTCCCAAATCCTCGATTATCCTAATACTACTTGGTATCCTGTGTGCGACGCGCCCCCATCCGACTCTTTGATCCTTGTAATACGTAAGCGTATTCACGAAACGGACTACTCCGGGCCGGCCTACTGCGCCGACGCCAGGTCCATCGCCGCCTCGGCCAGTCCCTTCACGCGCCGGTCGAAGTCGGCGAAGCGCTCGTCACTGGTCTGGCCGCGCCAGTAGCGGTAGTAGATCTGCTGGAGGATCACGGCGACCTTGAACAGGGCGTAGACCTCGTAGAAGCCGATGCGCGAAACGTCGAAGCCGGTGCGGTGGGCGTAGCGCTCGACGACCTCGGCGCGGGTGAACCATCCAGGCAGGGCGGTGACGCCGGAGATCGCTTCCCGGCGCGCCTCGGGGTCGCCGGCCTGGGGCCAGTAGGAGAGAAAAATACCCAGATCGACGAGAGGGTCGCCGACCGTGGCCATCTCCCAGTCGAACACTGCCGCCACCCGGGCGGGGTCGCCGGAGGAGAGCATCACGTTGTCCAGCTTGTAATCGTTGTGGACCATAGTGGGGCGCGGCGCGGCCGGAGGCAGCCGCTCGAGCAGCCAGCGGGCGAGCCGGTCCATGGCGGCCACCTCGCTCGTCTTCGAGCCTTCCCACCGTTTTGCCCAGCCTCGGATGTGGCGCTCCAGCATGCCGTCGGGCTTGCCCATTCCGGCCAAGCTGTGGGCGTGCACGTCGACGGCGTGCAGGTCGGCCAGCGTATCCACGACCGCTTCACTGACGCGGCGGCGGAGAGCGAGATCCTCGCCAAATTCGGCCGGCAGCTCGCGCCGCACCACCATGCCCCGGCGGCGTTCCATCAGGTAAAACGGCACGCCGATGATCGACGGGTCCCGGCAAAGCAGGTACGGCCGTGGGGCCAGCGGAAAAACGGACCATAGCAGCTCGAGCAGCACGCACTCCCGGACCATGTCGTGAGCCGTGGGCGCCACCGGACCGACCGGCGGCCGCCGCAGCACCATCTCGCTTTCGCCGAGGCGCAGCAGGTAAGTGAGATTGCTGTGGCCACCGGGGAACTGCTCGACGCCGAACGGCTCCGCCCACTCCGGCAGCCGGGCGCGGAGATATTCAGCCAGGCGCTCCACCGGCAGCTCCTCGCCGGGGCGGATGAGGGCGGTATCGGAGGCCACAGAGCGTTCAGTCCAGGGTGCGCGAGCCATTCCGAGCCGCGACCGTAAGGGAGCGGTTCTGCCAGCGGCGGTTGCGTCTCCCGAAGGGCCGGCCCCTCACGGTCGCGGCTCCGATTGTATGTCGCGCACGCTTCAGTCTAGCGCAGGGGCCGTCGATTGGATTATGCTGCAAAGCATGAGATGGATCGCCTGCCTTGCCCTGTGCCTCATTGCCTTTGTCGCTTGCTTCCACGGCCAGACTCGCTCCCCGGCCCGGGAAGGGACGACGCCGCCCAAAGAGCCGCTGTTCCTGATGCACAAAATCGGCGACGACCACGCCGAGGGCATCACCGTGATCGACGTGGACGGCGACGGGAAGCCCGATGTCACCAGCGGCGCCTACTGGTACAAGGCTCCGCCCAACCTTTACTCGGCCGAGAAGTGGATCGCGAATCCACTGCGCGAGTGCCCGCGTCACGAAGAGTTTGTCGGCGACTGCGGCGAGTTTGCGGTCGATGTGAACGGCGATGGAGCGCCCGACCTGATCAGCGCGAGCTGGATGGACGAGGGCCTGTGGTGGTACGAAAATCCCCGCAAGGCCGGCGTCCAGTGGCAGAAGCACCTGATCATGCCGGCGTTTCACACTGAGGGCCTGGCCGCCGGGGACATCGACGGCGACGGGCTGCTCGACGTGGTCCCGGCCCACTACACGCCGAGCGGCATCTGGTGGATCAACATCAGGAACGGCAAGGCGACGCCCCGCTTTGTGGGCAAGGAAGGCGACGGCCACGGCGCGGGCATCGGCGACGTGGACGGTGACGGCAAGAAGGACATCCTCACGACGCAGGGTTGGTGGCGGCAGGTGGACCTGGCCCACGACAAGTGGGAATGGCATCCGGAGTGGAACCTCCACGAAGCCGGCTTCGAGATCATCGCTTACGACGTGAACGGAGACGGGCTGACCGACATTATCTACGGCCGCGGCCATTCCTACGGGCTCTACTGGCTGGAGCAGAAGAGGGACGGCTCGGGCGGTCGCGCTTGGGTCCAGCACGTGATCGACGAATCGTATTCGCAGGTGCACAACGTGAAGCTGGTCGATCTGGACGGCGACGGCAAGCCGGAGCTGCTGGCCGGCAAGCGCTACCGGGGCCACAACGAGAAGGATCCCGGCTCCTTCGATCCGCTGGCTATCTACTACTACAAGATCGACCAGAAGACCGCCACGTTCACCCGGTATACGGTCTCCTACAACTCCGCCGCCGGCGCGGGGACGCAGTTCGTGGTGACGGATCTCGACGGCGACGGCGACCTGGATATCCTGGTGGCGGGAAAGAGCGGGCAATACTGGTTCGAAAACCTGACGATCAACCGGGTCCCGTGGCAGCAGCGGGGCCTGCTGCTGACGAAGTGGGAATGAGCAGGATGAACGGAACGGGTAATTCTGTCCCTGACAAGATCGGCTGGCCCCGCTCTGTAATCGAGACGCACTCGCAGGAGGGCCATCCACCCGTCAGCCGATGAGCGCCAGAATCTTGGCGCGTACGTCGGCCAGCTCTTCCGGCGACACGGCTCCCTTCCGCACGGCCTTGCGCATGCGCCAGTCGAGACTCTTCACCTGGTCGGCCAGGACGACGCTCCGTGGCGCGCCGGCAATGACGATCTCGAAGGGATAGCCCTTGACTTGCGTGGTCATGGGACAGCAGACCATGAGACTTGTCTTGTGGTTGTACGCCGCCGGGCTCAGCACCAGCGCCGGGCGATGCCCGGCCTGTTCACGCCCCGCCTGGGGCGTGAAATTCAGCCACACAATATCGCCCGCCTCGGGCACATAGCGGCGGGCCATCACCAGACCTCTTTGCCCGTTGGCTCCCCGAAATCAACCGCGTCATGCCGGTTTTTCGAGGTGATCCCCTTCACCAGCCCGTCCAGCTCGTATGCTTTCCGCCTGGCCGGCTCGATCACGATCCGGCCCGCCTCCTCGCGCAGGTCCACCACCTGGTCGAGATCAAGTTGCAGGGAGTGCATCACCACCGCCGGAATCCGCACCGCCGCGCTGTTGCCCCATTTCCGGACCGTCGCTTTCATGCCGGCCTCCTATGTATCTACGCCGTGTCTACAGTCTGGCACGGCATTCTCTGATATGTCAACAATGTAGATACGCCGGATACGCCGGCAGGGCTTGCGGCGTTACCAGTCCAGGTCCCAGAAACGGGTAAGGTCGAGGAGGAGGCCTTCAACCGGCGTCTCGCCCGGCAGGCGTTCGGGAGCATCGAGAACCTGGACGCCAGCCGGGCGGTAAATGTGGACCTGGCGGTTTTCCGCGTCCAGGATCCAGCCGAGCGTGGCTCCATTGGACATCCACTCGAGCATCTTTTCGTGGACCTTGCTGAGACGGTCGGAAGGGGAGGTGAGCTCGACGACGAAATCGGGGCCGAACGGCAGGAAACGCTTCTTTTGTTCGCGAGTCAAGGCGGCGAGCCGGGATCGCAGCACCCAGGCGGCATCCGGGGAGCGGATGGCGCCGTTGGGAAGGCGGAAGCCGGTGCTCGAATCAAAGGCCACGCCCCGGCGGTCCTGTTCGGCCCATCGCTGGAGCTGGTAAGACAGGTCGATGTTTCGGTTTCCCGCTTCTCCGCCCGCGGGCGTCATGATCAGAATGTCTCCGCAGGCGGTGCGCTCAATCCGGTGGTCTTCATTGAGGGAGCAGAATTCATAGAACTCCTCCTCGGACATGTCCTTCCACCGGATGGTCAGTTCGTCGTTGACGACGAGTTGCATGCCGTCCTATTGTAACAGCGCGGGGACCGGCCGCCGGCTTCTGGTATGTATCATCACCGCCGGATCACAAAGTCCACTTCGTAGATCTCGTAGGAGGCCTTAGCCATGCCCAGCCGCTCGTAGGTTCGCTGGGCGTTGCGGTTGTCGCGCTCGACGTAGAGCCGCAGCCCGCAGACGCCGCCGTCGCTTTTGGCGCGGGCTGCCACGTGGTTGTAGATCTCGGTGAAAACGCCGCGGCCCCGGAAATCCGGGTGCACGTAGACGCTCTGAATCCACCAGAACACGCCGTTACGCCAGTCGCTCCACTCGAAAGTGACCATCATCTGGCCGACGACGCGGCCGCCGGTCTCGGCGACGACGTAAAAGCCTTTGTGCGGGTCTTGCAGCACGGCGCGAACACCTTCGAGCAGGCGGGCGCGATCGAGCTCGAGGTGCTCGGTCTCGCGGGCCATGGCGGCGTTGTAGGCGGCGATGGTTTCGGCGTCGGTCAGATTGGCGGCGCGGATGAGAAGGGACATGACTCGGGTAGGTTAAACCGAAGGAATCGACCGGCGCAAGCGCCGCGTCCCGTCCGTCTCCTACTTCTGGGGCGCTGAGGCCGCCGACGGGCACACTACGGCGGCTGCGTGGCAGCAGCAGAGGTGAAGAATACTCCGAGCCGGCTATCTGGGGAAGAAGAAGCCAGAAGTCAGGAGCCGGAAGGCCTGGCGGCCGCTTCCGATGACTACTGGCTTCTGACTCCTTCTTCCCCAGATAACCGGGGTGCGCAAGGTCCTACTCAGTCGTCCGACGGAGAGAGGTTAATCGCAGCCCAATCCCGCTGGGTCAAGCCTCACCGGACGTGCAACCCTTTCTGTCCCTTGCTTCATCCACCGATGGATGTCGGATCCGCTCC
>JBGOUJ010000592.1:0-4987 GCA_041477005.1 Terriglobia bacterium | reverse complement strand
TCGGGGAACAGCCGGATCCACACCTTGCCGCCGCGCTTGATGAATCGGGTCATAGCGACGCGCGACGCTTCGATCTGCCGGTCGGTGATCCAGCCCGGCTCCATGGCTTTCAGGCCGTAATCGCCGAACGACAGGTCCGACCCGCGCCACGCCTTGCCGCACCGGCGCCCGCGCTGCTGCTTGCGGTACTTAACTTTCTTTGGCATCAACATGGTTCGATTCCCTCTCTGGGGCGGCTGCGGCCGCTTCCAGCTTCGGAGCGAGCGGCGGGATCACCGGCCCGGGGCCCTCACGCGGCTCCGGTTCGGCGGCCGCAACAGCGGGCTCGGGCGCCGGTGGGGGAGCTCCTATCTGCCGGGCCCTCTCCGCCGGCCTGGCCTCTGCCGGTTTAGGACGCATCGAGGCCGCTTCAGGCCTGGGCTCGCGCCGCCGCGCCGGCAGCGGCTCGGGCCCCAGTGCTCCCAGCGCGCTGCGACGGCCTTTCCCCTCGATGATCTCGCCGCGGTAGATCCACGTCTTGACGCCGATCACCCCGTAGGTGGTGCGCGCTTCCGAAGTGCCGTAATCGATGTCCGCCCGCAGGGTGTGGAGCGGCAGCCGGCCCTGCAGGTACCACTCGCTGCGCGCGATCTCGGCGCCGTTCAGCCGGCCCGCCACCCGGATCTTGATCCCCAGGCAGCCGAACCGCAACGCCGAATCGACCGCCTTGCGCATCGCCCGGCGAAAGGCCACGCGCTTTTCGAGCTGCAGCGCCACGCTCTCGCTCACCAGTTGGGCGTCCAGCTCCGGCTTGTGCACTTCCTGGATGTCGATGAAGACTTCCCGGTTGGTGCGCTGGTGCAACTCCTGCTTCAGCTTCTCAATCTCGGCGCCCTTGCGGCCGAAGATGATGCCGGGCCGCGAGGTGCGGATGGTCACCCGCAGCTTGTTCCCCGGCCGGTCCACCTCGACCGAGCTGATGCCCGCCGCCTTCAGCCGCTCCCGCAGAACCTCTTTCAGCTTCAGGTCCTCGTGCAGCAGGTCGGCGTAACCTTGCTTGGCGAACCAGCGCGAGCGCCAGGTCTTGGTGTAGCCCAGCCGAAACCCATAGGGATGAACTTTCTGACCCATAATCCTCCACAACTAACTAGTGGGGTAAGCGTCCCCACTCGCCGGCGTGGCAAGCCGCCTTACCCTACTCGTCGCTCACCTCGATCACGATGTGCGACATGCGCCGCTGGTAGCGGAAGGCGCGGCCCATCGGCGCCGGGCGCTGCCGCTTCATCCGCGGCCCCTCGTTCACGTACGCTCGCTTGACGTAGAGCTTGTCCACATCGACATCGCTCGACTTATTCTCGGCGTTGGTAATGGCCGAGCGCAAAACCTTCTCGATCTGGGGCGCGATCCCCTTGTTCGTGTTTTTCAGAATGTTGATGGCGTCGCCGCAGTGCTTGCCGCGGATCAAATCCACCACCAGCCGCGCCTTCTGCGGCGACACTCTCACGAAGTTCATCTTTGCGCGTGTTTCCATGTTCTGCGCGTCTCCGTCTGTTAGCCGCAGCGGGGCAGGAAAAGAGAGGAGAGACGGGGAGAGGAGCGACCCGGGGACGCCGCGTCTCTCCTCTCTCCTCTCTTCTCTCTCCTCTTCCGCGCTGTGGCCATTCAGGTTCCCTCGCTTATCCTGCCGCCGGCGCCGCCGTCTTGGCCGTTGGGGCCCCGCCCCCGCCCCCGGTGGTCGGCGCGGTCGCCGCCCTGGCCGAGTGGCCCTTGAAGATCCGCGTCGGCGAAAACTCGCCCAGCTTGTGCCCGACCATGTTCTCGGTGACGAACACCGGAATGAACTTCTTGCCGTTGTGGACGGCGATGGTGTGGCCCAACATTTCCGGCAAGATCGTCGACCGCCGCGACCAGGTCTTGATGACCTTCTTCTCGTTGCGCGCGTTCATACCCGTGATTTTTACCAGCAGGTGCGAATCAATGAATGGCCCTTTCCTGACTGAGCGCCCCATCTACTTCTCTCTCCTGGAGACAATCCACTTGTCGGTGCGGGGATTGTTCCGCGTCTTGTAGCCCCGAGTGGGCTGCCCCCAGGGCGTGACCGGATGCCGGCCGCCGGAGGTCTTGCCTTCGCCGCCGCCGTGCGGATGGTCCACCGGGTTCATCGATACGCCGCGGTTGTGCGGGCGCCGCCCCAGCCAGCGGGACCGCCCCGCCTTGCCCAGGCTCACGTTCTCGTGATCCACGTTGCCGACCTGGCCGATGGTGGCCATGCACTCGGCGTGGACTTTGCGTGTTTCCCCGGACGGCAGTTTCAACAGCGCGAACTCGCCCTCCTTGGAAACCAGCCGCACCTGCGCCCCGGCCGACCGCGCCATCTGGCCGCCCTTTCCCGCCCGCAGCTCCACGTTGTGGACCACCGTTCCGGGCGGGATGTTCTTCAGAGGCAGGGCGTTGCCGACCAGGATGTCCGCTTGGGACCCCGAAACCACCGTCATGCCGACCTTCAGGTCCGCCGGCTGGAGAATGTAGCGCTTCTCGCCGTCGCGGTAGTGGAGCAGCGCCAGATGCGCCGAGCGGTTGGGGTCGTACTCGATAGACGCCACCCGCGCCGGCACGCCGATTTTGTCGCGCTTGAAATCGACCACGCGGTAGCTCTTCTTGTGGCCGCCGCCGCGGAACCAGCTCGTGATCTCGCCCCGGCTGTTGCGGCCGCCGGTGCGCTTCTTGGGCTGGACGAGCGACTTCTCCGGCCGGTCGCGCGTGATCTCCTCGCGCGACGTCACCGTGTGGAACCGCCGCGTGCTGGTGGTCGGTCTGTAGCTCTTGATTGCCATGTCTCCGCGCCTCCGTGTCTCCGCGTCCGCGCGTCTCAGATCTGGGCGTACTCGACCATCTTTTCGCCTTCCTTCAGCTTCACGTACGCCTTCTTCCAGTCGGGCCGGTAGCCGGCGTACTTGCCGCGCCGCCGCAGCTTGCCGGGGAAGTTGGCCGTGCGCACCGCCTCGACCTTCACCTTGAAGATTCCCTGCACGGCGTTCTTGATATCCGTCTTGGTGGCGTCGGGCCGCACCCGAAAGCAGAGCGTCCGCTGCTCGTCCTTGCGCCCCTGGCTCTTCTCGGTGATCAGCGGCCCCTGGATCACGTCGAACTGGTTCATCGCAGCGCCTCCGAGAGTTTCTCCGCCGTGCTCTGGGAGAGAACCACCCGCTCGTGCTCCAGCAGGTGATAGGGATGCACCTCGCGGCTGCGAAGCAGCGTGACGCGGGGCAAATTGCGCGAGGAGCGCTCCAGGTTCTCGTTCTCGCCGTTGTCGACCAGCAGCACCGACTTGGCCGGCGCCAGCGTGTCGAGCGCGCGCTTGAATTCCTTGGTCTTGGGTGAATCGAGATCGAAGGCCCGGACCACCGTCAACTCGCCGTCCTTGAGCTTGGCGCTGAGGGCTGAGCGGAGCGCTCCGAGCAGCATCTTCCGCGGCAGGTGATAGCTGTAGTCCCTCGGCTGCGGCCCGTGCACGGTGCCGCCATGCCGCCACAACGGCGAGCGAATCGACCCGATGCGCGCCCGGCCGGTTCCCTTCTGCTTCCACAGCTTGCGGCCGGATCCCGCCACGCTGCCCCGTTCTTTGGTCTTGTGGGTCCCGGCCCGCCGCGACGCCTGGTAGTGCCGCACCGCCTCATACAGCAGCGCCTCGTTCACCGTGGCGGCAAAGACCTCGTCGGCGAGGTCGACCTCTCCAACGACCTGATTCTCCAGGTTGACCACATCTACCTTCGGCATGCGTCTAGTCTCCGCGTCTCCCTCTTTCCGCGTCTTGCCTGGTTCTCTGCTTAGATCTCCGCGCCTAGCCTCTGGCCCGCCGAACCACCACATATCCGCCGTTGGGCCCCGGCACGGCGCCCTTGACCAGCAGCAGGTTCTCGTCGGCGTGAACCTCGATCACTTCCAGATTGCGCACCGTCACCCGGGCGTTACCCATGTGGCCGGCCATGCGCATCCCTTTGAAGACCCGCGAAGGGTAGGAGCTCGATCCGATCGATCCCGGCGCCCGGTGAGACATGGAGCCGTGTGTGCTCGGTCCGCCCCGGAAGTGATGCCGCTTGACCACACCGGCAAAGCCGCGGCCCTTGCTGACGCCGATCACATCGACCTTCTCGGCCGGACGGAACTCCTCGGCCAGCACCCGGTCGGCCGCCTTCAAATCGCCGCCCAGATTGCCGCGGACCTTCAGCTCGCGCAAAAACTTGCCCGGCTCGACGCCGCCCTTCTTGTAGTGCCCGGCCGACGGCCGATTCACTCGCGCCGGCTTGACGAACTCCACCAAGCCGAGCTGCACTGAGTCGTACCCATCGGTGGCGCTGCTCTTGCGCTGCACCACCACGCAGGGCCCCACCTTCAGGACCGTCACCGGCACCACCCGTCCGTCGGGCTGGAAGATCTGCGTCATTCCCACTTTCTTGCCCAAGATTCCTGGCGACATATTCGTTCTCTTGGTAAGCCGGAGGCCTACCCTGCTAAGACTTGTGCTCCTTGCCGAACGCCTTGATCTCGACATCGACGCCGGCCGGCAGATCGAGCTTCATCAGCGCGTCCACGGTCTGCTGGGTCGGCTCCAGGATGTCGAGCAGCCGCTTGTGCGTGCGGATCTCAAACTGCTCCCGGCTCTTCTTGTCGGCGTGCGGCGAGCGCAGCACGGTGTACTTGTTCTTGACCGTAGGCAGCGGGATCGGCCCGACCACGTTGGCCCCGGTGCGCTTGGCCGTCTCCACGATCTCGCTCGTCGACTGGTCGAGCACCCGGTAATCGTAAGCCTTCAACCGTATTCGGATCCGCTCTCGCATGATGTCCTTAAAAAAGCTCGCTTCCGCTTCTTACTCCACGACCTCGGTAACCGTGCCGGCCCCGACCGTGCGCCCGCCCTCGCGGATCGCAAACCGCAATCCCTTCTCCATCGCCACCGGCGTGATCAGGTCCACCACCAGGCTCACGTTGTCCCCCGGCATCACCATCT
>JBGOUJ010000591.1:0-4989 GCA_041477005.1 Terriglobia bacterium | reverse complement strand
GGGCTCCCCGGAGGCGGCGGCATGGGACGCGGTGGCGGCATGGGCCGGGGCGGTGGCGGGGCGGGCGGCCCTGGCGGGGGCTCAGGCGGTGGCATGGGTTCGATGACCGCACTGGTGCGATGGCAGAGCGCCAAGCCGGTTCAGCAGGCCTTGATGCGGCAGGAAAGTCGCCAGTCCGCTCCGGCCGAGGCCAATTCCGGTAAGGAACCCGCTGAGGAGCGCTACGTCATCTCTGTGATCGGGCTGCGAATGGTTGGAAGGGGCGGCGGCAGGGGCCAAGACCCAAGCGCCGGTGACCCCGATGACAATGGCTCAGCCAGCCGCGCCCGCGATCCGGAGCAAATGCGCGATCAACTGATGTACTCCACCAAGCTGGTCCCCAAAGGCAGGGATGCCATCAGCCCCGCGGACATCAAGTTCAATACGCAGGACGGCGAGAACGAGATTCAGTTCCTCTTCCCCAAGACGAATCCGCCTATTTCTCTCGACGACAAGGAAGTCACCTTCGTGACGCAGGTGGGGCGGATGGAAGTGGAGAGGAAGTTCCATCTCCAGGACATGACCTGCAAAAGAAAACTGGAACTGTAGCGGCAGTCATTCCCAGAGGCTTGCCACCCCAGGGCCCCGGCGGCCCGTCGAGCGCTTCCCTTCGCTGAAGACCACGCCTTGGGGCTCCGATCGCGGATTGGTGATCGCTCCCTGCCGCCCGCCGTAAGGGTATTCTCCCCCGCGCGACTGGACTCTTTCCGACGCTACTAAGGGACAATACTTACCTTCGATCCCGGCGGACCGACTACCCTGGTCCCTGGACGCTTCGAATAACGTCATGCTGCTCTACGCTCTCACGATATTTGCTTCAGCTTTTCTGCTCTTCCAAGTGCAGCCCATCATTGCCCGCCTGATTCTGCCGTGGTTCGGGGGATCCGCCGGGGTCTGGATCACCTGCCTCCTGTTCTTTCAGGTGGCGCTGCTGCTCGGGTATCTTTATGCCCATGGAACGATTCGCTACCTGGCGCCGAAGCGGCAAGCCCTGTTGCATCTCGGGTTGCTCGCCGGAAGCGCCCTCCTCTTGCCGATTACGCCGAACCAGAGTTGGAAGCCTCTTACAGCAGGGGATCCCACCCTGCGAATCCTCGGTCTCCTGACCACCACGATTGGCCTGCCCTATTTTCTGCTTTCGGCGACGAGCCCCCTGCTGCAAGCGTGGTACACCCGCAGTCGCAAGGAAGCCGTGCCATACCGGCTTTTCGCTCTTTCCAACGCCGCCTGCCTGTTGGCCCTAATCAGTTATCCTTTGTTGGTCGAGCCCTTCTTTTCCAACCGCGCGCAGACGCATTGGTGGTCGGCTGCATACCTGGCCTTCCTGGCGCTGTGTGGCGCGACGGCGCTTCGTCAGCGGCGAACGGAAAGCGGCCGGCTGCGGGCCGCAACAGAAGCCGAAGAGCCGGTGACGGCTGCCGCCAAGGCTCGCCCGGGCTGGGATCTGATGGCGCTCTGGGTGGCGATGGCGGCCTGCGCCTCGATCCTCTTGCTGTCCGTTACCAACCACCTGACCAAGAATGTTGCGCCGATTCCCTTCTTATGGGTACTGCCGCTGGGTATTTACTTGCTCACCCTGATTTTCTGCTTCGACCGGCCCGGCTGGTACAAGCGACAGTGGTACCTGCTCCTGCTGGTGGCGGACCTGGTCCTGCTCGCCTATGTGCTGTTCCTAGGCAGCGGCATCGTGCACCTGAAGGTCGTTATCACGCTGTTTGCCTCGCTGCTTCTTGTCTGTTGCATGGTGTGCCACGGGGAGCTGGCGCACATCAAGCCCGCTCCCCAGTACCTCACTTCGTTTTATCTGATGATGGCGTTGGGTGGGGCGGTGGGCGGAGTGTTTGTGGCGCTGGCGGCGCCGCATCTGTTCAGCGGCTATTACGAGCTGCCGATTGGGGTCGCAGCCTGCGTCTTCATCCCCTTGCTGGTCATCTACCGCAACCCGCCCAAGCCCTATACACGATCGGCAAGGCTGCAGGCGACCGTCGCCATGATGGGCTTCGCGCTCGTCATACTCGTGGTTCTCATTACCGCCATTCGTGGATCGATGGGCCAGCATCGTCTCTTGGCGCGCAACTTCTACGGCGCCCTTTGGACGGCCGATTCCGGCCTGGAAACACCGGAAAACGCAACCCGGGCGTTCGTCCACGGCGGAATCAATCATGGCGAGCAATTCCTGGCCTCCCGGAAGCGGCGCCAGCCGACGGCTTATTATGGGCCGCAGTCGGGCGTCGGCCTGGCGCTTCTACAAGACCCCGCGCGACCCAGGCGTGTCGGCCTTATCGGGCTCGGGGTCGGCATATTGGCTAGCTACGGTCGCCCCGGCGACTACTATCGCTTTTACGAAATCAACCCCCTGGTGATTCGCGTGGCCAATACGGAATTCAGTTTTCTCAAGGATTGTCCCGCCCGGGTGGACGTGGTGGAGGGCGATGGGCGCCTGGCGCTGGAGCGCGAGCCCAGCCAGGAGTTTGACATTCTGGTCGCCGACGCTTTTTCCGGCGACGCGGTCCCCGTCCACCTGCTCACGGAGCAGGCCTTTGCCCTGTATTTCCGGCACCTGAAGAAAAACGGAATTCTGGCGGTACACGTCACTAATACGTATTTGGACCTGGCGCCCATCCTGCAGCTCGCGGCGGCGTCGGCTGGGAAGGAAGCCTTGCTGGTCGCGAGCCCGGGCGACAAGGAGAAACATTTCTTCTCGACGGTATGGGTCCTGGCTACCGGCTGCCGCGAGTTCATCGACAAGGCCCTTTCCGAAGGCTGGGCGCGCCGGATCGAACCCCGGCCTGGGGTGCGTCCGTGGACCGATGATTACAGCAACCTGTTGGCAATCCTGAAATGAAGGGCGGATGAAAAAGCCCCGGAAACCCGCTTCGCCGCGGAGACGCGGAGCGAGCAGAGGCTGAAAACAAAGGGTAGCCTCAGCGCGCGCGGCGTCTCCGCGGTGAATCGAATCTTTTTTTCATGTCCGAAGTCCTTCCTCGGCTGACCTGCCGCACGGGCAGACCGATCTCGGATTCGGGATTCTTGGTGTCCTCCGGGGCGCCCATCCTTTCTGGAAGGCGTCGGCTGGGAAAAAGGCTTGCTGGTGACGAGCACAGGGAGAGGCTGTCCTGACCTTCACTGGTTAATTCGATCCTCGATCTCTTTCAGATCGGCTATCAGTTCATCGAACGATGGAGCTTCACGGAAAAACATCTCTTGCATGTCGCGGTAGTCGCTTCGCACTTGCTGGATCTTCGAGTCCGGAGGACTGATACGTAGGCTCCCTCGTTTGGCGAGATCGTACCGCGCGGCAGCCTCGCGGAAGAAGACCATCTTGTGTTCGACCACCTTCGCCAATAAATCCATGTCTTTCATAGCGAGTTGCCCGAAGCCGCATCGATACAGTCGGGCCACATCGTAGTAGTGCCGTGAGAGGCGGGCTGGCATCTTGCCCGAATGAAAGACTGCATGGAGGAGCGTGACCTTCTCCCAGAAAGTGCGGTCGGGGCGGAGAACGTGGACCTCCGCTACAGGTTGGGCCAAGAGGCTGGGGAACACTTTCGCAATGTAGGGCCGGATCGGCCGGCGCTCCGATGGCCACACGTCTCCGCGACACGCGAACTCCAGCCGAACGACGGGGCGAACGTAGGCGCCCAGGCCGTAAAGGTCCGCACCCAGGCCGGTCGGATAGGCAAACAACAGGCTCTGGCGATCGCGGTCGGTCGGATCCTCGTTGAGCTGCCAGCCCGTGTCGCTGAGGATCGAGCGAAACGACATCTCAAGCTCGTTGCGGACCGAGACCTGAACAGTCTCGGAACACTTGCCCGCCAGTTCGTCCAGCTTCCGGTTACGTTTGTTTGCACCCGCAACGTTGAGCGGGTCCCGCTCTCCGCTGAATCCCAAGGCGTGACGATCTAGGACGATGTCAACGTCTTCGGAGAAACGCTCGATGACCTCGTAGGCTTTCGATAGCGAAGTTCCACCCTTGAAGAGAGGCCCGGGCAGCGCCGGAAGCGAGAAGATCCTCTTGAGTGTCCAGCAGACCCAAAAGTCCTTCTCAACCACGGTAGCCGCACCCACCCCCAGGCGGGCGGCTGCCTCGCGAAAAATGGTGGCGCGCTCCTCGACCCGCAATAGGGCGAACTGATCCATGTCAGGATTCGCCCTATGTTACGCCGTGACCGCGTTGATTGCTGAAACGGTCCACTGCGGTGCATAGCGCGCGAGCTTCTTCAGGCCGGTCTTTGTCACCGACGGAAGACTCTGCCGGAGCTGCTGGATGACATCGGCGGTGAGGTGATCCGGTCCAAAGGCACGGATCGCCTGCAAAGCGACACCAGCAGGCGTGCCCGCACCCAGTAACGCCCTGGGACCAGCGTGCCTGAACTGGATCACCTGATTTCCGACCTTGATCTTTCGCGAGCTTCCGTCCGTCAGATACACGACCTGCGCCGGCGCCTGCGGGGAAAGACCCAGGGCATTCGCGGCCCGTGCCGGCGTAGGCTGCAGCCGGTGTCCGGCCTGGTCGGCGAGCTCTTTTGCGACGGCATCCAGATCGGGCGAGAGCAAGCCCAGCAGAGAGTGCGTCCTCGGCAGATCGTAAACCCCGCGGGCGATCCGACGGATCTTTCCGGCCCTCGCAAGGCGGCTCAAAGCCTGATCCACCGCGTCGCGACTGCCCAGGTCGGCGAAGGTCCTCGCCGTGAACACCGCTCCCGGCCCACGCGCCTTCACGGGATCGAGGATTCCTGCAGCTATATCGTTCATGTCAGAAATATTATATCATATTCCTGACACGATGCGGTCACGACTAAACCTCCACCTCGAATCGCGTATTCCTTCAGTTGATCAACTCCCCCGCCGCATTTTCGGTAGATCTTCACCCCGGAAACCCACTTCACCGCGGAGACGCGGAGCACGCAGAGGCCGAAAACAAGGGTTTCCTCAGCGCCCTCGGCGTCT
>JBGOUJ010000590.1:0-4993 GCA_041477005.1 Terriglobia bacterium | reverse complement strand
CGTTGAGCGAAATCGTCAGATCGGTTTGGTTGCTACACGATCCTGGTCCTGGCCAGCCGGGCGCCTTCCACCAGGTTGCGGAGCTTGGCGACCGCGATGTGGCGGGCGGTTTGGCTGAGGCCGCAATCCGGGCAGAGGGACAGCTTGTCGGCGGGGACATACTCCAGGAGCAGGCGGGCGCGGCGGGCGATTTCTTCGGGGGGCTCGATGTAGCTGGACTTGACATCGACCACGCCGGCGGCCAGGCGCTTGGTCGCCGCGAATTCCTTCCATAAGTCGGCTTCAGCCATTTCGCGGCCGGCGAATTCCAGGATCAGCTCGTCGGCCGAGATCTCGAGGATCTTGGGGAACAGCGGACGGTAGCGGCGGGCGGCGACGGCGCGCGCCTTGTAGTTGCCGAAGCAGAGGTGGGTGCTGATGGTTGCCTCGATGCCGGCGGCGGTCGCGTTGAAGAGGCGGACGTAGTCGTGGACGCCCTCCGGGTAGCAGGCGAATGACGGCTCGTCGAGCTGGATGTGGATGCACCCGGCCTCGACCAGGCGCTCCAGCTCGCGGCGGACGATGGGGACGAGGCGCTCGGCGATCTCCAGGCGGCTCGCGCCAACCAGGCGGCCGGAGAGGGTGAACGGGCCAGGCACAGTGGCCTTGATGCGGGAGCGGGCGATCGATTTCAAATGCACGAATTCCTCGACCACACCCAGGCCGTAGGGCGCTTCGAGCCGGTCGACGATTTCGTACTTAGGGCGCTGGTCGTGGCCCGGCACGCTCAGGCGGCGCTCGACCGGGAGCGGGAGCAGGCCGGTGAAGGCGCTGTAGAAACCGAGATTGAAATCGAGGCGGCCCATCTCGCCGTCGGTGATGATGTCGATGCCGGCGCGCTGCTGGTCTTCGACGGCCACGGTGACCGCGTCGCGGCGCAGTTCTTCGATGTCCTTCGGGCCGTAGAGGCCCTGGGCGATGGCTTCCTGCGCCTGGGTGTACCAGCCGGGCCAGGCGTGGGAGCCGACGACGGTGGTGGGCAGTAGCATTTAGAGCGAACATCCTCGATACCGGCGATGGCGGCGACGCCACGGATGGCGGCGCGCCCGCCGCTTCGAAACCGGAGCCACCCAAACCCCAACCGCCAAAGCCGAAGCGCAAGGAGCCTAAGAAATGAAAGCAACCTATCTCCCGCACCTCGCGGGACCACCGCTATTCAAACGGCTTGAATGCGACAGCCAGTACTTCACCTGCCGGCTTACTGAAAACCACGAACCGGCCATACACCAGGACCACCTGCCTACCGTCGGACTGTTCAGCGGACGGTGGTCCAAACTTCGAACGTACGTCTTTCAGCGAATAGGAGGGCTTTCGGAGAAAGATGCTGACAGCAACTTGGGTCCCATTCCGCGAAAAAGAGACTCCGAACGCCTCACGGCTACCAACTGAGTTCTTGTCCAGAAGCATCCTAAGATTGACCAAGTCAAGTTGGGGGGTCTGGGGAGAGAAGTCAGCTTCTTCCAGAGATATGGAGCGGACTATATCTGAGGTTAGTTTACTCACATCCTCGTTGGGTTTGTCCCTTTCGTATTCCTTTGAGTCTACGCCCCGCTTGACGCGCTCCTGAATTCCCCGATCATTCGGCGAATACTTTTCCGCAAAGCTCCAAGCCAACTTACCGTTCAGCTTGGTTGCGGCGTTGTTCGACGCCCAGAGCTTGTCCCCATCTTCAACAAGTGCGCGGATGAGTTTCTCCCGCTCCGAGGTCTGAGCACAGCCTTGTTGGGCGAGCGCCATCATCATTCCAAGCCCGATCGTCGAAGCGAAACTCTTGTTCATAATGATCCCCAGGTCGCCAGGATACCCAAGAGACTACCACACGTCGTACCCACGTAGACCTGCGAGGCCGCCGATTGGCGAGTGACGCAGCAAGTTGACTCAGAGCAGTGCTAACTGTCTGAGTCTCTGGGCGCCACCTCCCACCAACCGAGGCGCCCAAGACTTACTCTGTCCGCAATCGGGCCACTGCCGTCGGGGAGCGCTGTCCCATCCCTCCGGGTCGGCGCTCAAGCGCGACGGTCGGAACCTCATCCGTCGAACGAAAGACCCGCTTCCCCAGTCTTATCGCTTGGGCCAACTCCAGGTCGGCACCACGCGAACTGCCCAAGTATAGAATCGCATCACATTCTTCAAGCCAGGCCAGATCCCACCGAATGTAATCCTCCCATGTGAGAGACAGACCAACTTCCTCCGCTCGCTGATCAACAAAATGGGTCAAGTGAGGGATAAAAGGAAAATGTCCCTTCTTGTAGGCAGCGATGCCGGCATCGATCGCAGCATTGACGTGTCTAACCATCTCAGATTGGGTGCCGGCCGTGTACGGTCCAGCAATGTATATTCTCAGCGGTTTGGCCATATTGTCACACGGAGTGCCCGTTCCCAAAGGGGCGTGATCTTGTTCACGCGATACAGAAATGTGGATACGATCGCAGCGGTCAGGCAACACCAGGGCCCGAGACAGTCACGCGCGACCCACAACATGAAGAATACCGCGAACCAGAAAGCGGTTACGCACTCGCGCCGGTATATGCTGAAGGAATATCGTCCGTACTGGTCCCAGTGTTCCCATATTTTGAGAAGATCCCAAACAATGTACAGCCCGTATATGACCATAAGCAGATAAAGGACCGTCCTGAATGACTTAAAGTTCAGTAGGACAAAGCCATACAGCACGACTAAGGCCACATCCAGCACAAACCGTAGCATCCCCGGTACCTTCTCGTACAAAAGTGGCTTCTTGCTGACCGACGCATGGTAACCATACCAACTGAGGGTCAGGGTGAGGAAACCGAGAACAAAAACCACGAGGTCAAAAGCCTCCTGCCCGGTGGGCCGCTGCCTGTGGATGACCCAGGCCTCCGATAGCAGACCCTTCCTCTGGATAACCTCAGGTGCCAGGCCCTGACTCATGGTCAGGGTAAAAATCACATCCAGGAAATCAAGACCGGCTGGTTTCTGCTGCTGCGAGTCAGGCATCTACCGCTTCTCCAACGCCAGCACGAGTATGTCGCGGGTATACCGCCTGTCCAACACGGCGTCGTCAAATTGGAACTCTGCAAAGTACACGGTCTTGAAGTGCTTGCCGAATACGGCCTTTATCTCGCCAGGCGTGTAGAGGCGCTTCTTAATTCCGTTTCTCGGGTCGACGACGATAGAGTTTCGGTTTGCGCTTTCGCCGAACCGCATGGACCGATAGTATTCGTCCTGTTTGGAAAACGAAAAACTTAGCACCATGCCGCCGGGCCTGATTATCCGTCCGAGTTCGCTCGGGTAGTACTCCGCCAGCCGATCATCAGTGAAATGGCAGAAGACGTATGAGTCAAGGACAAAGTCGAAAACGCCATCCTTAAAGGGCAGGCCCGTGATCAGGGAGCAACTGCAAAAGCGGACCCTGCCGGGCGGCTTAGCCTGCTCTACGGCGGTGCGTGCGCGCACCAAAGCCTCTCGTGAGGAGTCGACTGCGTACACGGAGCAGCCCTTCTGGGCCAAGTAGACCGCGTTCCGACCATTACCGCAGCCAGCGTCGAGCACAGTTCGCCCAGAGTGCAGTTGGAGCAGTTCGGAGAACAAAACCAATGCCTTGGCCGGCGCTGCCCGGGTGCTACTAGGTATAATCTGCAGGGCGGAGTACTCAGCGTCCCACAGATCCGCCTCGTTCCGATCCTCGGTGACTTCCTGTCGAGCATGGGTTGCCATACGGTTTGCGAAGCTCCGGAGCACTGGCCGCACCACTCGATGTTCCGTCTATAGTATAAGCCTACGGCGGAGCTTTGCGATGTCCTTCGGGCCGTAGAGGCCCTGGGCGATGGCTTCCTGCGCCTGGGTGTACCAGCCGGGCCAGGCGTGGGAGCCGACGACGGTGGTGGGCAGCATGAGCCGAACGTATCACAACGGGGCCGGCTCCGTCTCCGTGCTAGAATCCCCGGAACATGCCCGCCGACCGCACGCCCGCCAATGCCCGCCGTGGGGTTCTGGTCCTCGGCTTCCTGATGTCGGTGATCACCTACCTCGACCGCGTTTGCATTTCCGTGGCGGCGCCCGCCATTTCCAAGGAGCTGGGGCTTTCGGACATGCAGATGGGGTACGTGTTCAGCGTGTTCGTGCTGGCGTACGCGATTTTCGAGATCCCGTCGGGGTGGCTCGGGGACAAGATGGGCCAGCGGAAGATGCTGCTACGGATCGTCGGGAGCTGGTCGGTGTTCACGGTGCTGACCGGAGGGGCGTGGAATTGCGCGATGCTGCTGGCAACCCGGTTCGTGTTCGGAGCGGCGGAGGCGGGGGCGTTTCCGACGCTTTCGCGGGCGCTGGCGCGCGTGTTTGCGCCAGGCGAGCGGGCACGGGCCAATGGCGTGATGTGGATGGGGGCGCGGGTCGGCGGCGTGATTGCGCCGGCGGTGGCGGCAGCCTTGATCGCGCGGATCGGGTGGCGGGCGACATTTGTCGTGTTCGGCAGCGTGGGATTTCTTTGGTGCGCGGCGTTCTGGCGCTGGTATCAAGATGCACCGGAAGACGGCTTGTCTCGCGCAGCGGCTGCGCCTTGGGGACAGATCTTCTCGAACGGCACGCTCTGGGCGTTGTGTGGGACCTACTTCTGCTCGGCGTACGGATTCTGGTTCTTCGTGACCTGGCTGCCGACTTTTCTCGTCCGGGAATACGGACTCACGCTCCAGCGGTCCGGGCTCTACGCGTCGCTGCCGCTGGCGTCCGGGGCGCTGGGGTGTCTCGCCGGCGGCCTGCTCTCGGATTGGCTGGCGCCGCTAACCGGGAGCCTGAAGTGGGCGCGGCGGGCGATCGGGATCGGCGGCTTTACGCTTGCGGCCATTGGCTTCGCGGTGGCGACGACCGTGCGGGACCCACTGGTACTGGTGCTCTGCCTCACGCTGGCGGCCGGCGCTCACGATTTCACGGTGCCGGTGGCCTGGGCGAGCGTGGTGGATATCGGCGGGCGGTTCGG
>JBGOUJ010000589.1:0-4995 GCA_041477005.1 Terriglobia bacterium | reverse complement strand
GCAGGGTCAGAGTAAGCGGCGCCGATTCGTTGGGCCCGGAAGTCCCCTGCAGCGACTGACTTTGCGCGAAGACCGGCAACAGCGATGCGATCAGCGCCACCAGCGTCCCGCTGTTCTTGATGCTTTCCCGACGATTGCGCATGGATTCTCCTTTGTGAAGCATCTTACTTGAGCCCGGCGGCGTCAGGCTACCGGCCGGCGCGAAAAAACCGGTAAGATCGGGCGGGAGTGCTATCGGCCCACCACCAGCACCGTGAAGGTTCCGCCTTCATCGACGGTCAGATAGTCAAATCCGCCGTCTCCGGGCGCCGGTATCTTTTTCAGCAAGTGATAGCCGCCGGCCGGGGCGGCGCTCGCCGCGGCCGCAAACCACAGCGCCAGAAAAGCGGATCGCATCTTCATTTGGCCTCCGTAATCAGCTTCCCGTCCGGCTGCACCTGGATTTCCCGCTTCTTGCCACCGGCTTGGATCTTGGCCTCGTATGCCACGATCGCGTTGTTCTTGTTGATGGACTCGACCATCATGATCTTACCCTTGCCGGCGTTCTTTTCGATCGCGGCCTTGGCCGCAGCCGGGATGGAAGCCAGGTCGACTTCGTTCTCGATTTCCACGATGGCGCCAGTGGGGTCCATGAGCACGTCCTTGCCGCGCCCGTTCAGGGTCATCTCCGCCTCATAGAACGTCTTGCCGTCCTCGACCTCCTTGTGGAGGCCGCGTATGGTGGCGCCTTTGCTCTGTTCGTGGACCGTCTTCCGGACACCCTCCGGAAGGTCCTTCATCTGTAGACGCTGTTCGGCCCCCTGACCGGCGGCCAGGAAGAAGCCTGCAACGATCGTTCCCACGACCAGTGTGTTGTGCGCGCTCATCGGTATCTCCTTTCTCCCGTCACCGAGGGTACGGGGCGAGTCTACCGGTCGAATCTGAAAATAGGCTGAAAGGCGTCAGAGGGCGGAATTCGTGGCCTTCGCACGTGATGGGACGTTTTCAAAACCTGGCGATCAGCCCAACACGAAACGCGCGAGGAGAGCCCGGCGAGACGTTCGTGTTGTTGTCGGCATTGAGGTAATATTTTCTGCCAAACAGGTTCTCCACATTGGCCTGGAGACGCAGCCGCTCCGTGAGGGAGAAATACACCGCGGCATCGGCCCGGGTGTAGCCCGGCAATGTCACGGTGTCGTCGATCGCCGCGTACATGTTGGAGCGATTCAGGACGCCCAGACCGGCTCCTACTCTTGGAAGGATCTGGTAGTTGTTCCACAGGGAGAAAGTGTGATGCGGCGCCTGGCCCACCTGCGCCCCGGCGCGCGCGGCGGTAGTGGCGCTGGTGACGAATGCATCCTGATAGGCATACCCGCCGGCGACCTGCCAGGCCCGCGTCACCCTCCCGCTTATTCCCAGTTCGTACCCATTGGTGCGCTGGCTGCCGGTCTGCACGATCCTGGTGGGATCGTTGGGATCGGTCGACCTCGTGTTGGTGCGGTCCAGCCGGTAGACTGCCGTCGTAACGGAGAGGGAGCGAACAACGTCCCACTTGACGCCCACTTCGTAGTTGCGGAACTGCTCGGGTTTGACCTGTTGCGTGATTGTTGTCAGCGAAGAGAATTGATCTCCGGAGCTGGGCAGATAGGACACGCTGTAGCTGGCGTAGATCGAAAGCGGGGCAATCGGCTTGAACACGAGTCCCGCACGGGGCGAGACCATATTGTCGATTCGGCGGAGATTGTTGCCTGTCCGGTTGTCGTGATACTGAAGGTCGAAGTGGTCGAACCGGAGTCCGGCTATCACCTGAACATATCGGGAAAGCTCGATCTGGTCCTGCGCGTAGATGGCGCCCAAATTGGTCCGGAGATGGTTGTCGGCATCGGTCGCGCCTTGCCGAAAAGTCACGGGCGTGCTGATAACCGGGTTGGCGAGCGGTATCAAAATGGAAGTGTCGGTGTTGTTGAAATAGCCCGTATTGCGAAAATTATTCGTAAGCTGGCGGCCGACCTCGGCGCCGGCCAGCAGCGTATGGTGGATCCGGCCGGTGGAGAGACGGTAGGTCAGGTCTGTCTGGTTGAAGATGTTCCGGCGCTGGGTGGCGTTGTTATAACTGGACAGAGAGTCTTGAGTCTTATCCGCGGTCACGACGCCTGGCACAAAGTTCTGGTAGCCCCTGTCATAGTCGCCAATCAACGTACGGTTCCGAATATTCAGGGCGCCCGCCTGGCGCTCGATGGTCGCTGACCCGAGATTTACGAAGGCCCTCACGTGGCTGACGTCCGGATTGCCGAAGAATGTGGAGATGGGGATGTCCAGCGGTCTTCCCTGGAACGACGGAATCCCGCGATCGGCGGTGCGGTTATCACGGAAGTGTTCGTAGCCGAGCGTGATTTTCGTCTCTTCACCGGGGGTGAAAGTCACGGTCGGATTGATGCCGTAGCGCTCCAGGTCGACGTGATCGCGGAAGCTGCCGGAGCTCTCGTACATCCCGTTCAGGCGAAACGCCACCTTGTCTTTGAAAGGCTGGTCAAAATCCATCGCGACCCTCTTGTCGGCGTAAGATCCGCCGTCGAGCGTGATTTCCCGTAACGGTGTGAAGCCGGCTTCCTTGGTAACCCGGTTGATCACGCCTCCAGCGCCGCCGCGGCCGAAGGTCATGGCATTGGGGCCTTTGAGGGCTTCCACACGATCGAGATTGTAGAGGTCGCGATAGTACTGGACGTCGTCACGCACGCCGTCGAGGAAGAAGTCCGCCGAGGTGCTGTTGCCTCGAATCACGAGCTGGTCCCGATTGTTTTCGCCCTGAATCGCAGTCACGCCGGGCACGTAGCGCACGACGTCACCGATGCTCATCATCATCTGATCTTTCATCTGCTCTCCGGTGACGACGGTGATGGATTGTGGAATATCCCGCAACGGCGTGAGCGTCCTGGTCGCCGTACTGCTGGCCGGCGCCAGATACCCCGCGCTATCGGTGACCGTCACGGTCTCCCGTACGGGGGGCACTTGCAACAGGATGTCGGGCAAATCCGAACCAGTTGACGGAAGATCCACTATCCGGGACGCCTCGACGAAGCCTTCCTTGGCAACGTTGAGTGTGTATTTTCCCGGTTCGAGCGGGAGTGAAAAGCCGCCATTCTGATCGGAAAGCGCAGACGATGCGGCAGCGCGGCCGTCGGAGATAGCTGTAATCTGCGCGCCCGCGACCGGTGCGCGCGCAGGGTCGATCACTCTCCCTCGTAGCGAAGGTTGCGGAAGCTGTGCCGCTAGCTGGGATAACAGCGCTCCCGCAATCAAGAAGGGAAGTATCTTGGATCGGTGTCTAGCCATAAAGTCTCGCACTCCACTCCTTGCAAAACCCTGGCTAGCTCCCCTAAAATGACAGAGATCGCCAGCCCTCGGGCTTGTCGATTGCCAGGCCTCCACGGTGCTTCGCCAAAAGATCGCCGTGGAGGTTTGTCTATCTTCCGTTCCTGATTCGTTTCCTCTGCCGGGCCGCTTCCATTTTCCTGGTGCTGGTGGCATCGCCCCTGCAGAACCGGCAGCGTCCGCCGATTTCCAAACGGGTTACGCGGATCTCAAAGCCCGCCTGGTTCGCGATCTCCCTCTTGAGCTGCTCGAACAGAGCGCTCGAAAGCTCTTCGATTCGGCCGCAGTGAAAACACGCGAGATGCATGTGATCCCGCTCGGTCTTGACCTCGTAGTAGTGCTTTTCGCCATTCAAATGCATCAAATCCAGCTCGTCGATCAGCCGCAGCTTCTTCAGCAGCTCGATGGTTCGATACACAGTAGCGCGGTCAATGTTCGGCTCCCGCTTACGGGCCAGGTCCAGCAGCGAAGCGGCGTCCAAGTGCTCCTGCGCATCCTGAATGATTTGGATCAGAGCACGCCGTTGGGCGGTGAGGCGCACCCCCTTGGACAGAAGCTCGTCCACCAACAGCCGGCGCTCGAAGGGACCGGTGCGGCGGTCCGGGCCAGTTGCGACCGGGTCGCATTCTTCCGCGTTCCTAACTACGACTGAGTCGCAAGAAGTCATCTTTTATTCCCTGCCGGATAACTCCGCCTAGCTTAGAATGAGTCGGGGGTTGCTGTCAATGGTTTTCAGCAACTGGGTTGCAACTAGCATTCAATGGGGAATATCCGACCCGAAATGGGTCGCTATCGCTCACGGATTTCAAAGGGGCCCGCAAGGTTAGCGGCGAGCGCGGAGCGTTTCCATAGGTGCAAGTCAGTTGCAACAGAGAAAGAGGGGAGCCTGGCTGCCGAATCCGAAAAGGCCCTCGCCCCATGACTTGGCGCGAGATGCTTTGCCTCTTACTTCGTGACGTCGAATGCGTCCAGCGTCCGACCGTCCTCCGCCACCTGCGTTACGGTCAGCTTCTTGCCTGTCGCATTCACTAGCGTAAAAGAGTGCTGATTCGAAAAGAATTGACTGCTTGTTAATTCAGCCGCCCTTGGGACCGGCCGGCTCCTGGCCGGTCAGCCACGCGGCCAATTCCCCATGCCCGCGCTCCCGCGCCAGGTCGCCTGCCGTCTTCCCGTCGCCGGTCCTGAGGAGCGGGTCCGCCCCATGCTCGATGAGGAGCCTTGCGATCTCCGAATCGCCGTGAGCCGCCGCCTCATGAAGCGGGGTAAACCCTCCCTGCTGCCGGGCGTTGGCCTGCGCCCCCTTGGAGAGCAGCAAGGCAACCATCTTGGAGTTCCGCCGGGCGACGGCCGCATGCAAGGGCGCAACGTTCTGACTGTTTCGCGATAGCCCGTTCACATCGGCGCCATGGGACAGCACCAACTCCGCCAGCTCCGGATGACCGAAAAAGATGGCCAGTCCGAAGCCGGGATAACCGTCGGCCGAGTACGCACGGGCAAGCGACGGGTCTCGCTCGAGAAGCTCCTTCGCCCGGTCCAGCTTCCCCGTCGCGCAGGCCTCGAAAAAGTCGAGTGGAGCGCCGTGCTCGACGAAGACATCGGTCAGCTCCGGATGGCCGTAATATACCGCCAGCAGGATCGCTGACG
>JBGOUJ010000588.1:0-5000 GCA_041477005.1 Terriglobia bacterium | reverse complement strand
GGTACGTGATTGCCTTGCCCAGGCCGGAGTTCGGCTCTGTCTTACGCTCGGTCAACTGCGCTGCCAGCCAGCCATGCAGTTGCTCCATCACCGGCCCGCTGTGCTGCTGATGAAACTGCAACCGTTGCTCAGGCGTTAGGGCTTGGGCCCGCGCTTCGGCATCGTGGCCATACACCTGGCTCAGCATCTCCAGCACATAGCGACATTCGTCGGGAAAGTTCTCGGCTACTTCCACGAACTGTCTTCTTCCATGGGCCAGGCAGTTGGCCAGCAGAATCTCCACTCCTGCGGGCAACTTCGGAAGGTTGCGCGATAGCGCATCACACATCTGAATGGGCGGACTCGACGGCTTGGCTCGCTGCTTCAACACGTCGGCGATGTTCTCGCCGGCGTGTTGGCGTCCGGTGAAGTACCGCGCAATCTTCCAGCCCGAGCCGGTCGACACGATCCCACTGGTGAATACTCCCGTGCGTTCGTCCGACGGCTCGCGCGCGAGCCGCAACACTCGCATGCTGGTGTCGTCGTTGTGTACCACCTCGCCCTGCGCCGCCTGCCGGATCAACTCTTCACGCGCCGGTTTGACCAGTTCCGCAGCTTCCTCCACAATCTCCCACTGTGTCGCCGCCGGTAACGGAATCCCGAGCTGACCTTCCAGTTGTTCCAACCGGTAGAACGGAGTCCCGCTGCCGTACTTGAGCTGCGCGATCATCGCCGCCGCTGTCTCGTCATACTTTTCCGGACCCACCCCTTCCGGCTCCTGAGCGGTGAACACCTGCCCGCAGCGACTGAATGAATCTAACAGAGCGGGCTAACTGGCGTCACGCATGCTTGCCGAAAACTCACCAGGTGTCCTTGGCTGAGCACCGTCCCGCCCGCGCGGCTAGCCGGCAACTTCAAGTGCGCGGCCGGGACTAACACGCTCAACTGTTGCAATGCCGGCCCTTGCAGGGAGGAGAGGTCATGCCCATACCGACTCGCCGCTTTTGCTCCAAGATGGAAGGCGATTACAGCCTTCAGGCTGCATTCTGCCACGCAGCCAGCCAGGTAAACCCCATTGTCCAGCCGGCCGGCGCTTACCAGCGCTTCAGCGTCGGTTAGATGGCGGCCCGCCGTCTGGGCGGTCGAGACTAGCCCGAAGGCGCCCTCCTACCAGCTTTGTACGGAAGTGTCTGTGCTTCAAGTGCTCAATTCTATATAGCACCTCGTACAGGACGTGCCCGAGCCTACCGCTCGACCCAGATGGGCGAGCTCCAGGCGAGCTGGCCGTCTTGCTGCAGGACGCGGACGTAGTAGTAGCTCTTCCCGGGGCCGGATTGCTGGTCGGCGAATTCGAAGCTTGCTTCTTTCGTGCCGGGCCGCGTGGTGTAGAGGAACTGCTGATTCTTGATCAGGTCGATTTGCTGGATGGGGCCGGCGCCGATGACGCGCACACCAAAGTGCGGCAGGGTCGTCGAGGTGAAGCTGTCCCCCATGATGTAGGTCGAGTCCCCGACACGGGACCGGAAATCGAGAACGATGTTGTCGGTCGCTCCGTAAGAATGGCGGCGGCGGATGGCGTCGAGCAGGCCTTCGCGGGTGAAGTTTTCGGCGATCAAGCAGGCGTAGGAGATGTGGGTGGACCAGTGATCGGAGCTGGACTGCACGCCGAGACGATAGCCCTTGGCCCAGGCGTTCCAGAGGAAGCCGGCCGGCTCCCAGCCGCTCTTCTGGGCCGGCTGGTTGAGGGCCGTGGCGGCGCGGGGGGCGCCTTCGTATTCATAGCTCGTTCGATAGCCCTGGTAGATCTCGACCAGAGGCTCGACCTCGGGATCGTTGTCGCGCCAGTCGGTGCCCTGGCTGGTGGCCGAGGAGTGAGGCATGGAGATGCCGCGGTTCTGCTTTAGGTATTCATACAGCCGGGCGGCGCCGGCCTTGCCGCCGGCCTCCTCCGGCGGGATCGGGAGGGTGCGGACGCCGCGCTGGGCGAAGACGATGTTGCGGTGGCCGTTGGGATAGAGCACGCTGCGCTCGTAGGCGAACAGCGGCGTGAAGCGCCCGGGCAGGAAAAACAAATCCACCAGTTTCTGGTTCTGCCACCAGGTGAACTCCTGGTCGTAGCCGGTCTGGTGGTCGGTGGCGGCGATGTAGTCGAAGCCGGCGGCGTCCAGGGCGTAACGGTAGACCTCGATCAGGGAGCCGTCGTATTTGAAATCCTGGGAGATGTCGGTGTGGCGGTGCATGTCGCCGCGGTAAATCTTGTACTGCTTGCCGCCCGCTTCGATCGTGTAGCCGCGCACGGCGGCCACCTGGGCGGGCTCGTCGGGGTGAACCGGGATCGCCTCGACGGACGTCTGGCGCTGCGGGACGAGGACCGGCTGGGCGTATACGGAGCTCGGCGGCGCCGGGTCCAGGCTCAGCCGCGCGCAATAGATCTCGGCGTTGACCGGAACCTGGTTGGTGAAGGGCCGCTCGTCCGTCATCCAGGCCGCCCACACGTTTCCGGCCGGGTCGCGTGCGAGCGCGGCATGCTTCTCGATCGAGCCGGCGCTGTGGTTGAGCGGCAGGGGCCTGGTCCAGGACGCGCCGTCCCAGCGGGTGAGGTAATTCTCCCAGCACATGGGGCTGCCAATGGTGCGGGAGTTGCGCCGCGTCCAGTGGCGGAAGACCACGTTCAGGCCGCCGCGGCCGTCGAACATCACTTGCGGGTGCTCGGCGTTGGCGGAACCGGAGGGCGGCGCGGAGGGCACGCCAGAGGGAGCGGCGCGAGCGCCATCCATGCCCTCTCGGGATTCCCGGAGCTGAAACCCGGCAGCGAAGGGCAAGCGCGGCTCCATCCACTGCCCTGCGTTCAGCACCGCCAGGCCGATGTCGCGCTGCTGGTGGAGCGGAACCGAGAGCGGTGTGGGTATCAAGAAGCCCTGATCCTTACCCCAGTTGACGCCGGAATAGTCCCAGGCGACCCAAGGCCGGCCCGTGGCGTCGGCGGCCACCGCCGCGTGGGCCTCAAAACGCGGCGAGGAAGTGACCGCCTGGACCGGCGAGAAGCGTCCGTCACGCCAGGAGCGGAAGTAGACGTCGTAGTTGCTTTTGTCGTAACTGTCCCAGGCGAAGAAGGCCGTGCCGTCGCGGCCAGCGGCCACGGCGGGCTCCCAGTCGTTGGCCGGCGACTCGCTCACGCGCTGCTCGGGCGACCAGGTCCCGCCTTCGAGCGCGCGGAAATAGATGTCGCTCTGGCCGTCGCGGAAGCTCTGCCAGACGAGGAAGACCCGCCCCTCGGGACCAGAAGGCGCTCCGGAAAGCGCTCCAGGGGGCGCCCCGGAGGCTCCCCCGGCGGGCGTCCCGCGGGGCGTCCCGGCCGCCCGATGAAAGATGTTCGAGCCGGCGTCGGTGAGCCGGATGGCGGACTGCCAGGCGCCGGCCTTCTTTTGGCGGGCGTGGATCTGCCAGCGGTCGTTTTCCCGCTCGCTCCAAAAGACCCACGGGTTGCCTTCGCCGTCCTCGGCGGCGGCGGTGCGGAAGATGTCGCCGGGCTGGGGCGTCACCTCTTCCGGGTCCGACCAGACCTCGTTGCGGCGTGTCCGCAGTAGCACCCGATCGGCGGGTCCGGAAGGCGCTCCGCGATGGGCCACCCAGGCGACCGAGAGCGAGCCGTCGCGGTGGGCGATCAGCGAAGGCTCATCATCCTCATAGACAGGCGTGGTCAGCTTCTCGACCGCCGGCGCACGGCGCACCTCGACCCGGCCGCCGAGGAACCCGGCCGGCGCCGCGCCGATGTCATTGAGGCGAAATTCGAAGCGGCCGGGATTTGTTTCCATGGCCACGCGCACATCGGCAGCGCTTGCTGCAGCGCCCTCGGCGGCGCCACGGAGGGCGCCCGTTGAGCCGCCCCCGGGGCCCGGCTCGATGGTCAGCCACAGGCCGACCGGCTGGAAGAGCGGCTCGGGCTGGGCGCCGGGGCGCATTTCGGTGTAATGGACGTCGGCGTAGGGGGCGACCTGGTCGGGGCGCGTGGTCGCGACCCAGCGGTCGGCGCCGATGATGCGGTCGCCGGTGGAGAAATGGCGGCCTTCGATCGCCACCACTCGCCCGCCCGTCACCCGCGCTTCGCCGTCCCAGCGCTCGAGCGAGCGGGCGTTGAGGCCCAGGGTAACGAGCAGCGTCACCCGCTCCGGCTGGGCGCCGGCGCGCCGGGCCTGGAAATTCTGCGAGACCGCCCATCCGGCGAGCAGCAGCGCGGCGATGGTGAGGAAGGCCTTACGCATGATGCGGCGCCTCCGGGCGCCGGCCCTCCGGGCGCAGCGCCTGGGAGCGAAGCGTCTCGGAGCGCAAGGCTTCGGAAACCCAGGCCCCAACCGAAGGATGGGTCAGATCGGGCGCGCAAAGCGTCGCGCCGCTGGAGGCGAGTTCCTCGAGCGAGCACAGCCCGGTGGCCACGGCGATCGTATCGAGGCCATTGGCGCGGCCGGCGGCGACGTCGTTGGGCGTGTCGCCGATCAGCACGCGGGGCGAGTGGCCGTTGATCCAGCGGTGGCGCCGGGCCTGGAGCACCGCTAGGCGCGCCAGCCCGGTTCGCGTGGCCGCCCGCTCGCAGAACAAGCCGTAGCGAAAGTACCGCGCCAGATCGGCCCGCTCCAGCTTCTTCCAGCCGATGCGCTCCAGGTTGCCGCTCACCACGCCCAAGACCGCGCCGCTGCGCTTCAGCCGGTAGAGCAGCCGCCGCACGCCCGGGCAGGTCTTGCGGCACAGGATCGGGACGTTTCGCAGATAGTAGCGCTCGGCCGCGCGGTAGATCGCCGGCAGCGTGGCCCTGGCCCGGCGGCGCGGAACGCCGGCGTTGGCCATCATCTCCAGCAGAATCTCGGTGTCCAGCTTGCCGTGGACGGCGATGTTATCGTTGCGCGTCTCGACCCCGAGCACCTCGCGCACTCCCACGATCAGAGCATCGCGGTGGGTCGGGCCGGCGCCGCGCAGCAGGGTTCCGTCGATGTCAAACAGCGCCAGGATCGGGGTCATAGTGGGGC
>JBGOUJ010000587.1:0-5013 GCA_041477005.1 Terriglobia bacterium | reverse complement strand
GAGAACCGCAACGGGACACCTGCCAGCTTAGACGGCAGGCAGGCGGGAAAAAGTTCCCGGTGCGAGAGGGAATCAGCAATATGGGTAGCGTTGGCGTCGCTGTGGCGGCACAGTGTGACTTTGATTCGACGATCCGTACCGCTCACTCTGGGCAAAGCCCTCACGGCAAAAACCAAGGCAAAAGGCAAAGTGCAAAAGGGCAAAAGGCAAAAATCAAGGAAGGAAACATCTTTTTAGTGCCCGGCCCCGAGGGGCGGGCAGAGTGCCGCGCCGCGAAGCGGCACATCCCTGCTTTTTGCCTTTTGCCCTTTTGTACTTTGCCTTTTGCCTTGGTTCTTCTGGTTCTTCCGTGCGAGCGAGACGGCGTCCTCCTTCCACCGCACCGGAGGGGATGTTACCCTGTCTCAAAGAGGCTAAGACGATCTCATGAAGCTTTCCCGAGGCATAACCCTGCTCGCGCTCTGCGCGGTGTCTGTTCCCTTTTCCCGAGCCGACGAAGGGATGTGGCTGTTTAATCACCCGCCCAGCAAGGTGCTCCAAGAAAAATACAATTTCCAGCCTGAAGCCGCGTGGCTGGAGCACGTGCAGAAATCCTCGGTGCGGTTCAACAGCGGCGGGTCCGGATCGTTCGTTTCCCCCGACGGCCTGGCGATGACCAACCATCACGTGGGAGCCGATTGTCTGCAGAAGATCAGCACCAAGGAGAGGAACTACATCAACACCGGCTTCGAGGCCCGGAGCTACGCCGAAGAGCCGAAATGCGTCGACCTGGAGCTGAACGTTCTGATGAGCGTCGACGACGTGACCGAACGCGTGATGGCGGCGGTCAAGCCCGGCATGGACTCGGCGGCGGGGGAGAAGGCCCGCCGGGCGGCGATCAACGGCATCGAGAAGGAATCCCACGATAAGACGGGCCTGCGCAGCGATGTGATCACCCTCTACAACGGCGGCCAGTACCACCTTTACGGCTACAAACGCTATACCGACGTCCGGCTGGTGTTCGCGCCGGACAAGGCTATCGCGTTCTTCGGCGGCGATCCGGATAATTTCGAGTATCCGCGCTACGACCTGGACGTCTGCTTTTTCCGCGTGTATGAGAACGACAAGCCGGTCCACGTGGAGCACTACCTGAAGTGGAGCGAGGCGGGCGCCGCCGAAGGGGACCTGATCTTCGTTCCCGGAAACCCGGGCCGCACCGAGCGTCTCGACACCATGGCGCACCTCGAATACCTGCGCGACTACGTGAATCCGGGAACGCTCAACCTGCTGCGCCGGCGCGAGGTGCTCCTGCGGGGCTACTCCGAGCGGAGCAGCGAAAACGCGCGACGCGCCGAGGACGACTTATTCTCCATACAAAACAGCCGCAAGGCGCGTCTGGGGATGCTCGCCGGCCTGCAGGATCCCGCCCTCATGAACAAGAAGCGCGCCGAGGAGAAAGCGTTGCGGGACGCCGTCAACAGGGATCCCAAGCTGAAGCAGGCTTACGGCGACGCCTGGGACCAGGTCGGCGTATCCCTCAAGACGCTGATCAAGATCCGCGACGAATACAACCTGCTGGGATACGGTCCGGTAAAGCGCGCCCAGGCATTCAACAGCGATCTTTTCGACATCGCGATGCGGCTGGTGCTGCTGGCGGAGGAAACCGCCAAGCCCAACGCCGAGCGTCTCCGCGAGTACTCGGAAGCGGGCCTCGACTCGCTCAAGCTGCAATTGTTCTCCGAAGCGCCGATTTACGAAGACCTCGAAACCGTGAAGCTGGCCGATTCGCTGGGCATGATGGTCGAGATGATGGGCGCCGGCGATGAGCTGGCGCGAAAGGTGCTCGCCGGCAAATCGCCCCGCGATCGAGCGGCGGAGCTGGTTCACAGCGCCACGCTCAAGGACGTTGCCGTTCGCAAGCGGCTGGCCGAAGGGGGCCTGAAGGCGGTCCAGGAGTCGAGCGACCCCATGATTCAGCTCGCGAAACTGGTCGACCCCGCAGCGCGGCGGATTCGCAAGACCTTCGAGCAGGAAGTGGATGAGCCCCAGCGGCAGGCTTACGCCAAGCTGGCCAAGGCCCGGTTTGCGGCGTACGGCGCGAGCGTCTATCCCGACGCCACCTTCACTCTGCGGCTGGCGTTCGGCGAGGTCAAAGGGTACAGGGAAGAGGGTCAACAGGTTCCCTGGGCCACCACGCTGGGCGGCACGTACGCACACGCCGAGGCGCACGAGAACAAAGAACCGTTCGAGCTGCCGAAAGTGTGGAAAGAGCGAATGGGACGGCTCAATCTCTCGACGCCGTTCAACTTCGTCAGCACGGCCGATATAATCGGGGGCAACTCCGGCAGCCCGGTGGTCAACCGCCAGGGCGAGCTGGTGGGAATCATTTTCGACGGCAACCTGGAGTCGCTGGTGCTGGACTACATTTACACCGATCAAGTAGCCCGCGCCGTCTCGGTACATTCGGCCGGGATCCTCGAAGCCCTACGGAAGGTGTACGCGGCGGACCGGCTGGTGGCGGAGCTGACCGGGAAGAGGTGAGCCGTCGAGGAACATGCTAACCTTACGCCCGAAGGAAATAGCCATGACGCCTCGACGATTCAACGGGCGGGTTGCTCCCGCCGCTCTTCTATTCGGCGTGGGGCTGGCGGCGATCGCGACCGTCGCGGCCCTTCCCGCAAACGGGCAAGCACTGAAACCAAAAGGCCACGACGGCTCGGTGACCGGCTATGACGATACGCCGGTTTTGCCGGGTCAAAAGTGGCGCGTGCACGACAGCCAGCGGCCGCATCCGCGCGCGATAACGCCAGGGACCGAGAGCAGCCAGGAGCGGCCCGGGCGGCCGCCCTCGGACGCGATTGTGCTTTTCGACGGCAAGGATCTCTCGCACTGGATGGCGCGCGGCAAGGGCGCGAACCGGGATAAGATCATCGCCCCGGGGTGGAAGGTGGAGAACGGCTACCTGCAAGTGGCTGGCGGGACCGGCGACCTGGTGAGCAAGGAGAAGTTCGGTAACGCCCAGATTCACGTGGAGTGGGCGGAGCCGGCCGGCGTGCACGGCGCGGGCCAGGGACGCGGGAACAGCGGCGTGCTGCTCATGAGCCGGTACGAGATCCAGGTGCTCGACTCTTACCAGAGCCCGACCTATGCCGACGGCCAGGCTTCGGCGATCTATGCGCAATGGCCGCCGCTGGTCAATGCCAGCCGCAAGCCGGGCGAGTGGCAGACCTACGACATCTTCTTCGAAGCGCCACGGTTCGAGGGCGAGAAGCTGGCGAAACCGGCATATGTCACGGTGCTGCACAACGGCCTGCTGGTGCATCACCATCAGGAGATCATCGGACGGATGATCCACCGGGCGGTCGGGACCTACGCCCCGCATGAACCGGAGGAGCCGCTCGGGTTGCAGGATCACGGCGATCCCGTGCGCTATCGGAACATCTGGGTCCGGCGGCTGACCGGTTACGACCAGCCCTGAGGCGCGGGCCGGCGCGTCACTCGATGGCGACGAGGCGGTCGAAGACGACGTCGAGGGTTGTTCCCTGCCGGAGATCCACTTCCTTGCCGCGGGTGAGCAGTACGGAGGCGAGGCCGACGGCGCTGCCGGCTCCGGCGCCGATGCCGGCGCCCTTCCAGCTTCGATCCGTAAGGCCTCCGAGGGACGCGCCCGTCCCGGCGAGGATGGCGATTTGCTGCGCGTCGTGGCCGCGGTCGGGCCCCTGCTTCACTAGGTTCTCGTCGCCCGCCGCCTTCTGCCCGGTGTCGTTCGAGTCCACCGAGCCGAGCCGGGGAGAAATGTGGAATTCCTGCCCGCCCGGAAGCGTCAGGGTGTCGAGACGAATGCCCAGCACGGCCCGGCCGGCCACCCGGCCGCTCCGCTTGGCGCTGGAGACGACGCCCTGCACGTAAGAGCCGACCGGCACCACGATCCGGCCTTCCGCGGTGACGGGGCTGGCCGTCTGCAGATAGACGCGATCGCCCGGCTGGGCGGTTCGGGTGTTGATGGAGTTGACCATGCGAAGCAGCAGGTGAGCGCCTTTTGGAATCTCCGCGGGCTTGGCGGCAGCCGGCATCGCCACCGCCCACAGGGCCAGGGCGAGCAGGCTGATCCGGGCGTTAGAAATCCATGTTCCGTTATGCGGCATGAGGACCCTCTGTTGCCATGGTAGCGCGGCGGAATGGAGAGCGGAAGAGGGGAAGATGCAAGAGGGAGAGAGGGGGGGAGGAGAGAGGGAGAGACGGGCGACGGGAGGGGGACAGAGAGAACGAAATATCATGGGCGCTGTGCTTTGGGACCTGGACGGAACGCTGGTGGACTCCGAGGAGTACCACTGGCGGGCGTGGCGAGAGGCCATGAGCAGGGAAGGGATTCCGATTACGCGGGAACAGTTTCTGGCCAGCTTCGGGCAGCGGAACGACGCGATCTTGCCGCAGTGGCTGGGAAGCGACGCTTCGGCCGGGCGCGTACAGCGGGTCGGCGACGCGAAGGAGGGCGATTACCGGCGCTTGGTTCGACGGGGCGGCCTCTCGCCGTTGCCCGGCGCGGCGGAGTGGGTGAAGCGCCTTGAGGAGGAGGGCTGGCGGCAGGCCATCGCTTCGTCGGCGCCGCGGCTCAACGTTGACGTTGTGCTGGAGGTGCTGGGGCTCGGGCTGTATTTCCAGGCGATTGTCTCGGCTGAGGACGTGCAGCAGGGAAAGCCACACCCGGATGTTTTCCTGGTGGCGGCCTCGCGGCTTGGCGTGCCGGCGTCGCAGTGCGTCGTGGTGGAGGATGCGGCGGCGGGCGTGGAGGCCGCGGGGCGGGCGGGAATGCGCAGCATTGGCGTGAGCCGCGCAGGCGCTCCGCTTGCGGCAGACTTGGCCGTGTCATCGCTCGAGGCGCTCCCGGCCGACGCCTTCAGAAGCCTGCTGGGCCGGCCTCCTTCTGCCGGCTAAGCGCCCGTCATAGAATTACCATGCCAGCACGCCGAGTCCGCTTGCTCACGCGCGCGGCTCAGAAAGCCCTTCCGAGCCGCGACCGTCAGGGAGCGGTTG
>JBGOUJ010000586.1:0-5013 GCA_041477005.1 Terriglobia bacterium | reverse complement strand
TTGTACACGGCGGGCGGGCCGCCCGGCGGGGGCATGAACATTTCGGCCCAAGGGGAGTTCGGCGTGGCCATCACGAAGTGCACCGAATCCTGATAGCCGCCGGTGTGCGGAATCACCGGGATATCGTAAGCGGCCGCCAGGGCCGCTATGCGGCGCAGCTCGGTCAGGCCGCCGCACCAGTGAATGTCCGGCTGCCAGATTTGGGCGCAGCGGTGCTCCAGGAGGTAGCGGAAACCGTAGCGCGTGTATTCGTGCTCGCCGGTGACGATGCGGGTGGACTTGATCGCCGCGTTGAGCCGGCCGAAGCCCTCGTAGTCATGCGGCTGGAGGCACTCCTCCATCCAATAGACCCGGTAGGGCGCGACCAGCTCGGCCATCTCGATGGTGTAGCGCTCGGTCCAGGACATCCAGCAGTCGAGCATGATTTCGCCGTCGGGGCCGAGCATCTCGCGGGTCCGCTTTACAAGCTCGACGTTTTTCCGCTTCCCCTCCTGCCCGTCGGCGGGGCCGTGAGGTATGGCCAGCTTCAGCTTCTTAAAACCGAACTCGAGGTGCTGCTCGGTATCGTTGCCGGTGCAGTAGGCCGGAATGCGGCCGCCGGGCTTGGTTTCGCCGCCCAGCAGCTTGTAAACCGGCTGGCCCAGAGCGTTGCCGATCAGGTCCCAGATCGCCAGATCCACCCCGCTGATCGCGTTGATCACCACGCCCATGCGGCCATAAGACATGCTGGAGCGCCAGAGGATGTCCCAGATGCGCTCCACGTTGAAGGGGTCCTCGCCCAACAGGAGCTTGGTGAAGTGCCTTTCGACGATCGGCCCGCCGGCGATGCCGCCGCTGCCGTAGCCCTTGACGCCCTTATCGGTCGAGATCTCGACCGTGAAGCCGCCTAACTTCCCGGGATCGGGCTGGAACAGCGACCGCATGGGCTTGTATTCCGGATAAATAGACATGGGGTTGGCGACTTCAACCCCGCCGGTCGACCAGGAGTTGGCCGCGGGCGTAAAGGAAGGCAGTGGCTTGCGCGGACGGGTCTCGACCAGGCGGACGCCGGTGATCTTCAGCCGGCTCTTCTCCGCCGAAACGGCCTGCGGCGCGGCCGGCGCCGGAGCCAGCAGCGCCATCGGGCTGAGCTGCAGAAAACTCCTTCTATCCATAAAGAACCTCCCGGAAGCCGGTTGGATTATACCCAAAACTCGAAGGTGCGGTCGCACCTTAGTTCACGACATTGCTGATTGCTCGTTCATCATTGCTCCACGCCTGCAACTGCGCTAGATTGGAGTCTACAATCGCGGGGGTTGCGTGTGGCTGTGCTCGAGGCGTTCTCGAATGTGAAGGCGGCAACAAACACCAGCCAGCGGGTGATCGCCCTGGGAGTGGTGTTAGCCGTCTTCTACTTCGCCCAGCCGGTCGTGGTGACTTTCCTCTGCTCGCTGCTCTGCGCCTTCCTGCTGGAGCCGCCGGTGGGGTGGCTGATGCGGCTGCGGTTTCCCCGAGCGCTGGCGGCGCTGATCATTTGCCTGCTGGCCTTGGCGGCGATCGGCCTGGCGGGAGGGATGTTCTACTCGCGCGGCATGGTCTTTTTGGACGAGCTGCCGCGCTACGAGACGACGATCAAGGAAACGATCGAAAGGGTCTCGCAACGAGTTCAAGGTCTGGAATCGGCCTTCCTGCGTTTCGTGCCCCAGGAGCGGCAGCAGCGGCCCGGTCCGGTGATCGAGCAGCGGCGCTCCAGGACGCGCGTGGCGCCTCCCCAGCTGCCGCAGCCGCCCCCGGTGCAGGAGGTCCGCCTGAAGGACGAAGGCGGTTTTCTCTCCAAGTATGTATTACCACAACTCAAAGTCTTTTCCGAGGTCGTGCTGTTTGCCTCCGTCATCCCGTTCCTGGTCTATTTCATGCTGAGCTGGAAGGACCACATGCGGCACGGCTTCGTGAACCTGTTCGATCTGGAAAACCGCCAGATGGTCCACAACACCTTGAACGGCATCGGGGCCATGGTGCGGGGTTTCATGGTGGGCAATTTTCTGCTGGCGCTCCTGCTGGCGCTCCTGAGCTCGCTGATCTTCTGGTACGTGGGCATTCCCTTTCCTTTCATGATGGGGACTATCAGCGGGCTGGTCAGCATCATCCCCTACGTGGGGCTGCCGCTGGCGGTAGTGCCTCCGGTGTTTGCCGCCCTCGGGATTTACAACTCTCTTTCCTCCTACGTGATCATCATCTGCATTGTGGCCGGCCTCCATCTGGTGGCGCTCAACGTGATGTACCCCAAGCTGGTCGGCTCGCGGGTGCACCTGAACCCTTTGGCGGTCACGGTGGCCATTTTGGTCTGGGCCTGGCTGTGGGGCGCCGTCGGCCTGCTCGTGGCCATTCCCATCACGGCCGGCCTGAAGGCGGTCTGCGACAACGTCCCGTCCCTGCGAAGCTGGGGACAACTGCTAGGCGACTGAGCCTCCCCTCTCTCCTCCCTCCTCCCCCCGCGTGTCAGGAGCCGCGGGCTCGTGCTAAAGTGTGCCTTCGGGTCAATCCAATGCGACGCCTCTTGCTCTTTCTCTTTTCGATTGCTCTGCTGCCGGCCCAACAGACGCCCAGCGTGGACGGCCTCAAAGAGCACGCCTTCCAGATGGTCGAGGCGCGCCGGACCATCACCCAGGTCATGGCCGATTCGATTTTCAGCTTCTCGGAGCTGGGATACCAGGAGTTTGAGACCTCCAAATACATCACCGGGCTGCTCGAAAAGGAGGGGTTCCGCGTGACGCGCGGCGTGGCCGGCATGCCCACCGCATTCGTGGCCGAGTGGGGGTCCGGTAAGCCGGTGATCGGCTTCATGTCTGATATCGATGGCCTGCCGGAAACTTCCCAGAAGCCGGGCGTGGCCTATCGCGACGCGCTGATCCCCGGCGGCCCCGGCCACGGCGAGGGCCACAATGCCGGCCAGGCGGTGAACGTGACCGCGGCGCTGGTGGTCAAGGACCTGCTCCAGAAGTTTAAGATGCCGGGAACCATCCGCGTCTATCCCGGCGTGGCCGAGGAGCTGCTCGGCAGCCGCAACTTCATGGTACGGGCCGGGTTGTTCAAAGACCTGGACGCCATGCTGAGCTGCCACGTCGCCTCCGACTTTGCCACCTCCTACGGCCCGAGCGGCACGGCTCTGGTCTCGACGCAATACAGCTTTCACGGCCGCAGCGCCCACGCCGCCGGATCGCCCTGGGCGGGCCGCAGCGCGCTCGACGCGGTGGAATTGATGGACGTGGCCTGGAACTTCCGCCGCGAACACCTGCGCCTGGAGCAGCGCTCCCACTATGTCATCAGCCACGGGGGCGATCAGCCCAACGTCGTGCCGCCGGAGGCCACGGTCTGGTACTTCTTCCGGGAGCTGGATTTTCCACACATCACCGAGCTGCACGCTCTGGGAACCAAGATCGCCCGCGCAGCGGCGGAGATGACCGATACCACCATGACTGAGCGCGTGCTGGCCGGCACGTGGGAGTCTCACATGAACAAGCCCCTGGCCGAAGCGCTCTACGCCAATATCAAGACGGTTGGCATGCCCGCCTGGAGCGAGGAGGACCAGACCCTGGCCCGAGCGGCGCAGAAGGAGCTCAACGTGAAGGTCGATGGGCTGAAGACAAAAGTCACCGAGCTGAAAGAGCCTCTCGGGAACAGCCGCGGCGGGGGCGGCTCCGACGACATCGCCGAGGTCTCCTGGAACTTGCCGACGATCAATCTCCGCTACCCAGCGAACATCCCCAACCTGGTCGGCCACCACTGGTCGAGCGGCATCGCCATGGCCACGCCCATCGCCCACAAGGGGGCCACCGCCGGCGCCAAGGCCCAGGCCATGACGGCCCTCGATCTGTTCGCCCGCCCCGAGCTGCTCGAAGCGGCCCGCTCCTACTTCCGCGAACAGACCAAGGAAATCCAATGGCAATCGCTCGTGCCGGAAGGTACGGCGGCCCCGATCGAACTGAACAAGGAGAAGATGGAGCGTTTCCGGCCGGCCCTGGAAAAGCTGCGCTTCGATCCCACCCGGTACAAGACCTATCTGGAGCAGCTCGGCGTAAAATACCCGACCATTCGATAACCCGATGACATCCTTGCGCGTGTTGGTGCTGTTGGCGGCAGCGGCAAACTCAACCGGAGATCCACTGGCCCTGGTGCATCGCCTGGCGGGCCAGACGCGGGTCGAGTGCAGTGGGGCGCTCGAAACCGTGATGCTTCTGGCTCAACTGGCGGCCCCCAGCCCCGAAGGCGCCCCACCCCCGACCGGTTTTCAGACGCAAGCCCGGGCGCGCTTTGCGCTGCAGTCGAACCATCCGGCCGTGCAGGAGACGGCGGCCTTGATGGGGCACGGCTTCGGCCTGCCCGAGCTGGCGCGGCTCTCGACCATGATGTCGCCGGCGCCTTATTTCACGCTGATCGAGTCGCCGGAGGTAAAGCAGCTTGCCGCATCGCTACCCAGCGCAAACGGCGAGTTCAACCTCGACCGGCTGTACGGCTACTCGAAGCTGGTCCGGGAGTTCTACTGGGACAACCACGTTGGCCAGTTCCTGCGAAGCTCGACTCCCTATTACCAGCAGGTGGTGAAGCGGCCTTTGCCCCCGGACCTCCCTCCCGGGGCGAGGATTCTTCTCTCACCACTGGCTCCGGCCGCGCGCATCGAGTTCACCCGTCAGATCCCCAAGCCGGTGACCTACCTCGTGCTGGGCGGCTGAGCGTTGGAAACCAGCAACGAGCCGTCAGCTATCAGCCGTCAGCAACCAGCTCGGACCGGAGGATGGTTGCCGATGGCTGAAAGCTAAGAAAATCGAGAAATTGAGAAATGGATGAATTGAGAAAGGAAGCCAGGCCCGCGAGAGGGCCTTGCTCGGTGATCAGGGCGGTGATGAGCTCGGGGGGGCAGCCGCCAACAGGTCAGCCGTGGGGACCAGGCAGAGATTGAAGCTGCGGCCGACGGCGTAGAAGGGCTTCGGCAAATTGAGAAATTGAGAAATGGAGGACTTGAGAAAGGAAGGCAGG
>JBGOUJ010000585.1:0-5019 GCA_041477005.1 Terriglobia bacterium | reverse complement strand
TAGAGCGAGGCGCCGCCCGGCTCTGCGATGGGATCGCCCAGGCGGCGCGATCCGCCGGCCGGCCGCTCACCATCAACCGCGTCGGCTCCCTCTTCACTTTCTTCTTTACCGCCGGGCCGGTGACCGATTACGAGACCGCCAAGCGCAGCGACACCCAGGCCTATGGCCGGTTTTTCCAGGCGATGCTCGAACAGGGCATCTACCTTCCGCCGTCGCAGTTCGAGGCGACGTTCCTGTCAGCGGCCCACAGCGCGGAAGATATTAATAAGACGGTAGACGCAGCGGCCGCCGCGTGGCGCGCCACAGCGCCCGCCCCGACAGCGCCAGGATGAGCAGGAAGCCGGCCAGGCTCACGCTCACCAGCACCAGACGCTTCTGCGGCGAGGCGTATACCACCGGCAGGGATTCCGGGTCCGGTCCGTAGGCCAGCGTCACCTCCATCTCCACGCGGTATTTCCGGCGGCCTTCCATCTTGTTGTCAATCACCACCACGTAGCCGCCGGGCTGAGTCAGGCGCGTGCGCAGGGTTCCTTCCTTGAGGTATCCCGAAGCGCTCAGCGCCTGGTTCGGCTGATTGGCTCGGAAGCGCCGGAACTCCTCGGCGGCCAGGACCCCGATCCGGACTCCCGAAGACGATTGCGGTGACTGCACCTCGAACTGCACGCTCAGCCGGGCGTCCTTTTCCTTGGACGGGAACTCGAAATAGCGCCACTCGCCGGGGTCGATGTCAAATTTGCTGTAGATGAGGTTCTCCCGGCGCTGGGCGGCGCTGGCCGGCCAAACCAGAAGCAGCAGGCAGAGGACCCGTCGGGCCATATATACTTTGATTGTAGGACCAAAACGTGCTGGACCAAAACATTCCCGAGTCTTCCTCCCGGCCGCGCTGGCAAGCCGGCATCGAGTGGGCCGCCGCCCTCGCCCTGGCGGCGGTGTGGCTGGTGGCGGGGTTGTGGAAGCTGAGCGACCTCACCGCCACGCAGCTCCGCATGACCCAATTCCTGGTGCCGCAGCCGGTGAGTTTCGCCGCCGCCGCGTTCTTCGGCACGGCGGAAACGTTCTCCGCTCTGCTCCTGCTCGTGCCGCAGTGGCGGCGCTGGGGCGCCGGACTCTCGGTCTTTCTGCTCGCGGCGTTCATGGCTTACATCGGCATTCACTACCGCCAGCTTACCGGAGCCGAGTGCAGTTGCTTTCCCTGGATGAAGCGAGCGATCGGGCCAAGTTTCTTCGTCGAGGACGCCGGCCTGATCGTCCTGGCGGTAGTCGCCGGCTGGTGGGCCTCCCCCTCGCGCGGCTTCGGAAGAGCCGCCGCGGCGCTGGCGTCGGTCGTCGTGTTGGCGGCGGGCCTTCAGGCGGCGGACCGCACCAAAGCCAGCGGCGCCCTCGCCCCGCCTTCGGTCATCGCCGACGGCCACGAATTCCCCCTGCAGCAGGGCCGCGTCCTGCTCTTCTTTTTCAACCCCTATTGCCCGCACTGCCTCCAGGCGGCGCAGGCCATGTCGCGGCTGAATTGGCAGGCGACCATCATCGGCATCCCCACGCAGAACCTTGAGGAGGGACCAAGCTTCTTCGCCTCAGCGGGCCTCACGGGGGTGCGACTCTCGCCGGACATCGTCCGGCTGCGCCCCATCTTTCCCTTCGAAGATGCGCCCTACGGAGTGGCTGTCGAAAATGGCAGAGTGAAGGAGAAGCTCGTCTTTTTTGACGAGCCGGACTTGAGCAAGACGCTGCGGCGGCTCGGGTTCATCCATTAGGGTACGAAGGGCGCGGCGGTTTTTCAATCAACAAACCGCCAAATCAACAAATCAAAATTGCGCCATCGGTCCCTGCTTTGTTACACTATTCAAGTATGCCTCAGATGTGTGAAGTTTGCGGGAAGAAGCCGATGACCGGGCACCGCATCAGCCACGCCCACAACCTGACCAAGCGCCGCTGGCTCCCGAATTTGCAGCGGGTGCGCGCCGTCGTGAACGGCGGCCACAAGAGGATTCGGGTCTGCGTTTCCTGCATCCGCAGCGGGCGGGTGCAGAAGGCCTAGTAGTTGCCGCTCCCCGAACGAATCCAAACCAAAATCAGCTCGGAAGCCGCCGGCTACGTCAGCATCACGCCGGTGGTGGTGCAGGAGATGCCGGCGTCGGAATTGATCGGTCACATCCTGCGCGTCACCGGCAAGGACCCCGCGCGCATCCAGGAGATCCTGCTGCGAGGAGCCGTGGTGAGCGGAGCCTCGCGGTTTCGCTGGGCGCCGGTCGAGGCGGCTCCCGGCGAGATCGCAGAGGCGCTGCGCGGCTTGCCCGATCCCCAGCCCGATCGCCCGTTCGAGCCGGCCCGCTGCGTCCGGGCGGCGCTCGCCGGCGGCCGCGCCCCCATCGAGCTCGACCGCGAGACCGCTTCCCGCAAGCGCTGGCTCCAAAGGCGCAGCTTCTGGCAGGTCTTGCTGGAGACAGCCGCCCGCCTCGCTCCCCTCTATCATCACTACTCCTACGGCGACCGGGCCGACGTCTACCGCGCCGACCTGACTGCCGAGGCTGCCCGCGGGCTTCGCGAGCAGGCCGGGCTGCTGCGCTACCCTTCGCTCGTGGTGCAGGTCCGCGAGTATTCTTACGACAAGCTGGAACTCTGGGTCGAGCGGTAGCCGGCGGGTCACCACTTGGGCCCGCGGAACTTCAGGATCCCGTCGGCCCACGTCTTCCACTCGGCGTAGCTGGCCGGACGTGTCATTCCCTTGCCGGTGACCTTCCGCAGCCGGATCCGCTCGACCTGCGGCGCCGCCGTGGGCTGCAGCAGGTTCGACCTCCGGAGCGTGCCGGCAAGGGCCGTCTTCTCCAGCAGGCCGCGGAATTCGAACAGGTCGCGGGAAGGCGCCTCCCGCCCTGGGCCGAGATAGACGAGGCCGGTCGTGAGCTTCGCCCGGAAGGAGAGCTTGCCGGTGGCCGGGTCAAACTGAGCCTGGTCGAGCCTTCCCGTGGGCGTGTCGCCGGCCAGCCCTTCCGAGCAGAGAAACAATCCAAACAGAGTATCGCCCTGGCGCCAGAGCTGGACGGTGTAGCCGTAGGCGTGCTCCTCGGTGTAACGCATGTTGCTGAATTCGCCTGCCACCACAACCGGGGCGGGTGCTGTCAGGGCGGGCGCTGCCAGCAACAGCCAGGCCAGCAGCAATAATTTCCGCATCGGTTCTACTCCGTCGCGGCAGCCGCTTCGGGCGAGGCGACCGGCCGGGCCGGCCAGCGGATGGGCGTCACTTCACCAACCAGCACTATGTAAGAAAACGCCCCCACCAGCAGCACCACAAACACCGCCACAAACGCCAGCAGAAAGGATCCAGTCCTGGAAACGATGACTCCGGTGAGGTACGGCGCGGTAACACCGGCCAGGTTGCCAATGCCATTCTGCATGCCGGTCCACTTGCCGGCCGCCTTCGGCCCCGACAGCGTCTGCGTGATGGCCCAAAGGTTCGATGTGAACAACCCGAAGGAGAGACACGCCACAATGAGCAGCCCCATCGACAGCGCCATGCTGGGCACGATCGCGGCCGGCAGCATGAGCGTGCAGAGCAGCAATCCGGTTACCGCGAAGGCCTTGCGCACCCGAGTGGGTGTTCCCCCGCGCTCGATCAGGCGGTCCGAGGCCCAGCCGCCGAAGGTCGAGGAAATAGCAATGCCCCAAAAAGGAAGCGAGCCGTAGACGGCCATCATGCGGAGCGAGTAGTGCCGCTCCATCACCAGGTAGGAGGGGAGCCAGGTGAGCAGAAAATACCAGGTGTAATTGCCGCAGAACAGGCCCAGGAACGTGCCCCAGGCGGCGCGATGTCGCATGATCTCGAGGAATCCCGGGCCGTCATGACGCCGCGCCACCACGCGGCGCTCGGCGCGAGGGATCGAGGCAAACCAGGGCACGAGCCACACCAAGGCGCCGAAACCGAGGGCCAGGAAAAGCACCCTCCACCCGAATCGCGCCACGATCAATCCGCCGATGAGCGTTCCCAGCGCCGGCCCGGTTTTCGATCCGGCGTCCACCAGGGCGTTGGCGATGCCGCGATGCCGCTCCGGGAACTCTCCGGCGATGATCCGGGAATAAGCGGGATAGGCGATCGACTCGCCGATGCCCAGCAGCAGCCGCAGCGCAAACAGCATCTCGAAGCCGACGGCAAAGCCGGTCAGCGCCGTCGCCGCCGACCACAGGAAGAACCCCAAGCCGAAAACCCGGTACACATCGAAGCGATCGACCAGCCAGCCGGCGACGATCTGGAACAGGGCGTAGGTCCAGAAAAACGAGGACAGCAGCAGACCGAGCTGGGTCGGGGAGAGGGAGAGCTCCCGGGAGAGCTGCGGCGCCGCAATCGAGAGATTGCCACGATCGATGTAGTTGATGCAGCAGGAGGTGACCAGCAGCGCCAGGAGCCACCAGTTTGCGCCTTGCGCGCGACTCGCCGCCGAGGTCATTTCGGGCCGGCAGCGACTATAGCAGCTTCTTCACTTGCTCGACAATGGCGTTGGCTGAGATGCCGAACCGCTCCAGCAGCTCCTCGGGCTTGCCGCTGCGGGGGATCTCCCGTACCGCCAGCTTGTAAACCGCGACGCGGTCTTCGGCCAGCGCCGCCAGCACCGCGTCGCCGATTCCGCCGTGGGCGTAATGGTCTTCGACCGTGATCACGATCCCGCCGGTCTCGCGAGCCGCTTGCCGCAGCGCCTCCCGATCGATCGGCTGGACGCTGTAGAGGTCGATCACACGCACGGCAGTGCCTTCCTTCGCTAGCCGCTCCTGGGCCTTCAGCGCCTCGGCAACGGTCACGCCGGCCGCAACGATGGTGGCCCGGTCCTTGTCACTGCGGCGAAGGACCTTGCACTTGCCGACTTCGAACCTCTCGCCGTTGCTGTAAATCACCGGCGTCTTCGGCCGGCCGGTGCGGATGTAGACCGGCCCCGGGGTCTCCGCCGCGGCCGTGGTGGCCCGCCAGGCGCTCACGGCGTCGCTCGGGTAGAGCACGGTGAAATTCGGCTCGGCGCAGGTCATGGCCAGATC
>JBGOUJ010000584.1:0-5033 GCA_041477005.1 Terriglobia bacterium | reverse complement strand
GCTGATCCCAGTTGTCGCGGGTGATTCCATTCAGATCGTATACTACCAGACCATCGTGAATCGTGAGTTCGCACAGCAGACGGCGAGTGCCGGCCAGGCGCGCGCCCCAGGAATCCACAAAACCGAATTCGCCCTTCTCCACGCGAAGAACCGCCAGGTCCGCCGGCGCGCCCACCGAGAGATGTCCCAGCTCTTCCCGCCGTATCGCGCGCACCGGATTCCAGGTGGAGCGCAGGATCACCTCGTCGAGCGGCATCCCCATGTTCAGGAATTTCGACATCACATTCAACATATCCTTCATGCCCGCGAGCAGGCTGCCCGCGTGCACATCGGTCGAAATCGAATCCGGTGGGAAACCCTGACGTATGGCCGGCGCCGCCTGGCGGAATATCATCGCCGCGCCGCCGTGGCCGACGTCGAACAAAACGCCGCGTTTTCGCGCCTCGAGCAAATAGGGAAGCAGGCGGCCCTTTTCATCGAGCAAGGGAATGGGGCCGTAGAACGCGTGAGTGTAGATGTCGCCCGCCCGGAGCTTGATGAGGACAAGATCCTGAAACGGGCGCTCCGGGCGGAACGTGCCGAAATCGACCATCACCGGAATGTTGGCGAGCGTGCCGGCCTCGACCCCGCGCTCGACCGGAGTCCAGTCCGGCCCTTGGTAATGTGCAACCTTGATCCCGACAATGGTGTCGCGGTTCGCGATGGCCAGTTCCGCTGCCGCCTTCGCGTCCATGTCTTTCACGTCTTGTTCGAAGTTGTCGCCGGGCATGCCCGCTCCCAGGATATTGAGGAATACCAGCACGCGGGTGCGGGCACGATCGATCACTGTGCGCTTAAACTGCGCGAAATTGCGGCGTCCAGACGAGCCGGCATCGACGACGGTCGTAACGCCGGTGCGGAAAGCAAAGGTGTCCGGAAAGATGCTCCAGTCGCCGCCCGCGAGCATCCCGCCGTTTTCGCCGGTGAAGACGTGCGCGTGAATGTCGATCAGGCCGGGGGTCACGTAGAGGCCGCCCACGTTGACGACCTTTCGCGCCCGTGATGCCGGAATCTCCGGCGAGACTGCCGCCACCTTTCCCTCGTAGATCGCGACATCTCGCACGGCGCTCGTGTGGTTCTTTGGATCGATGACGTGGCCGCCCTTGAGCAGCAGGTCGTAACGAGACTGCGCGATCAAGGCTCCGGCGACAAACACAAGGGGTAGGAGTCTCATGGTGTGGTAACTAGTACCCTTTAATCTTGTCCACCACGTTGCGGAGCGGCTCGCCCTTGGAGAAGCGTCCGACGTTTTCCACGATGAGGTCGTGGTGGCGCGCTCCGACGCCGTCGGAGACGGTGGCCACGTGCGGAGTGATGATCACGTTTTCAAACTTCCACAGCGAATGGCCCTTGGGGAGCGGCTCGGGGTTGGTGACGTCCAGCCCGGCGCCGGCGAGACGCTTTTCATCGAGCGCCTTGACCAGCGCCTCGCTGTTGTAAAGCTTGCCTCGGGAGACCGCAATAAAGTAGGCGCCCTTCTTCATCTCGTCGAACTGCTTGGAGCCGATCATGCCCTCGCTCTGCGGGGTGTGGGGCGCGGAGATGAAGACCACGTCGGCCAGCGGCAGCACCGTGTCCAACTGGTCGGGCTTGACCATGCGGCTGACGAAGGAAAGCAGCGGCAGGTCCTTGGGATCGACGCCGATCACGTTCATGCCGAATGCCCAGGCGCGCTGGGAGATTTGCGTGCCGATGCCGCCGACGCCGACGACCACAGCCGTCTTGCCACGCAACTCGATGGCGGGGTAGGCGCCGCGACCGAACCATTCCCCCCTGGTCCTGTTGTCGGGAATGACGCGGTAGAGGTTGCGGGTGAAGGCCAGCAGCAGGGCGAAGGCATGGTCGGCGATTTCCGGCCCCTGGATGACGCGGCCGTTGGTCAGCACCACGTCGCTGTTGATGAACTCGGGGAAGCGGTAGATTTCCACGCCGGCGCTGAAGATGTGCACCCATTTCAGCTTTTTGGCGGCCTGGAACAGCTCGGGTGAGATGGTGCCCAGGATGGCGTCGGCGTCGCCGACCTGCGAGACCATGTTCTTGGGGTCGCCCGCCACGAACGTGCAGTTGGGGGCCGCTTTCTGAAACTCCGATATCAGGGGCGTGGCCATTCCGGTCGTCACAATCTTCTTCTGCTGCGCGGCCAGCGGCCAGGCGGCGAGCAGAAGGGCAAGCAGGATAGTGCATTTTCTCAGCATGGCTCCTCCACGAAAGGTCGTGCGGATTGTATCATGGCTGTCGAGCGAGGACACCTACCCACATGTCGGAATCCAGGATCCTGCAGGCTTACGCGCAAAAGACACCCGGCTCGGCGCGGCTCTACGAGCGAGCCGGGCGGCTGTTCCCCGGGGGCGTGACCCATGTGGTCCGGGCGATGCAGCCGCATCCCCTCTTTGTGGAGCGGGCGGCCGGGTCGCGTAAATGGGACGTGGACGGCAATGAATACGTCGACTATTTCGGCGGGCACGGCGCTTTGATGCTGGGACACAATCACCCGGCGGTGCGGGAGGCCGTGATCGCGCAGCTTTCGCGAGGATGCCACTACGGGGCGGCGCACGAGCTGGAGCTGGAGTGGGCGGAGCTGATCCAGCAAATGGTGCCGTGCGCCGAGCGCGTGCGGTTCACCAGCTCGGGCACCGAAGCAACCATGCTCGCCCTGCGAGTGGCCCGGGCCTATACCGGCAAGCCGATGTTGATCCGGTTCGCCGGGCACTTTCACGGGTGGCATGACCACGTGGCCACCGGGGCCGAGGCGCCGCCGGGCATCCTGCCGGAGATCGCCGCGCGGGTGCTGCTCTGCCCGCCGAACGACATTTCGCGCGTGCGGGAAGTTTGCGACGGCCGCGACGACATCGCCGCCGTGATACTGGAGCCGACCGGCGCTACTTTCGGCCAGATCCCCTGCCCGCCGCAGTTCCTGCGCGACCTACGGGAAATCACGGCGCGGCGCGGCATTGTGCTGATCTTTGATGAAGTGGTCACCGGCTTTCGGTGCTCCACCGGCGGCGCGCAGAAGTACTACGGCGTCACGCCGGATCTGACGACGCTCGCCAAGATCCTCGCCGGGGGCCACCCAGGGGCGGCTCTGGTGGGGCGCGCGCAGATCCTCGAAGTGATGGCGCCGCGGCGGTCCGGGACGCGGACCGAGCTTCCGGCCGTCGTCCAGCAAGGCACTTTCAACGCCAACCCGGTTTCGGCCAGCGCTGGCATCACCACGTTGCGGCTGCTTTGCGCCTCCGACCTCATCGAGCGAGCCAACCGCACCGCGGCGGCGATTCGAGACGGCTGGAACGCCGTCCTCCGGCGGCGCGGCGTGAACTGGTGCGCCTACGGCGAGTTCTCCGGCTTCAACCTCTTTCTCAATCCCGACAAAGAAGCGGTGTCGCCCCAGGACATCTATGCCGGCAAAGTGCCCTGGACCAAGCTCAAGGGAGCGACGCCGATAGAGCTGTTGCAGAAGATCCGGGCCGGCTTCCTGCTAGGCGGCGTAGACCTCATCGGTTGGCCGGGCGGACCGGTCTCGGCCGTCCACGATGAACGAGACGTTGACCAGACGGTCACGGCCCTTGACAACCTCCTGACGATGCTGGAATCCGAGCCGCGAACGTAACTAAACTAAGGGCCTGTCAAGAAATAACAGTGCCAACCGCTCCCTGACGGTCGCGGCTCGGAAGGGCTTTCTGAGCCGCGCGCGTGAGCAAGCGGACTCGGCGTGCTGGCATGGTAATTCTATGACGGGCGCTAAGGATTTGAAACCGCGGATGAACGCATGTAAACACAGATGGACCCTGGTTTTCATCGGCGTTTATCTGCGTTCATCTGTGGTTTCGATTGTTTTTCAAAACGTGGCGATCGGGTTCAGGGGCGAGCCGGTGCCGCCGGGGACCGGGAGGGGCGCGGCGGTCAACAGAAACTCCCAGCGACGCAAGCGTGCGGCTTCGGCGGCCACGGCTTCCAGGTCGCAGTTGTCGAAGATCGGCATGCCCATGGCGATCAGCACCAACTGGTGGATGGGCTGCCGGACGCCCTCCACGCCGGAGGGCATCACGTCGCTCGCGGCGTCGCTGCCGACGGCGGCCACGTCGTGGGTCTTCAGCCAGCGGGCGCAGGAGGCGTGCAGGCCCGCCGACTTCTCCCCGACGTTCCACGGTCCGAGGGCCTCGCGCCGCGCCCAGCGGCCCGTCCGGATGAAGATCACATCGCCGGCGACGACCTTCAGCCCGGCCTTCTTTTCCCAGAGGTCGAGATCGCCCGGGTAGATCGGCGTCCCCGGCTCGAGATAAGGAACTCCCTTCAGGCGCGGAATGTCCATCAGGATGCCGCGCGTGAAGATGCCGTTCTTGTAGTTGGTGACCGCGAGCTTGCCCGCGCCCTGGAGGGTAACCTCCTCTCGCGAAAAGCCGTTGAACATCTTGCCCTGGTAGAACATGTGGCACAGGGAATCCAGGTGCGTGTGGGCCACGCCGTGATAGGAGACCGCGTAGGAATCGAGACAGAAGTCACCGGCGTTGTTCTGGCCGGTAGCGGTCATCACGTGGACGAAGGGCGAGGCGTTATCGGCGGCCTTCTCCGTCTCGGCGTTGCGGGCGAGCGAAACCGAGACGCCGTCCTTCACCAGCGCCGCGGCCTGCCGGCGCTTGGCCGCCGTGATCAGGTTTATCGTGCCCAACTGGTCCTGCGTCCAGCGGCCCCAGTTCGACAGCTCCTTCATCCAGCGATCGATGGTTTCCCGCGTCACGGCCGGGGGCGACTGGGCGGCCACCACGCCACCCGCGAGAAGTGCTAGCAGGCATTTCTTCAAGCTCTTCATGCCGCGCATGTTACCATGGCCGCATGATTCGAAGACCCTTTCTGCTGCTCTTCGCCGCCACATCGCTTTTCGCGCAGTTGCCCCCGCCCAACGAGGCCGGGGTGGCGATGGGCCACCTCCACCTCAACGTCCGCGACGTCGAGGAGCAGAAGAAGTTCTGGGTGAGCGTGATGGGCGCCACCCCGGT
>JBGOUJ010000583.1:0-5036 GCA_041477005.1 Terriglobia bacterium | reverse complement strand
TTGCGCCCGACGGCAATCCGCTCACGGAAAAAGTAATGCTGCCGCTGAATCCGCCTGTCGGAGTGAAAACAACCGTGAAGCCGGCGCTCGAGCCTGGGGTTACAGTCTGAGTCGGGGGCGATGCACTGATGGAAAAACTCGCGGAATCAGGGCTGACAATAGCGATTACTCGGTCACCCGCGCGGATGTATTCTTTCGAAGGGGACTGCGGCGACAGACTCTGGGCTTGCGCTCCCGTCGTGCTACCAAGCACGAGGGAGCCGTAGAGCAGCAAGCGGCTGAACATCCTACAGCGCCAATGCCATCGCTGCCGCCTAGAAGTTTTGTCTGTCATTTTCAGCGATCCACGAGCCACATTCAACCGCCCCGGGGCAGCACGAAGATCCGGCTTTGGAATCCCACACAGCAGTTCTGATGACAACTGGGCCCCGTGTCGGCGCCAGAGTTTGATGGAAACCTGTACCGCTCACCTCCCTACCGAGGCAGCCCGATGCGCCTCCCCTCTCATTGGTGCATTCTACGACCTACATCCAATGTGAACTGGCTATCATAAACGCAAAATACCGATTGTCAAGTGAAAAGATTGAAAAGATCGAAAAATATTTCAATCGCGCCAAGAGGCAATCGAACAGTCAATCCGCCAGCCTCTGTCCATTTTGATTGATTGGCTAAAGATTCGATTGATTAGCTAAAGAAATGAAAAACAGTTGCCGTGGAATAAACCAGCTTGGTTTGGTGCGGCAGGCAAACGGAGCCGTTCGTGATGGGCCACAAGTCCAGCGGCCTCAGCGTCGTACGTCGTTCCCGACAAAGCTACGCGAGCGCAGTTTCGGTACCCGGCAAGAAGTTCGCCCAGGGCCCGAGCGAGGAGGACTCCCTTATAACCGCATGTCCATGGTATTGTTACACATAATATGGCCTAAGACCCCAGCAGACCAGGATGCCTGTTCCGAAAACAGAAGGAATATCGTGCAAACCCTTAAAAGCGTTCTGAATTCTGAACAGACGTGGATGCAGCCTCCGCCAGCCTTTTCAGGGCTGCCGTCATCCGTACAGTCGAGAACCCCAAGACCAAGCGGGCACTGAACGCGGGGGTCGCGTCCCACGGAAACCACTGCCGGCTGCCACGTCCCACGTCCGCATGCGGCCGGGCGACCTACCCAAGCTCCGGCCGGCGCTTGCGCCACTCCGAGGCCTGCTCGTAGGCGTGGCCCACCAGTAACACATTCGCTTCATCGAAGGAGCGGCCGAAGATCTGCAGCCCGATGGGGAGACCTTGCCCGTCGAAGCCGCACGGCACCGACAATGCCGGCACGCCGGCGAGATTCAGGGTCCGAACGAAGCGGGTCGAAGAGAGCCTCACGTCCTCCTGGCGGCCGGCGATCTCCATGGTGGTCTGGCCGATCTTCGGGGCAGCGACCGGCGTGGCCGGGGTGACAATCACCTGCACCTGGTCGAACAGCCGGTTCAGCGTCTCGATCCATTGCCGGCGCCGGCGCTGGGCGTCGAGGTAGTCGGTGGCCAGCACAAATTGTCCCTGGTCGAGCAGCGCCAGCACGTCCGGGCCGAAGTCGGCCCGCCGCGTCTTCAAGCGGCTGCGATGCAGGGCCGTGGCCTCGGCCAACAAGATGATCCGTCCGAGCAGGATGAACTCTTCGACGCCGGGGATCTCGATCTCCTGAATTTCAGCGCCCAGGCCGCGAAGCGTCTGGATCGCTCCGCGCACGGCCTGGTCGACTTCCGGCTGGAGCCGGTCGAAGAAGAAGTTCCGGGGCACGCCGACGCGGACGCCCTTCAGCTTGGGATCGGCGGGCAACTGGATGCGCGGCGGCGCTTCGTTGGCCGAGCTGTCGTCGCGCGGGTCGGGTCCGGCCAGCACCTCGAAAATCGTCGCGACGTCAGCCACCGACCACGCGAAATGGCCCACGTGGTCGAGCGTGTGGCCCAGCGGGAAAACACCATAGCGGCTGATGCGCCCAAAGGTCGGCTTCAGGCCCACGATGCCGCAAAACGAGGCCGGAATCCGCACCGACCCGCCGGTATCGGAGCCCAGCGAAAAGGCGCACAGATCGGCCGCCAGAGCCACCGCCGAGCCGCCGCTCGAGCCGCCGGGAATGCGATCGAGGCCCCAGGGATTGTGCACGGCGCCGAAATGCGGGTTGTTGTTGGTGACCCCGTAGGCCCACTCGTGCATCCCGGTCTTGCCCACCAGGATCGCCCCGGCATCCCGGAGCCGCTCGATCACGGCGGCGTCGTAGTCCGGCACGAAATCCCGGAAGATCTTCGACCCCACGGTAGTGACCACCCCCTTGGTGTAGAACAGGTCCTTGGCCGCATAGGGGATGCCGTGCAGCGGCCCCCGGTAATGGCCGGTGCGGATCTCGCGCTCCGCCTGCCGGGCCTGCTCCAGGGCCTGCTGCTCGGTTACCGTGATGTAAGCGTTCAAGGCCGGATTGTGCTTGCGAATCCGTCCCAGCGTCTCGGATGTCAGCTCCACCGGCGAGATCTTGCCCGCCTGAATCTGCGGCCCCAGCTCGGCGATGGTCACTGGCTCACTCCGATATCAGGACGAAAGGTGAGAACCGGATCGATGCTGCTCAAGTCGCGGTCCAGCGTGCGGCGCGTTTCGGACCAGAGCGAATCGAGAACCGGCGAGATGGTTTCCAACTGTTGATCGGGAATATTCAGGCCAAGCGCCTGAGCCATGCTTTTCCACATGAGGATTACTGTATCATCGCCGTGTATGCCATTGCACACCGACCGGGGTTTAACCCCACGCCGGATTTGGTTCTGGGCCGCGGTCGTGCTGGGAGCAGCGGTGGTGCTGCTTTGTTACGGGTGGAGTGTGTGGGGATCGCCCGCCTTCGGGCTGCTGGGCGACCAGCCGGGCCACCTGCCCCTGGCCCGGGATTACCTGCGGGCGCTCCAAGACGGAGATTTCCCGCCGCGGTGGGCGGCGACGGCGAACGGCGGCCGGGGCAGCCCCGCCTTCGTGCTGTATCCACCGCTGTTCCTTGCGGTCGTAGCGTTGTTTTCTCTGCTCACCGGAGCGACCGCGCACGAGGCGATGCGCTGGAGCATCCTGCTGTTGACCCTTGCCACCGGCGCCGCCGTCTACTTTCTGGCCCGCGCCTGGCTGAGCCCCTTGCGGAGCGTGGCCGCGGCGGTCCTGACGCTGCTGCTTCCGGGAGCGACCTTCGTATGCCTTGGACGCGGAATGTATCCGCAATTTCTCGCGATCCTGTGGGTAGCTCTGCTGATCGGCTCTGCCTTGCGGATTCTCTCCGGAAACCGTGTCCGCCGCAACGCCGCGCTGCTGGTTGTTTCCGCCGCCGGGCTCATCCTGACTCACACACTGACTGTCTATATTGTTCTGTTGCTGCTGCTCGCCCTCGGCCCGCTGCTGTGGTCCCGGCTCGGCCTCCGGCGATTGGCCTGGGCCGGGGCCCTGGCGGCCGCCGCGCTGCTGCTGACCGTGTGGTTCTGGCTTCCGCAGCTTTACGCCGCGTCCTATGTCCGCGCCGACATCTTGGGGCGGCGTCACGGCTATCGGGAGAGCACTTTCTTCGGCGCGACTGCCGGCGGCAGCGGCTACGAAAAGGACTGGCAGTTTCTCAATGAGGTGGGAAGGCTGATCGTTGTTGCCCAGACAGTCCTGGCATTCGCGCTGGCCGCCGTTGGGCGCGGCCGGGATGCCTCATCCGGCAACCTGTTCTTGCGAGCGCTTCCCTGGGTAGCGGGCGTCGCGCTGCTGGTCTCGATCGATCCGGTCGCGGTGTTGCTGCTGAAGCTGCCCGGCTACGCGGCGGTTCAGTTCTGCTGGCGCTGGCAGGTATTGGTAGCACTGTGGTGCGGGGTGGCGCTGGCCGCCCTTCCGGCCAAGCCGGGATCGCTCGTGCCGGCCGTGACGGCTTTGCTGGCCCTGGTGTTTTTTTCCCCGCTGCTGTCGCGGTCGACTTTGCTGCCTTGGACCGACAAAAACGCCCTTCTCCCCACGGTCGGCGAGGAGATGCTCGATGCGATGCCCTCGCCCATGCGGGCGCTCTACCTCGACAGCCTGATCGAGCACCGGCCGCGCGGCTCGGACAATCTTTATTACCTTCCGGCGGAGCCGGGCCGCGCCGAACCCGCTTCCGGCGCCGCGGCCATTACAGTGGAGGAGATCCGCACCTCTGAGCGCGTCTATTCCATCGACACCGCTTCGGGCTGCTGGATTCGATTTTTCACCTATCAATGTCCGGGATGGACCGCGCACCTGGATGGCGCTACCGCGCCCATTGAAACCGAAGCGGAGACCGGACTACAAATGTTAGCCCTGCCTCCGGGGCAGCATCGCGTCGTCCTGCGGTACGGCGCCGCCTGGCCCTGAGCGATCCACCATGCGATTCCATACCGAATACCTGACTTTCCACACCGAGAAGCACCGCCAATACCTCAACATCACGCCGCAGGTCGAGGCCGCGCTCGCGAAAAGCGGCATCCAGGAAGGCATGATCCTGGTGTCGGCGATGCACATCACCGCCGGTGTGTGGGTGAACGACGCCGAAGACGGCCTGATCGCCGACATCGACGAGTGGCTGGAGCAACTGGCGCCATTCCGCAAGGATTACCGCCACCACCGCACCGGCGAAACCAACGGCGACTCCCACCTGAAGAGCCTGCTCGTGCACCACCAGGTGATCGTGCCCGTGACGAAGGGCAAGCTCGACTTCGGTCCCTGGCAGCAGGTCTACTACGCCGAGTTCGACGGCCGGCGAGCCAAGAGAGCCATCATCAAGGTAATGGGAGAGTGAATGGCTGCAAGGACCAGCGCCATCCCGTGGAGTCACTTCCCGAGGAGGAAAGACCACTGTCGAGGGAATAGGAAACAGCAAGGCAAAAGGCAAAAATTAAGGAAGGGACATTTTCCCTAGTGCCCGGCCCGCTGGCCGGGCAGAGTGCCGGGGCGCGGAGCCGGGCCTGCGTGGATTTTTGCTTTGTAACTTTTTGGTGTTGCGTTTTTTTTTGTAGTTTTGCGGGTGGGGGGGTGTTTTGGA
>JBGOUJ010000582.1:0-5040 GCA_041477005.1 Terriglobia bacterium | reverse complement strand
TCCCGCAGGCGCTTGACTTCACCTTCTAACTCATCCCGGCTTCGGCGCTCCGGCCCATTCATCCACCTTAAGGTAGCCGAAAGCCGGCCTTTTGTCCAGCGAAATCCTCAGCGTCAGATCCGGCCCCGGTAAACAAATACCTTATTAGTGATGCCGCCCTGACATCCATACGACTTTCGGCTTATTTCTTTGGTGGTATAAGGCGCGGCGGGCCCAGGTGGAGCCGGACTACCCGCAGGCGCTAGGCAGTTGGGGACTTGAGTCGTGGTCCTGGAAGAGAGAGGCGAGCGTATCAGGACGGGGATTGAGAGGGCCTGGCGCGACGGAACGCGATTCGGTCGGCCCGTCGGCCGCCCGCGAGCGATCCGGCCTTGCTCTTTAAGGGATCTTTAGAGGGCTGGCCGCCTCTGCAGTTACCGTCCGGTGCGGCAAAGCATTTTACCGCGCCAGAAGCGGAGCGCAAGAACCGCGCCTGACCCCAGGAGAACGAAGCTCGATGGTTCAGGAACGGCGACAGGCGGATCGGCCGGTGTTGTTACGGTGGTCCCTGTTGTTACGCTGGCCGCTGTTGTTACGCTGCCTTCGTACAGAAGACCGAACGTGTCACCCCAAAGCTGGTAGGTCTCAAACTCGAGTGTGTGGGCGCCCGCGCCAAGGCCTGCCAGGCTAACGAATCCACCATGCTCAGGCCGGCAGCCGATTCCTTCCGCTGTGCAATACATGCCCGCCACGAGCGGCGATCCCAGTGGGAAAACCGGAACATTATCGATGAGTATGGCTGCCGTGTCGTCGGCCCAGATCCAGATTCCCCCGGACACAGAAGGGTCCGGCAAATTGAACCAGTCGTAGAAAATGGCTGTCGGAGGAGAAATGACTACGCCGCCGCTAATCGTTGCATTCGGCACGACGGTCTGCCCGTGGCCGCTGGGGATGTAGGAGATCCATTGGCCTCCTAGCGAAGGAGCGGCCCAGACCGGAGAGGGATAGGGATTGATAAGTACGTTGGCTCCGGTGTTGTTATTCCACTGGGTCGTGCCAGTCATATCGGATCCGCTAAGAATATTAATGGTTGTGGCTTGCGCCGAACTCAGCCCCAGTCCGGCAAGAGCTATGATGAGACAGCGCGGAGCCTTCATTTAGTCAACCTCCTGCGGAGACTATATCAAGTTGACTCGGCCCCGCCAATAGGTCGAAGGGGCCAGTACCGTCGGTGTAGCCCCGGCGAACTGTCGTACTCGGGTCTCGAGCCCCTACGCACCATCCGCAAACCCCTCTCGCTTATCGGACGCAACAGGCCCCCGCCAAGCGTCCGAGTCCCGGTTGGCCTCGCTCCCCAAAGAGAGCGCCCACGGCCAGCCCCGGCGCCACGAGGTCTCTCATCCTGCCCTCCGGTGATACCACAGTGTTTCGGACCGACATGTTAAGATCAAGATTGCGGCCTCGGACAAGCGGCCGAAGGGGCGGTTAGCTCAGTTGGTTAGAGCGCCTGCCTTACAAGCAGGAGGTCGCTGGTTCGAGCCCAGCACCGCCCACCAGTTTTCAACAACTTCCACAGGCGTTTTCCTATTCAGATAGGAAAAACCGCCCCTGAAATCCCCGATTCTGGCTACCAGTTGGCTAGCACCCGAAATCCCATGCGGGCCGCTGCGGACGGCCAGTGATGGCCGCTCCGGGCGGCCGCCCTTGTCGCCAGGTGTCAGGTGCCAGAGGTGAGGCCCGGAACGCCCCCTCTCGCGCGGGAGCGCGGCTCGGCCCCTGACACCTGACACCTGGCACCTGGCACCTGAAAAGAGCGGGTCTGGCTCGGGTACGGTACGATAGAACTCTTCCCGTGACCGGTGACCGTTGTGGTGAGATCCAAGAACTGAACAAGGGACTGCTTCGCCACCGTTTGCTCTCCGAGTGCGGCCGCCCGTGTTCCATGCCCCGACCACTGCTCCCGTACGCTGTCACGCAGGTCAAAACCTCACGAGTCGTGTGGCTCCTCCTTGCCACATGTGCCACATGTGCCATCGCGCTCGGGGCAGTTACCGGAAGCATCTCGGGCACGCTCACCGATCCCAGCGGGGCCGTCATTCCCGGCGCCAGACTGGCCGTCACAAATGTCGCCATGGGCATCCAGCAGACAACGGTGAGCGACGCCAAGGGTCTCTATGCATTCCCTGTGCTGCCGGTGGGAAATTACAAGCTGAGGATTGAAGCACCTGGACTGAAGACCTATGAACGGACAGATTTGCCGATCGACGCAAACAGCGCCCTGCGCCTCGACGTGACCCTCGAGATGGCTGAGCGGCAGGAGGAAGTTACGATAGTAGGCAACGAAGTTCAGGTGGAGGCGGTCAGCACGCAAATGGGCCAGGTGGTAACGGGGAGAGCGATGACGGCCGTAGCCCTCAATGGCCGCAGCTACACCGATCTTCTGGCGCTCCAGCCCGGCATCGTGCCCATGACGACACAACAGCCCGACTCGATCGTAATGGCCGGCGCCTCGGTCGCCATTGCGCCGTCCGGCAGTTTGAATCCCGGGAACCAATCGATCAGCGGTCAGCGTGAGGACGCCAACGGCTTCATGGTCAACGGAGCCGACGTCAAGGAGCTGATGAACGGAGGCACGTCGATTGTACCCAACCTCGATTCCATCGCCGAATTTCGGATCTTGACCAACAACTTCGATGCGGAATACGGCAACTACAGCGGGGGCATCGTCAACGTAGTAACCAAGTCCGGCACGAATCATCTGCACGGCGGCGGTTTCGAGTTTCTTCGCAATACCGATCTCGACGCGCGCAATTTCTTTTCACCGGAGCGCGGTTTCTTCCGACAAAACCAGTTTGGCGGCATCCTGGGCGGCCCGATCGAGAAGAACAAGCTGTTCTTCTTCGCCGACTATCAGGGGACCCGGACAGATCAAGGCATCGACACCGGATTGATTCCCGTACCCTCACTCGCTGACCGGACCGGAAACCTCAGCGACCAAACAAGCTCTCTTACCGGCTCCGTTGGCGGACCCTTTCTGGCCCGTCTTCTCTCGCAGAACCTCGGCTACCCGGTCTCTGCAAACGAGCCGTACTACACTCCCGGTTGCGCGAGCAATATCCAGTGCGTTTTCCCCGGCGCCATCATTCCTCAACGGACATGGTCGAAGCCGGCCCAGCATCTCCTGCAATACATCCCTCTACCCAATGCCGGGAGTTCCATTTTTTCAACCGGCGCCGAGGGGCAGAGCTTGCGGGATGACAAGACCAGCTTCCGCATTGACGGCAACAGCGAACGCTGGGGCCTCTTCTCTGTCTATTACTACCTCGACAATTATGACTTGAACAGTCCCTACCCGACCGGACAGGGAGGCGCCAGCGTTCCTGGCTTCAACGCCCTGACCCGGGGACGTGGGCAGCTCCTCCATCTTAGCCAGACCAAGACATTTGGCAGCACCACCGTCAACGAGCTTCGCTTGAGTTACATGCGGAATTCCAATAACGTGGGCCAGCCATCCGGCGGCGTCGGCCCGAGTCTGGCATCCCAAGGCTTCGTAACCGGCGCCGGCGCCTCCGGTATCGTTCCACTGGCCCCATCGATCGAAGGCGTGGAAAACGTCCGCTTCAACTCGTTTGTCATCGGGACGCCCATCACCAACCTGACGCAGGCCAACAACACGTTTTCGGCCAGCGACAATTTTTCAAAGGTCTGGCGCAACCACACCATCAAGACCGGCCTTCAACTTAGCTTGGAGCAGGTCAATGTCAACCCGAACGCCACCTTCAACGGATCCTTCCTCTTCTCCGGCTCGGAGACCGGGTCGGATTTCGCGGACTTTCTGATCGGCGTTGCCAGTAATTACAACCAGGCTGATTCGCAGACCTTTTATGGCCGGCACAAGTATGCGGCAGGGTTCGCCCAGGATGGCTGGCGGGCAAAACCGAATCTCATGGTCAATTACGGGCTTCGGTGGGACTTGATGCAATACTGGTCGGAGAAATACAACCAGATTCCAACCCTGGTTTTGGGGCAGCAATCCCAAGTCTATCCCACGGCCCCGGCCGGCTTAGTCTACCCGGGCGATGTGGGAGTTCCCAATACCTTGGCGCCCCAGAGCAACCGCTTTTCGCCCCGGCTGGGCATTGCTTATTCACCAACCAAGAGGGACGGACTTCTCGCCAAGCTCGTCGGTGCTCCCGGAAAAACGAGCATCCGGGCCGGCTTCGGGATTTTCTATTCCGTGATCGAAGGCAATACGATCGCGATCGATGAGCCGCAACCTCCCTACGGCCTGAGTTACACCAGCCCGGCGCGGCCGCTATTCGCCACACCCTTCGTCAGCGCCGCGAACGGCGAGGTCCATGTTCAACCGTTTCCGCTCACATCCCCTCCTCTGAACGCCTCCGCAGCTCGCCCGAACGCGAGCATCGATTTTTCTTCTTTCCTTCCGGTCGCCGGAATGACGGCGCCGCCCCCGGGAAACACCTACCCCTACACCGAGAATTACTTCCTCTCGATCGAGCGCCAACTGCGGGGGTCCACGCTGTTGAGCTTGAGCTTCGTGGGATCTCAGGCCCATCACCTGTTGGTGGTGTATTCCGCCAACCCCGGCAATCCCGGTTTCTGCCTGGCGTTGAGCAAACCGAGCGCTGTCGCGCCGGGCTCACCCACCTGTGGGCCATTCAGCGAAGATAGCACTTACAGAACCGCTGCCGGACAGACGGTAAACGGCGCCCGCGGCCCCTTAGGGCCTGCCTTCGCCAATGATGATTACACAGCGAGCGCGGGGAATGCGAACTACAATTCGTTTCAAGCGAGCGTCCGGCATTCGGGGAGACTCCTTGATTTTCTCATCGGCTATACCTTCAGCAAGTCAATTGACCAGGCATCGAGCATATCGGACCCGGTCAATCCGTACGACCACCGCGCAACGCGCGCGCTTTCCTCCTTCGACCTGAGCCAAAGCCTGGTTATCAGCTACCAATACCATCTTCGACTGGATCGTCTGGGCCACAGCGCGAGGGGCTTGGCTGAAGGGTGGTCTCTGTCGGGAATCACCCGCGC
>JBGOUJ010000581.1:0-5045 GCA_041477005.1 Terriglobia bacterium | reverse complement strand
TTCTTGCCGGTATAGGTGCCGACGTAGGCCAGATACTCGCCCTCGGCCGCGCCCAGCAGCGGCGAAAGCAGGAGCGCCACGAGCAGGGCCGCGAGCGGGATCGAAAGCTGCCGAATGGTTTTCATGCGTTTCATGAGACCGCATTGCGAGGGACAATGCAAGCGCCGGGTGGGCTGGAGGTATTTTTGAGACTTCCGCAGCTCACTTGATCCCCAGCGCGCAGACCACCGAAACCGGCGTGATCCGCCTGGTCTCCAATCGCACTTCCGAGAAGCCGGCCGCCTTCAGGGCTGCCACCAGACCTTCGCCCGCCCGGCGCGCCGTCTCCTCCGTCGCGCCGCGGGACCGGGGCTGCCAGGCGATCGCGATCCGTCCGTCCGGCTTCAACACGCGCCGAACTTCCTGCAAGCCCCCGACCACGTCCGGCCAGAACTGGACCGAGTTGATGGAAAACACCTTGTCAAAAGACCCGCCGGCATACGGCAGCGCCGGCATCGCGGCCTGCCGCAGATCGACGCGGCCGGCCCGAATGGCGGCGGCGTTGCGCCTTCGCGCCTGCCGCACCATTTCTTCCGAATGGTCGATGCCGGCCACCCGCCCATTCAGGGCGATCGCCGCCGCCCGCCGAATATCCACGCCCGAGCCGAACCCGATCTCGAGCACATGATCATCCGGGCGGATATCGAGCAGCGAGATCACCCACTCGCTTCGCTCTTTGTTCTTGAGGGCCATGAGGTGGCCGACCAGCCAGCCCGGAAATCCGGTGGGTCTGGCGAACTGCCCCCGCCATCCCGCCTTGTCACAGGCCGGAGCCGGGGCTTCGAGGTAGCACGGTTTTGCGTTCGTCATGATGTCTTCTCCATAAGCCGGCGCCACCGGTCGCTTTCGAGCTGCTGCCGAACGGCGCGCAGGACGGTTGCCGCCGCCCGCAGTTTGCCGTCGGGGATGCCGGTCTCCAGCCCGGCCAGCAGCTTCTGCTCCCGGTGGTTCATCGCTTCCACCAGGCTCTTTCCCTGGCGCGTCAGCCGCACCAGCCGCGATCGCTGGTGGGCCGGATTGTCCGCCAGTTCGACGTGGCCCTCGGCGGCGAGCTGGTTCACCAGCATCTGGATGTGCTGGCGTGAAACGGGCCGGGCGCGGGCCAGTTGCGGCACGGTCTGCGGCCCCAGCCGGTCGAGGCTGCGCAGCACGCCGCGCCGCGCCGCCGACAGCTCGCCCTGCCCGTGCACCTGCTCGGCCGCCGCCCGAAGCCGGTGGAACAGCGCCACGGTCTCGTCGAAAAGCGTGTTCAGAGCTGCGACCGTCGCCGGCTTCATGACAACTATATTGTCATATTGACAATTGACTTGTCAATAGTCCAGTGCGCTATGATGCTGGGGACACCGATCCACGAGGAGGAACACCTTGAGCGAGCATCCGACGCCGGAACACATCATGCAGGTTGGCCTGGGCTTTTGGGCTTCGAAGACGCTGCTGAGCGCGATTGAGATGGGACTGTTCACCGAGCTGGCCCGGCGCCCCGAGGATCTGGCGGCCATCCAAGCCCGACTGGGCGTGCATCCGCGCTCCGCGCGCGATTTTCTGGACGCGCTGGTGGCGCTCGGGTTTCTGCGCCGCCTCGATGGGAAGTACTGCAATACGCCGGCCACGGATCTGTATCTGGACAAGAGGAAGCCATCGTACATCGGTGGAGTCCTGGAGATGGCCAACCACCGCCTCTACGGCCATTGGGGTCACCTCACCGAAGGCCTGCGAACCGGCAAACAGCAAAACGAGGCGAAGGATGGAGGCGGCTCCCCGTTTGTCGCACTCTACGCCGATCCGGCCCGGCTGCAGGAGTTCTTGGGGGCCATGACCGGCATCAGCCACGCCGCCAACCAGGCCATTGCCCAGAAGTTTTCCTGGGCCGGCTACAAAACCTTTGCCGACGTCGGAACGGCGCAAGGGGACCTGGCCGTCCAGATCGCGCTCGCGAACCCGCATCTATCGGGCATCGGCTTCGATTTGCCCGAGGTGGCGCCGGTCTTTGAGGAATACGTCGAGCGCAATGGATTGGCCGGGCGCTTGCGCTTCGCCGCCGGCAGCTTCTTTGAGGATCCCCTGCCGCAGGTCGACGTGATCACCATGGGTCACATCCTTCACGATTGGGGACTGGACGAGAAGACCCTGCTGGTCAGCAAGGCCTACGAGGCGCTTCCCCCGGGCGGCGCGTTGATCGTTTACGAAAGCATCATCGACGACGACCGCTCCCAAAACGCTTTCGGCTTGCTGATGAGCCTCAACATGTTGATCGAGACGCCCGCCGGATTCGACTACACCGGCGCCGACTGCATGGGCTGGATGAAGGAAGCCGGCTTCCGCCAGACCCAGGTGGAGCACCTGGTCGGGCCGGACTCGATGGTGATTGGGGTGAAGTAACGCACACAGGTTATGTGCCACACTGGTTCTGTGGCACGGCCCCGTATGATGCGGAACCTCACTCTGGCCATCGAGGATGATCTGCTCTTCAAGGCTCGAAAGCTGGCGCTGGAGCGCCGTACCACCGTCAACCAGCTTGTCCGAGATTATCTGACCGCCCTGGTAAACCAGGAAGGGCGCCTGCGAAAAGCGCGGCTCCGATCGGCCCTGGCCAAGGGGCTTGTCGAGGTGGGACCACGCACCTGGAAGCGCGAGGACCTCTATGACCGATGAGGGAAGTCCGGCGTTCGTCGACACCAACGTGCTGGTTCATACATGTAACCATGCTTCCATGCTATCATGGAAACATGAAACACGTCGCCATTCGGCTGGAAGATCCTAAGTACAAACGCCTTAAGATCACGGTGGCCCGCCAGGGCATAACCATCCAGCAAGCGGTGGAGACGGCGATCGACCGGTACCTCACCGAGGCGGCATCTCGCAGCCGGCCTGACGAGAACGCCCTTAAGGATTTTCGAGGCTTCCTTCGAGATACGGATGTCATGGACTTGATGGAGCAGGACCGCCTGGAGGAACTGGCTCGGGATCGGGGCCGGCTGTGAGCGCCGAGTTGGTCCTCGACTCCTGGCTGCTTGTCGCTTGGCTGAAGGATCAGCTCCCGGCCGCCGACCGGATGGCTGAATTGTGGGCGCGAGCCACCCGGGGAGAAGTCCGGCTGCTGATGAGCCTGATCAACCTGGGGGAGGTCCTGTACTTAACCGGCAAGAAGAGAGGATGGCCTGCCGCCGGCGAACTCCTAGCCCATCTGCGTGCTCGCCCGCTGGAGTTTCTTTCGGTTCCGGACGGCCTCGTGTTGGAAGCCTCGCGGCTGAAGGCTACCTATCCCATCTCGTATGCCGATGCTTTCGCCGCGGCGACGGCGATGCAGTTGGGCTGCCCGCTGGCCACCGGTGACCTCGAGTTGCGCCGATTGGAAGCGGACGGCCTGCTGGCGGTCGAGTGGGCGGCGTAGCGCTTTTGGTATATCATTGGGGAGGCACTAAGCACTCCATCCCGTTGGGCGCGGAGGACCAGACTTGAGGCGTCGGGCTCGTTTCGTTCTGCTGGCAAGCGGCCTGATGGGAATCTCCCTAGCCGCCCCGGCCGACAATTCGAAGCCGGTCAATTTCGACCGCGAGATCCGGTCCATCCTTTCCGACAATTGCTTCGCCTGCCACGGGCCGGACGAGAAGCCGCGCCAGGCGGGTCTGCGGCTCGACACGCGGGACGGCGCTTTCGCCCCCCACAAGGGCTACGCGATTCTCGTCCCCGGCGACAGCGCCAATAGCAAGCTCTACCAGAAGATCAGCGCCAAGGATAAGGCCCTCCGCATGCCGCCGGCCTGGTCGGACCGGACCCTGACGGCCGAGCAAATCGAGCTGATCCGGCGCTGGATCGACCAGGGCGCCAAGTGGGAAACGCACTGGGCCTACGTTGCGCCGCAGCGCCCCGAGCCGCCGAAAGTCTCGAACGCCGCCTGGCCGCGGAACCCCATCGACCGCTTCGTCCTCGCGCGCCTCGAGCGCGAAGGGCTGAGGCCGTCGCCCGAAGCTGATAAGACCACCCTCATTCGCCGCGTGACTTTCGACCTCACCGGCCTGCCGCCCACGCCGGCCGAAGTGGACGCCTTGCTGGCCGACCGATCGCCCGACGCCTATGAAAAGGTCGTCGACCGCCTGCTGCGCTCGCCGCGGCACGCCGAGCGCATGGCCATGCAGTGGCTCGATCTCGCCCGCTATTCCGACACCCACGGCTACCACATCGACAGCCACCGCGACATGTGGCCCTGGCGCGATTGGGTCATCCGCGCCTTCAATCAAAACCTTCCCTTCGACCGCTTCGCCACCGAGCAGCTTGCCGGCGACCTGCTGCCGGACGCGTCGCTTGAGCAGCGCGTCGCCACCGGCTTCAATCGCAATCACATGATCAACTTCGAGGGCGGCGCCATTCCCGAGGAGTATCAGAACGAATACGTTGTCGATCGCGTCGAAACGACCGCGGTGGCCTTCCTGGGGACGACGCTGGGCTGCGCCCGCTGCCACGATCACAAGTACGATCCCATCAAGCAAAAGGAGTTTTATCAGTTCTACGCCTTCTTCAACACCATTCCCGAAAAGGGTCTCGACGGACGCAAGGGCAACGCCGAGCCGATCGTCCAGATCCCGTCGCCCGAGCAGAAGCAGCGGCTCGAAGAGCTGACCCGCGCCATCGCCGCTGACGAGCAGGCGATGCCGAAAGACGAGATCGCCTCCTTGCAAGCCGCGTGGGAGAAGACGGCCACGCTGCCCGAAGCCACTCGCGAGGGCCTGGTGGCCCATTACGAGCTCGACGGCCACCTGGCCGATACCTCGGGCTTCTACCATCACGGCAAGACCCCCCGCGGCGCCGTCAATTACGCCAATGGCCGCACCGGGAAGGCCGCGGAGTTTGACGGTGAGACGCAGGTGGTGCTCCCAACGGGCTTGGAAACCGAGCGCTTTACCGTCGCTTGCTGGGTTCGGCCCACCGGCCGGACCGAAATGGCCGCCATCCAACAAGAGGATGCCGCCCAGGGCCGCCGCGGCTACGAGATCTTTTTCGATGAGTTC
>JBGOUJ010000580.1:0-5059 GCA_041477005.1 Terriglobia bacterium | reverse complement strand
GAACGGGGTTACAATAAAGGTACATGGACGCACAACTTCGAAAAGGAACTGACGGCCGTGGCTAAGGCACGCCGAAAACCCAGAGACTCAGGGGGCGCCGTCCTGCGCCGTGTCGACCGAACGGTCGCCTGGGCCGACAGGATCTTCAAGTCCCTCGAGAAGAAGGAAGCCGCAGCCAAGAAGCGGAGGGCGGCAGCCGCAAAGCGGCGCCCTGCAATCCGAATCCCCAAGTGGAGACCGCTGACCGATGCCGAGCTGAGACGCGATCTGCGAAGGGCGCGAAGAAGGGGAGACAAAGCTTGGACGGATCTTATTCTCTTCCTGCTCCACGACCGGGCCAGGGACCGGCGCGAGGCGAAGAAGCGGGCGCGACGGCGGCCTCAGTGAATCGTCCGCGTCTTCCGGTTCATGTAATCCATTAACAGGTAGCGGCCCAGGTTGTAGGGCGTGGTGAAGTAGGCCTTGCCGCGGCAGATCTCCGTCACCTTCTGAACAAACTGCACCAACCCGTAATCGCTCGCCAGCATGAAGGTATTAATGAGAATGCCCTGGCGCTTGCACTTGTGGACTTCCTCGAGGGTCCGGCCGACCACCAAGGGGTCGAGGCCGAAGGCGTTCTTGTAGATGCGGCCGTCGTCGAGGGTCAGGGCTGAGGGTTTCCCGTCGGTGATCATGATGATCTGCCGCATGTCCTTGTGCTGGCGGTTGAGGATGCGCTGGGCGACGAGCAGCCCTTCGCGGGTGTTGGTGTAGAACGGCCCGACCTGGACCCGCGCTAGTTGCGAAAGCGGCACCTCTTCGGCCGAATCGTGGAACAGAACCAGGTGCAGGCTGTCCCCCGGGTATTGCACGCGGATCAGGTGGGAAAGCGCGAGGGCGACCTTCTTGGCCGGCGTGAAGCGGTCCTCGCCGTAGAGGATCATGCTGTGGCTGCAATCGAGCATCAGCACCGTGGCGCAGGAGCTCTGGTATTCGGACTGGTGGACCATCAGGTCGGGATACTCGAGCGCCAGTGGCATTTGCAGGCCCTCGCGCTTGATGGCGTTGAAGAGCGTCTCGCTGATGTTGAGATTGAGCGCATCGCCGAACTCGTAGGGCTTGGCGGCGCCGGCGGTTTCGATGCCCGTGGCCAGGTCGCGCGTGTCGTGGCGGCCGAAGCTGGATTTGCCGAGTGAAGCGAGCAGGTCCTTGAGCGTTTTGAAGCCGAGGAAATCGAGGGCCTTGTCGGTCAGCTCGAAGCGGACGCGCCCGGCCTGGTTCTCGCCCACACCGCCTTCCGGGTTCATGGTGACTTGCCGCTGGCCCTGTGGATCGGGGTCGCTGATCGTGATGTAGCCTTCCTCGGCCATCTTTTCGATCAGCCGGTCGAGCAATTGCTCGATCTGCTCCGGCGACATGGCCTGAAGCCGTTCCATCAGCTCGCGCAGGCTTTCATCGTTGAACAGGCTGCCGTTCTCGAGCGCTTCCTGGATGGACTGCTTGAGGTCGTCCAGCGTCTGCTCGCCCATCTCGTGGAAGCGCATGTACTGCTGCTGGAAGCCGCTTTGCAGCAGGAAATCGGCCAGGGCGCGCAGCAGGTCTTCGGCGCTGACCCCCATGTCGTCGCCCGTAAAGCGGGTATAGGTAGTGAACTTCATACCGAAGTGCCAGGGCCACGGAGACACCGGTGCAGAAACAGATCAGAATTCTCCGCGCCTCGGCGTCTCCGCGGCATAAGCATCACTGGTACTGCTTCCGGAAGCCGCGCGGCGGGAAATCGTCGTGGTCGCGGGGTTCCCGCTTCTTTTCCTCGGCCATGTAGCCGAGCTCCTCGTTGCGGCTGATACGGCGATGGGCGTAGAGGCCGTCGAGGACAAACTCGGCCGCCGAAGCCTTCACCGCCGGATCGCCCGGCAGGCCCTTTTCCACAACCGCCGCCGCTTCCATCAACCCCTGAATGGCTTCCAGTTGCCGCACCAGCTCCGCCGAGGACTGCGCGTCGCGGACCTTCAGCGTGCCCCCCAGCTCGAACCACTGCACGATGCGGGAGACGTTGACGCCGTCGAAGTAGCGGGTGTAGACGCGTCCCACCGCGCCGCGAATCAATTCCCGCGCCACCGTGTCGGCGCCCTTCAGCTCGCCTTCGTACTCGAGCTCGATCTTGCCGGTGAGCGAAGGCAGCGCGGCGTAAACGTCGCTCACCCGGGGAACCACCAAGCTCTCCTTGTTGCGAATCGCCCGGCGCTCGGCGTTCGAGATCACGTTTTCCAGGCACGTGATCGGCAACCGCTGGGAAACGCCGCTCCGCTTGTCGACCTTTTTTTCCTCGCGCGCCAGGAAGGCGATCGATTCCACGATCTCCTTGATGTACTTGGGAATGCATACGCCGCCCCCGCTGCGCCGGTCGAGCCAGGCCTCCTGCTCGGTGATGTTGATGCCGTGGTCCAGGCTCATCGGGTAATGGGTACGGATCTCGCTGCCGACGCGGTCCTTGAGCGGCGTGATGATCTTGCCGCGGGCGGTGTAGTCGTCCGGGTTAGCGGTGAAGACCAGCAGCAAGTCGAGCGGCAGGCGGACGGGGTAGCCTTTGATCTGCACGTCGCCTTCCTGCATGATGTTGAACAGACCGACCTGAATCTTGCCGGCCAGGTCGGGCAGCTCGTTGATGGCGAAGATGCCGCGATGGGCGCGGGGCAACAGGCCGTAATGAATGGTCAGCTCGTTCGAAAGGTCGAGGCCGCCGCGCGCCGCCTTGATCGGGTCCAGGTCGCCGATCATGTCGGCGATGGTCACGTCGGGCGTAGCGAGCTTTTCCACGTAGCGCTGATCGGGATTCAGGTAGGCGACCGGCGTGTTGTCGCCCTTCTCGGCGAGCAGCAGGCGGCAGTGCTGGCAGATGGGAGCGTAAGGGTTGTCCCGGATTTCGCAGGTGGCCACGTAGGGGAGCATCGGGTCGAACAGCTCGGTCAGCGCGCGCAGCAGGCGCGTCTTGGCTTGGCCGCGCAGCCCGAGCAGGATGAAATGATGCCGCGAAAGAATGGCGTTGACCACCTGCGGGATCACCGTGTCGTCAAAACCGATGATGCCGGCAAAGAGCCCCTCGCCGCGTTCCATACGGCAGATCAGGTTGGCGCGCAGCTCATCCTTGACGGTGCGGCCTCGCAGGCGCTCTTCGCTGAACTCGCTCTGGCGCAGCTCGCCGAGCGTGGCTGGCAAATGATAAGAAGACGGTTTCACAGATTCTCCCATTCGAAGCTCGGATGGTTCCAGCTTACCCCACCGTCGATCGTGACCGACTCGCCGTTGATGTAATCGGCGTAATCGGAGCACAAGAAAGCCGCCAGGTTGGCCAGTTCTTCATGACGCCCGGCGCGGCCCACAGGAATCCTTTTTAAGCCGCGCTCGGCGGCGCCCGGGGCGAGCATCAAGCGAGAACTCGCACCCTCGGTCGGAAAGGAGCCTGGAGCCACGGCGTTTACATGGATATTGTAGCGCGCCCACTCGACGGCGAGCGTGCGGGTCATCGCCAAAACACCAGCCTTGGCTGCGCAGGAGTGGACCGTGCCCGGACTGGCGCCGGTGGCATAGATGGCCAGGATGTTCAAAATGCGGCCGTAGCCCTGGCTTTTCATCGGCTCCAGCGCCGCCCGCGAGCAGTAGAACGTGCCGTTCAGCACAATATCCACCACCGAACGCCAGCCGTTGTAGCTGAGCTTTTCGGCCTTGCACAGAAAGTTCCCGGCGGCGTTGTTGATGAGGATGTCCAGGCGGCCATGCTGTTCCACCGTGCGGCGGACCAGGTTCTCCACCTGTTCCGGAACCCGCACGTCGGTCGGGACTGCCAGAGCTTCCCCGCCCCGCTCGCGAATCTCGGTGCACGCCGGTTCCAGGTGGCTCAGGTCCCGGCTGGCCAGCACCAGGCGCGCGCCCAGCTCGCTAAACCGCAAAGCAAACGCCCGGCCCAGCCCGGTGCCGCCCCCGGTGATGACAGCAACGCGGTCGCGGAAGATCGGATCCCGGAACACGGATTGCGCAATTATAGCTCAGGCGCTCGTGTGCTATCTTTACTTTGTAGTGGACACTCAGGTTCATCTGCGGCGGCTACAGCAGATCGGTCTGAACGCCTACGAGTCGCGTGCCTACGTCACCTTGATCGGACATCCCCGTTTCAAGGCCCTGGACCTGGCGACCCGCGCTCATGTGCCTCGGCAAAAGATCTACGAAGTGCTGGGGAGCCTGGTCGAAAAAGGATTTGCCCAGGTCGTCCAAGGCAAGGCGAAGCTCTTCTCTGCCGTCGAGCCGAAGCTGGCGCTGGAGGGCTATCTGGCGCGGCGGCGCGAAACTTTCGAGAGAGACATTTCCGATCGCCAGCGCCTGGCCGAGATGCTGGAGCAGGATTTGCATTCCGTCTTCCTCGACGGCAACCTCGACCGCGGCCCTCTCGATTATCTGCGCATCGTGAATGAAGCGGGGCAGATTGCCGCCGAATACCGCCGCTTGCTCGCCCGCAGCACCAGCGAGTACCTGGAGTTTTCCCGCCGGCCCTACGCGGTCGACCCGGTTTCGGAGCCGCGCGTCAAGGAGGCCATCGCTCGCGGCGCCGCGTGCCGGCTGCTTTTCGAGGCGCGGGATGCGAACAGCACCCACAAGAAGACGCTGCGATCTCTGGCGAAGGATGGGGCCGAGATTCGGGTGACCGAGGAGTTGCCCTTGAAGCTGGCCCTGTTCGACGGCCGTTTCGGCATGATCGCGCTGGCCGACCCGATCCTGACGCGGCCCCAGTTGACCGCCCTGGTCTTCGAGCACGACGCCCTGGCCTCGGCGCTGCGGCGCCTGTTTCAGGATCACTGGGAGCGCGCGGCGCCGCTGTGAGATGGCAGAGGCCAGAGGGACAGAGGGAGGGAGGAGAGAGCCCAACGGTGAACGGAGGCATTGGTAAAGAGCGAGAGAGGCCTGGACCGCTGCTGGCGTCGCTGGCGGCAATCGGCAGCTTGATTGCGGCGACTAGCTGCTGCTTGCCCCTGGGCGCGGTGCTGGGGGCGGTGGGGCTGGCGGGCGCAACTGCCTTTCTGGCGGCTTG
>JBGOUJ010000579.1:0-5061 GCA_041477005.1 Terriglobia bacterium | reverse complement strand
TCGGGCACGCGACGCGGCGGGGAATACTGCCACATCAAGTTCCGTACGAGTAACCGTTGATAATCAGCCGCCTTCAGGCGCCGTGGTCATCAACAATGGCGCCGTTGCGACAAATAGCAGGAGCGTTGCACTCGGGCTGTCTGCCACTGATGCACAGGGGCCGGTGGCGCAGATGCGGTTTTCCAATACCGGCGGATCCTATTCAACGCCTCAAGCGTACGCGACGGGCGCTGCCTGGACCGTCACGGCAGGGTCCGGCAAGAAGACTGTCTACGCGCAATTTAGGGATGCGGCAGGAAATTGGTCTGCAGCGGCAACGGCCACGATTGTGCTCGACACTACGGCGCCGACCATTTCCAGACAGACCACAACTGGTATTACGAGCAGTAGCGCGACCATCACCTGGGCGACCAATGAGCCGGCAACCTCGCAAGTCAACTACGGGCTTACGACGAGCTACGGACAAACCGCAACGGTTACAACTCTTTTAACATCTCACAGCGTCACGCTGAACGGCTTGACTACAAGAACCACCTACAACTACCGTGTCCGATCCAAAGACGCGGCAGGAAACGAAGCGGTAAGCGGGGGCAACAGGCTCACAACAAAATAAGAGGGAGCAATGCGAGATAAATCTTTCGTATGTTGCATATCGTGAAGTGCGGAGCCTGGCTTGGGCGATAGCAGGGCAACTGGAGAAGACAGGTGTGTAAAGGGGTTGCCGGCCGAGACGGGTCTTTCGTCTGAACGAAACCGGCGTCCAGGGCAAGGGGGCTGATTGTTAGTTATGAACCAGCAGCGAGGAAGCGGATGGGGATGTGGTATCGTTTTGCCATGAAGATATCAAGCGATTCCATCTCCCGCCGCTCGTTTCTGGCCCTGGCCGCGGCGGCCCCCCTGGCGTCGGCGGCGCCATCGGGCAAGCTCATACCCCTCGGCCTGGAGCTTTACTCCGTCCGCAACGAGCTGAAGCAGGACCTTATGGGCACCGTCCGCGCCGTTGCCAAGATGGGCTACGAGGACGTCGAATTCTTTGCGCCCTACTTCGAGTGGACGCCGACTTACGCCAAGGACGTCAGAAAGCTCCTGGACGATCTCGGTGTCCGCTGCTTATCCACGCACAACGGCGCCCGAAACTTTGCTCCGGAGACCCTTTCCAAGGCCATCGAACTCAACCAGATCCTCGGCGCCAAGTTCATCGTGATAGCCAGCGCGGGCAAGGTGCCGAACCTCGATGGCTGGAAGGCAGTCGCCGAAACCCTGAACCAGGGCGCCGAAAAGCTGAAGCCGCTGGGCCTTCGCACCGGCTACCACAACCACCAGACGGAGTTTATGCCGATGGAGGGCCGGCGGCCCATGGAAGTGCTGGCCGCCAACACCACCAAAGATGTCATGCTCCAGCTCGACGTCGGCACCTGCATCCAGGCCGGCTCCGACCCGGTCGCCTGGATCGACAGCAATCCCGGCCGGATTATGTCCATGCATTGCAAGGACTGGTCCCCCGACCCGGCCAAGGGCTACAAGGTCCTGTTGGGCGAAGGCGCGGCTCCCTGGAAGAAGCTCTTCCAGGCTGCCGAGAAGACCGGAGGCATCGAGTATTACCTGGTCGAGCAGGAAGGGAGCGACTACCCGCCGCTCGAAACCGCCGAACGCTGCTTCGCCGCCTTCCGGAAACTGCACGGATCTTAGCGTGGGGCCGGGGAAGGATGGCCGGACAGCGCTTTCGGCGCCGCAAGCCCTACTCGATCGTGACGGGATCGCCGCGCCGGATTGCGCCGCCGTGGAGCACCGTGGCGTAGACGCCGACGCTCGGCATGGCTTGGCCCGAGGCGGGGATGTTCACGGTGTTGTGTTGAGCGGCGGCTCGCAGGATACCCGGGTCTCTGGGCAGATCCCCTTGGGCGAGAGTCGTCATCACGCAACGGGGACAGGGGTCCGTGACGCGCAGACGAAGCTCTCCGATCGCGAGTGTCTGCCCGACCCAGGCGTTCTCGACGAAGTCCTTTTCGCCCTCGGCCGGCTGGACTACGATGTTTGGCCGGAACCTCCGCGCCTCGAAGCGCCCTTGGGGATAGCACGTCCGGAGCCGGTCCAGGGTCCCGGTGGTGAGCAGATGGGCCGGAGCATAGTCGAAAAACGTGCCGGCCGGCGCGCTCGCGGCAATCAACTCGTCGGTAACGGTTTCTCTATGGGCCAGACCTTCGATGTCCGGCCAATACTCTTCGAGGCTGGGTGCTTCGGGGGCCGCTGACCGCAAGGTCACCTGGCGGCCCAGCACGCTCGAAAGAACCTCATCGCGGTCGGGCTGCTTGCTGCTGATCACCGTGCCGTCGGGAAGCGTGATCCAGACGGGCGGAAGTTCGCTGCCGGTGCGGGGCGGCTCGACAAAGGTTGCGCGGAAGTCGAAAAGATTTCCCCACTTCCGGGGGTTCTTGGCGCTAACGATCTTGCCGCTCGATTTGTCGACCAACGCGTAGGCGCGATCGCCGAGGATCCCGCGCTCGGTCACGTGGGCAGCGTTCAGCTCCTCCCCCATCATGGATTTTACCGGATACCGCCACAGTGAGACTATCGCTCTGTTAGCCATGTTCGAACCCCGGCCTTTGGAATTCCTGCGAGGCTGCCAGTATACACCGAACCGCCTCTGGTTGAGCCCTCCCGCTGGCCGCGAGCCGCGACCGTAAGGCAGCGGTTTCCCGTTATTCAAGACGATAATAGAGTCTGGAGGCCTTATGGTCGTCGGCGTTCCCAAAGAGAGCTTTCCTGGAGAGCGGCGCGTCGCGCTGGCGCCCGCCGTTGTTCCTCAGTTGACCAAGGCGGGTTTCGAAGTGGCGGTCGAAGCCGGAGCTGGAATCGGCGCAGGCTATCCCGACGCCGACTATGTAGAGAAAGGGGCTAAGATCCTGCCGGAACGAGCCGAAGTTTTCCGAGCCGCCGATGTGGTGGTTCAGGTGCTTAGCCACGGCTCAAACGACAAAACCGGCAAGGCCGATCTTCCGCTCCTGCGCCGGGATCAGATCCTCATCGGATTTCTGCGGCCGCTGGGGTCGCTCGAAACCATCCAGGAGGTCGCGGCGACTGGCGTGACGGCGTTCGCGGTCGAGCTGGTACCCAGGATCACCCGGGCGCAGAGTATGGACGCTCTCTCCTCGATGGCGACGATCTGCGGCTACAAGGCAGTCCTGCTGGCGGCCGACGCCCTGCCCCGGCTGTTCCCCATGCTCACCACCGCGGCCGGGACCATCACTCCGGCGCGCGCCTTCATCATCGGGGCCGGTGTGGCCGGGCTGCAAGCCATTGCCACGGCGCGAAGGCTGGGGGCCATCGCCTTTGCCTATGACCTCCGGCCGGCGGCGAAGGAGCAGGTTCAGAGCCTCGGCGGGCGCTTTGTCGAGCTCCCGATCGAGGCGAAAGACGCGCAGGATTCGCGCGGATACGCGCGGGCGCAAGATGAAACATTTTACCAGCGCCAGAGGGAGCTGCTCGGCCGTGTGGTGGCCGAAAGCGACGTCGTCATCACAGCGGCGGTTGTGCCCGGCAAGAACCCGCCGGTGCTCATCACGCGGGATATGGTGGCGAGCATGGCGCCCGGCTCGGTCATCGTCGATCTGGCAGCCGAACGGACCGGAAACTGCGAGCTGACGCGCCCGGGCGAGGTCGTGAGCCGGCATGGCGTCACCATCATTGGTTACATCAACCTGGCCAGCACGGTTCCGTACCACGCGAGCCAGATGTACGCCCGGAACATTACGGCCTTTCTGCTTCACCTGTATAAGGGCGGTAAGCTGCAGCTCGATCTGAATGACGAGATTACCCGCGACACTCTGTTGACGCGGGGCGGCGAGGTGGTGAACACCCTGGTGCGAGGATTCTTCTCCCTGCCGGGCCAAGTCACTCAGAACGCCTGAAGCGGCATTGCTTGAAGTGGCATTGCTTGGAGTAAACCAGGAGGAAAATGTGCCATCAGACTTGATTACCAGCCTCTACGTGTTCATGCTGGCGGGCTTCGTTGGCTTCCAGGTGATCCGGCGAATCTCGCCCCTTCTTCACACGCCGCTGATGTCACTCACCAACGCCCTGGACGCCATCACCGTGGTCGGGGCGATCGTCATTGCCGGAGAGCACAAGAGCACGCTCTCTACCGTGCTCGGCACACTGGCGGTGGTCGCAGCCACGAGCAACCTGGTCGGCGGTTTTCTCATTACGGACCGCATGCTGAAGATGTTCAAAAGCAGCAAACCCAAAAGACCATGACGACGCCAGTGGTCACCGACCAGATCATCGAAGTCATATACCTCGTCACCACGGCGCTCTTCATTCTGTCGCTGAAGTGGATGAGCGCGCCCGCCACCGCCCGGCGCGGCGTCTGGGCCGGAGAGTTGGGGATGCTCCTGGCGATCGGAGGAACCCTGCTCCATCGCGGCATCGTCGACTACCGCTGGGTGGCGATCGGCCTGGTCCTGGGGTCGATCATCGGGGTCCCTTTAGGGCTCGTCCACATGACGGCGGTCCCGCAGCGGACCGCGCTGAGCCACGCCTTCGGCGCCTTCTCGGTGGCGTTGGTCGGCTCGGCGGAGTACTACCTGCGCACCCCTGAGATCCCTCCCTTCCTGATGTCGGTCCTGGCCGTGGAAGTGATCCTCGGTTCCCTGACCTTCACGGGAAGCTTGATGGCTGCCGGCAAGCTCCAGGAGATCCTGCCGCAGCGGCCGATCACTTACAAGGGACAAAACGTCGTCAACCTGGGGTTGATGGCGATCGCGGCTGCCGTGGCTGTTGTCCTGGTGCTCCACCCGGGCCGGACCGCCCTGTTCCCGCTGATCATCGCGATCCCGCTCCTGTTCGGGGTCTTGATGATCATCCCCATCGGCGGCGCCGACATGCCCACGGTCATCTCGCTGCTGAACTCTTACGCCGGACTATCGGCGGCGGCGATGGGCTTCGTTCTCGACAGCAAGCTCCTCATCGTGGCGGGCGCGCTCGACGGCTCCTCCGGCTTCATCCTGTCGGTGATCATGTCGAAAGCGATGAACCGTTCGTTTACCAATGTCCTGTTCGGAG
>JBGOUJ010000578.1:0-5072 GCA_041477005.1 Terriglobia bacterium | reverse complement strand
GGCATCCGCCACAACCTGCCGCAGGTGGACGTGATGGACGAGCAGGCGCGGATGAATGAGAAGGCCGGAAAGTATGCCGGGCAGGACCGCATGGAAGCGCGGCGGCAAATCGTCAACGACCTCAAGGCGCTCGGGCTTTTGGAAAAAGTGGAGCCGCACGTGGTGCCGCTGGGACGTTGCCAGCGCTGCCGCACGGTGGTGGAACCGCGCATCTCCATGCAGTGGTTCGTGAAGATCGCGCCCCTGGCTCAGCCCGCCAGGCAGGCTGTGCGGGACGGCCGCATTCAATTCACACCGGAAAACTACGCGCGCGATTACTTCAACTGGATGGAGAAAGTCTACGATTGGTGCATCTCGCGCCAGTTGTGGTGGGGCCACCGCATTCCCGCGTGGTATTGCCAGGCCTGCGGCCAAACCATCGTCGCGCGGGAAGATCCCGCTTCGTGCCCCTGCGGCGGCGCGCTCGAGCGGGACCCGGATGTGCTCGATACCTGGTTCAGCTCAGCGCTATGGCCCTTCTCCACGATGGGTTGGCCGGATAAGACGGAGGACCTCCGCGTCTTCTACCCGACCTCGCTGATGATCACCGGATTCGACATCCTGTTTTTCTGGGTGGCGCGGATGATCATGATGGGCCTGGAATTCATGGGCGACGCGCCGTTCCGCCAGGTCTACATCCACGCCTTGGTGCGCGACGCCGAGAAGCAGAAGATGTCGAAGACGCGGGGCAACTCGGTCGATCCGCTGGATGTGGCTGAGACTTATGGGACCGACGCGGTGCGGTTCGCGCTGGTGGTGGGGGCTTCGCCGGGCACCGACGTGATCTTTTCCGAGGAACGGCTGGCCGACTACCGGGCCTTCGCCAACAAGATCTGGAATGCCGCGCGCTTCATTTTTCTGAACCTGGAGAAGGCGGGCGCCGAGCCGTGGGCGCCGGGGGATTCGGAATTCCGGCTGCGCGGTGACCCGCTCCAGGTTCCCCTCGAAGATCGCTGGCTCTTCTCCCGGCTGAACAGCGTAACGGAGCAGGCCAACCGGGCGATCGAGCAGTTCCGCTATCACGAAGCGGCGCACCTGCTCTATCACTTCCTCTGGGACGATTTCTGCGACTGGTACATCGAGATGAAGAAGCTGCGCTTCCGCGATGGGAGCGGCTTGACGCCGGAGTGGCGCAACCTGCTCGCGGCCTTTGAACGGACGCTACGGCTGCTGCACCCGCTGATGCCGTTCCTGACCGAGGAGCTGTGGCAGCGGCTCACGGTGAATGTGAAGGACCGGCCGAAATCGATTGCGCTGGCGAGCTATCCGCAGTATGACGTGCACGCGGTGGATCTGGAGGCCGAGCAACAGGTGGCCCTGCTACAGAGCATCATCCGTGCCGCCCGCAATCTGAGGGCGGAAATGAAGCTGGACCAAAAGCAGATGGAGGGCACGCTGTTCAGCAAGGGGGCGGCGCTCGAGATCGCGCGGGGCCAGGAAGACGTGATCCGGAGGCTGGCAAATGTGAAGCTGGAGCTGGTGGAGGGCGCGGCTGCGAACCACGGCGCGGCCCACGCCTCGACGACGGAGTTCGATCTGGTGCTGCGGGCCCCGGCGGCGGAAATGGAGGCCCGCCGGCAGCGGCTGGCCAAGGAGAAGGCGCAGCTCGAAAAGGCCCGCGACTCGTCGTCCCGGCAGCTCGAAAACCAGGAGTTCCTCAGCAAGGCGCCGCCGGCGGTGATTGCGTCGATTCGCCAGAAGCTGGCCCAATACGACGCGCAGATCGCCAAGCTCGGCCAGACCCTCGAGCAGATGTAATGGACTGGCGCCACCCCGAGATCGCCCAGGTCATTCGCGGTGCGCTGGCGGAAGACATCGGCTCGGGGGACATTACGACCGAGGCCTGCGTGCCGGCCGAGGCGCGAGGCGAGGGGATCTTCCTGGCCCGGCAGGAGCTGGTGCTGGCCGGCATTGAGCTGCTGCCGCAGATTTATGACGTGCTGGGCGGCGTGGACCGGCTGGATCTGCTGCACGCGAGCGGCGATCGACTGCAGGCGCAGGAAGCGGCCGCACGAGTGGGCGGCAAGCTGCGCACGCTGCTGACCGCGGAGCGGGTGGCGCTGAATTTCCTGCAACGATTGAGCGGCGTGGCGACGCTGGCGCGCCGGTTTGTGGAAGCGGTGGAGGGAACCGGCTGCCGGGTGCTTGATACCCGCAAGACTACGCCGGGGTTGCGGCGGATCGAGAAGCTGGCCGTCGCCGCCGGCGGGGCCACGAATCACCGCTTCGGACTCTTCGACGCCGTGCTGATCAAGAACAACCACATCACCGCCGCCGGCGGAGTGCGCGCGGCGATCGAGGCGGCGCGCCGCAGCGGCAAGGCGATCGAGGTGGAGGTCCGCTCGCGGGGGGAGCTGGAGGAGGCGCTCGCTTGCGGGGCGAACCACTTGCTGCTCGATAACTTCTCCGTGGCCGAAGTGGCCGACGCGGTCAAGCACATTGCCGGCCGGGCGCGGGTGGAGGTCTCGGGCGGCATCACACTCGAAACCGTGCGGGCGTATGCCGAGACCGGCGCCGACTTTGTTTCCGCCGGAGCGCTGACCCACTCGGCGCCGGCGGTCGATCTGAGCTTTCGGGTGTCTTGATGGCCCTCGATTTCGCCCTGCTCAATCAAATCGGCCGGCCCGTTTACTACTACGCCGCGATCGACAGCACCATGCGCGAGGCGGCCGAGCTGGCGGAGCGCGGCGAGCCGGCGGGAGCGATCGTGATCGCCGACGAGCAGACCAGCGGGCGGGGACGCCACGGGCGCTCCTGGATCTCGTAGCGGGGAACGGGCCTGTACTTCTCGTTGATCCTGCGGCCCAAACTGGGGGCGGCCGAGGCCGCCGTGGTCACGCTGGCCCTGGGACTGGCCGTGGGCCGGGCGATCCACCGGACGACGGGGCGCGCCTGCGATCTGCGCTGGCCAAACGACGTCCTGCTCGGCGGCCGCAAGTGCTGCGGAATCCTCACCGAGATGGCCGCCGAGGACGAGCGGGTGCGGCATATCATCGCCGGAATCGGGTTGAACGTGAACCAGAGCAGCCTGCCGCCGGAACTTGCCGACAGCGCCACCTCGCTACGCCTGGAGACCGGCTGCGACTACTCGCGCGAGGCGCTGTTGGCCGAGATCCTGCGCGAGGTCGATCGCTACCTGGAGATTCTTCTCGAACGGGGAGCAGGCGCCGTCGTAGAATTGTTTACGCGCGCCTCGAGCTACGCCCAAGGCCGGCGCGTGGTGGTGACGAACGGGACGGCCCAGATCGCCGGCTCGACCGCAGGACTTACCGCCACTGGGCTGTTGCTGCTCCAGCAAGGCGACGGGACCGTGGCGCCCATCCTGGCCGGAAGCGTCCGGCCGGCATCGGAGTGACATGCTGCTGGCTTTGGACGTTGGAAACACGAACATCACGCTGGGCGTCTACCGGGACGCCGAGCTGATCAGCCATTGGCGGCTCAAGACCGACGCCGCGCAGACGGCCGATGAGTTCGGCATCCTGTCGCGCAACCTCTTCGCACTGGCGGAGCTGGACATCACGCAGGTGCATGGGATCATCGTCGGCTCGGTGGTGCCGCCGCTCGACTCGGTGCTGGAAGAGATGGCCCAGCGGTATTTCGGCGCGAGGGCGCTGTTTGTGGGGCCGGGCGTGAAGACCGGGCTGGCAGTGCTGGTGGACAACCCGTCGGAAGTGGGGGCGGACCGGATCGAGAACAGCGTGGCGGCGTTTCACAAGTACGGTGGTCCGTGCGTGGTGGCGGACCTGGGGACGGCGGTGACGTTCGATGCCATCTCGGCGCGGGGGGAGTACATCGGCGGCGTCATCTGCCCCGGGATCGGCATCTCGGCCGAAGCGTTGTTCAGCCGCACGGCCCGGCTGCCGCGCATCGACCTGCGGGAGCCGGTCAAGCTGATCGGCACCAATACGGTGGCCTGCATGCAGTCGGGGTTGTTCTACGGGGCGCTGGGGATGCTGGACGGCATCATCGGCCGGATGAAGGAAGTGCTGGGACCGGAGACAAAGTGCGTGGCCACTGGGGGCCAGGCTCACATCGTTGCCGGCTCTTCGCGCCACATCCAGACGGTGGATGAGCACCTGACCCTGGAAGGCCTGCGCCTGATCTGGGAAAAAAACAGGTAGCGCGGTACGAACTACTTCAACTACTTCACGGAAATCGAGGAGCACTTTCAGAAGGCGCGCGGCACCGGGCTGTTCCTGCTCTCGCCGCTCGATTGGGCGCTGGTCGCCGCGTGGAAGGAAAGCGGCGTGCCGCTCGAAGCCGTGCTCAAGGGAATCGACCGCACGTTTGAGAAATGGACAACGCGCAAGCATAGGATGCGGATGGTGAATTCGCTCGCCTACTGCGCCCAGGAGGTGCTGGAGGCGGCGCGAGGATCCGGGGACGAGGCGGGTCCGCCACGAGCGGCCGCGGCGTTTTCCGCCGAGGAGATCGCCGGATACCTGCGCCGGAATGCGGCGCAACTGCGCCAGGCGGAAGCGCCGGCCAAACCGGAGCAGGCAGCCGTCTATGAAGAGACGGCCAGAACCCTGGACGATCTCGCCGGGCAGCAGCACGCCGACCTGGAGGCGCTGGAGCAGCGCCTGACCGTGCTCGAAGAACGCGCGAAGGCGGCGGCGACCCAGGCGCGCACCGAAGAAGAGCTTTTCGAGTACCGGCGCGAGATGGAGCGGCAACTCGCGCCCTATCGGCGCAAGATGACCGCCGAGCAGATCACGATGCTGGAAAAGCAGTACCTCGACCGGAGGATCATGGAGGCCGCCGGGCTGCCGCGGCTGAGCCTGTTCTATCTGTAGGCCTGGTGATGGGTTTGACTCAAGCCGCTCTCCCGCGATTCGCAGTCGTTCGGCAGGGCCTTGGAAGATAATGGTGATTATTGCCATCGAGGACTACCGCTAACATGACACAGCTAATCCGAAGTTCCAACTAGCGAGAGGGACTATCCGACTGATTTGGCTTGGGAAGTGGCCGCGAAGGGCCTCTGGTTTCTGGCTACAGGCTGAGAAGCTGAAGCGCGCGGGCTTGCAGAGGAG
>JBGOUJ010000577.1:0-5074 GCA_041477005.1 Terriglobia bacterium | reverse complement strand
TCCGGATTTCGGCGCAGGCCTTGTGCGTGCACGTAGGCTCGCAAGGCCCACGCTCGGTTCCAGGTCTTACCATCTTATAGAAGAGGGCATAACATTCACCTTCGGGGTCACCGCCCCGCCCACTGAATCGGCCACGTGGTCGCGCCAACTGGGCCATCTCGAAAGCGTCCCTGTTGCGGAACTGCACTGAAACAGCCTCAAACCGTGTGTATCCGAATGGATTGCCGGGAAAAGCCGGCGGCGCGTCGACCGAGTTTTGGATGGTGACCCAACCCAGCATCACATGGCCTCTGTCAGTGCCGGTCTCTCCCATCACCAAAGCGTCGAGCGTCGCCAGGGCTTCGCCGGACAGACCGAAGGGATGCGCGCAGGCTCCGGGCCGGCTCGCTTTTGGGATGGTGGCCTCATTGCTCGTGCTGCCGCCGGCCTTAACCAGCACGGAAACATAGCAGCCGTCCGGCAAGCCCGGAGCCGGCCCGGCGTAGCTGGGAGGGACGCTCCTGCCGCCCACCTGTACGATCACCTCGCCGGTCCTCGCCGCGCCCAGGCCCGTCCCCCAGAGGTCACATACTGGCCAGGGAGAGCTGGGTTTGTGAGATTGTTGAGCGCCGGCGCTCGCGATGGAAGGTTATTCTGCGCGACCGCCGGCCCCCTTCCGTCTCCCGCCTGTGTGGGAGCCCCACGTTGGTGCGGACGATCGTGATGCGATATTCGTGCACCCTCCGTTTGCTGTTTCCCGGCGCGCAGGGTCTTTCCCGCTATCCGTACTCTTCCTGATACCCGCACCCTCCGTACACCGGGCCTCCCGAGCGCGGCGTGCAATCGGCGTGAACGTACCCTTTGGCATGCACATAAAACGCCCGCCCGTACCCGATGGCTTGCCGGCAATACCGGCACTTGGACGTGGCGATCCTCCGCTGTTGCGCGCACGCCCCGTGATTGCATTCGCCGGCGCAAGGTCCTGGCACCGTTCCAGGCCTTCCTAATACGGATGCCGCCATAACCACCTCCCTACCGGAACACCCCTGTTTGGATGCCACCTAGGGTTTGTCGGCCCGGCCAGAATCTCGCTGGGGCTGCGACCGTGATCCAATAATCCCCGCTTTCATCGTGGGCGTGGCCTTACCGTACCCCACCCTGGCGCACTTTCAAAGTGTGGGTGTCGATCTTCTGGGCTGGAATGTAACACCCAGAGGTGACGAATGGCAAGTTGTCGCGAGCGTGCCGGTCCTCACCCGGCTCTTATGGGCCCAGCACGACGCTGATCTGGACGGCGTTGCTTGGCGCCTCATTCGACGCAGTGGAATCGGCCACGGCCACGGACACGCCCCCCGCCTGGCTGAGCAATCGGCCCGGTATCGCCGCCGTCAGAGTCTGCAGGGGGCCGTTTTGGAAACCGGTTCCAATATCCTCTCCGTTCACCCGCAGCACGCTTAGCGGGGAGAAATTGACTCCACGCAGCGTCACTGTCAAGTCAACGCCGGGCTTGGCGGTGTTCGGAGAAATGTCCAGAACGCTCGGCCCGCCGGCCGAGGTGTCGTTGGAAATCGACCCAGCGTTCTGCACGTGCACGATAGGGAAACGCCGCTTCAGGAACGAGGGTGCCACGACGTTGGCCTGGTACAGGCCGGCAAAACCCGGAGCCGGCCCGGCGAAGAGAACCTGCGCCTCGCCGTCATCGAACAGGATGCGTATCGGCGCGGTCGCCTGCGAAAGCGGATCCGATGGCGCGGGCAACCCGGTTGGGATGGAGGGATTAACCGCGCCCACGCCAGTCAGGTAGAGGACGAGGGTCTCGCTCGTGCCGATGGGCGCATCGCGCGTGACCAGGCGGCCATCGGCGTGCAAAATGATTCCCGCGCCCGCCCCGCTGCTGAGTACGGTGAACACCCCGAACACCTGGTCGGCCAGGGGAACCGTCACCGGGGAGCTCGCGACCGAGCCACGGGTCACCACCACGGACGCGGTGCGGCCGGTCAGCCCGAACGGTGTTACCAGATTGATTTGGCCCGGAGTCACCACCAGTAGCGGCGCCGGCGTCCCATTTATCGTCACCACCGTCGAGCCAAGCTGCGTGGGCAGCGGAAATCCCGCGGCAACGGGGCATTGGCTTGGATCGCCCGGCGCCAGCGAACACGGGCCAATGAAACCGCTGCCAAAGAGGGTCAGGATTTCGTTGACAGTGATCGGGCGGTTTCGGGCGAAGCTGCCGGCGTTTACGATTCCTTCGCTCGACAGCGTCACGGGCGGCGCCACCGTGAGCGTCACGGCGACCGCCGCCGGCGAATTGGCCGCGCCGGCTGCGGTGATCGTGATGGCGCCTCTGTAAGCGCCGGGCGCCAGATTGGCTGCGAGCGCGGATACTCGCACAGTGGCGTTTCCGGTTCCCTGCGAAGGCGCAACGCGCAGCCAATCCCCTCCTTCCGTGGTCGCCGCCGCCGCTGCCCACTGCAAGCTGCTGCCACCGGTGTTGGAGATACCCAGTGCTTGAGGGGGAGAATCCTGGCCGGGTGGAGCAAAGAAGCTAAGTGTAGACGCTCCCAGCGCCAGTACCGGCGGGGCGCTCAGGTTGAGCGCCACCGGAACTGTCGCTGGCGAGCCGGCCAGCCCGCCGGCGGTCACCGTGATCGAGCCACGGTAGAGTCCTGGCGCTAGGCTGGTGGGATCGACGGAGACCGTCAAGTTGACGTCGCCCGAGCCGCTGGTTTGCGGCAGCCGCAGCCAGTCGCCGCCCTTGGCGGTGGTTGCGGACGCGGTCCAGTTGTAAGGCGTGCCGGCGGTATTAGAGATCACCAAGGTCTGGGACGGAGTCGGGCTGCCCTGCACGCCCGCAAATACCAGCGCGGAGAAGCCGAGCACCAGCGTGGGCGGCGCCGCCAGCGTGGTCGTAAGGGTCACACCTGAGTAGGCCTGAGACGCGCTCAGGTCGAAGTACCAGTTGCCCGCCTGGGGATTGGCGATGAACACCGACTCGGAGTTGCCGACATTGGTTGATCTCTGATCGTAAGTGCAACCGATGAAACCCCCTTTTGCCACGGAGGCCCCAAAGTCGATCCTGATGACCTGGCAAACGGCAGCCTGCCCTTGCTTGACGAAAAGCTCGACGTCGCCCGAGCCGCCGCTGGTGGTGATCTGCATCGAAGTGGCGCCCGGGGGGACGATCACTCGATAGAGGTCTTCGCTGCCCAGCGCGCCGGAGAGGTTGGACCGCGTGGCGTTCCCGGGTATGACGGCCGGTATGGGAAAGCGGGCGGCGAGTGTCACGCCGGAGTAGTAGCGGTACCCCAGGATCACCGCCGTCCAGCGTCCCGGCTTCGGCGCAGAGACGGAAGCAGTGTCACTTGTGCCAACTCGGAAACTGGCCGCTGCCAACCGCCCGTCGGGGTCGAGGAGGAATATGTCCGAGTCCCCGCTGCCGCCTCCCAGCGCCACCTGCAACACAGGGACGCCGGCCGGCACGGTCAGGTCGGCAAATGCCGCCGTTCCCTCGTCGGCGCCGATGGTCAACGGCGCGCCGGGACTTAGAGGTGTATCTACGGTCGCAAGGAAGCCGTGAATCAGGCGCCCGCCCTGCCCGTCCGTGACCGTGACTTTGACGCGCTGGCCGACCCAGCGGGCCGTCCACTGCAGGAGGCCGCTCACCGGATCGATCGTCATACCCGGCGGGCCTTGGGTCAGTGCGTAACGGATTTGGGCTCCGGCGCCTCCGGTTGCTGTTACCTGGTAGCTATACAGGCTGTCGAAACGTCCCAGGGGCGGCTGGCTGGTTACGCTCAGGCTCCGGCTCCCTGGTTGAACGTCGGCGGGCAGATCGAACGCTGCGTTGTAGACGGCCGTATAGGCGAAGGAGAAGAGGTACTGGCCGGCGACGCCGCCAGCGGAGGCTCCCATGCCATGCCTCGCAAACAACTGCCAGATCTTGGTGCGGTTGGCCCCGGCATTGATGGTCTGGTCCGCCATAATGATGGCGTCCCGCGCATCGATCATGGTCGGGTTGCACGGCGTCAGCTTCAAGCCGTTCACCACCAGGCGGTCGGTCACGCCCTGACCCAGCGTCTTTCGCAGGTCCCACAAGGTCGCCGCCCAGATCTCGCCGTCGTTGTGTACCTCGTACCCCTGGTTGCCGATGTCCTCGTAGGTGAACGGGTAGCCCTCGTAGCTCCGGCGCCGCGTGCCGCGAGTCAAGTTGCCAGTCACATAAGCGCCATGGACCGGATTGTTAAAAAAGCTGATCGCAAAGTAATCGGACCAGCCCTCCCCTAGGGCGCCCGACTGCACGCCCCGCAAGCAGCTTACCTCCGTCCGCCCGCCCACCAGGCGGCTGGAGACGCCGTGCCCATATTCATGAAACACGATCTGCCCGTCGTAGTCGGCGTCCAAGTCGTCGGTGTTTGAGGCGACGCTAGCGCCGCCCCAGATCCCCGCTTCCAGAAGTGGCGCTATGCCGTCCGGGGTCGGCGCAAAACCGGAGTTGTTGGCTGCCAGACGATCCTGGGCCTCGGCTCGCACTGGATCATTGCCCAGGCCCCCCCGCCCGAAATTGTCAGTCTGAAAATTCCCCGCCGCCTCTGTGAATCCCAAGCCGTAGAAGTAATCGTGCGCGACGTTGACGAAGTAAAACAGGTTGGTGACGGCAGCCGCCGGATAGTTCGACGGGTCCTGGCCGGTGCTTCCTTCCCCGGCCGGAAAGTCAAAATTCTGGGCCGGGCTGTTGGCCCGTCCGTTGAGGATGCCGGGCGCGGCCACGGTGGTGTCGGGGGTGTCGTTACCGCTGGTATCGAGGTAGGCGTCCGTATTGTTTCCGGTGGTCACCTGCGCGGTCGCCGGCAGCCAGGCATCCGGAAGGGGCGCCAGCTCCCGCGGCCCTTTCAGGGGAGATTCCTTCCACACGCGAGCCTGCCCGGCGTGGACGTAGAGACTGTGCCGAAACAGCAGCCGGCCGTCCGTCGCGTCGATGAGCATCTCGAACCACCTCTGCTTGTCGGTCTCCAGGAAGACGCGGTAGGCGAGGCGTCCCGAGTCCGGCGGCATGGGGAAGATCGAAAGCTCAGCGGCGATGTCGCTGAAGCGGTCG
>JBGOUJ010000576.1:0-5095 GCA_041477005.1 Terriglobia bacterium | reverse complement strand
GTCGTGAGGCGTATCTGGCTCGCCGAGGCTCTGCAGCGCGGCCTGCCGGCGCTGCGCCTGGCCTCGGCCGAGCGCTCCACGTGGATCAACAATCACCTATTCGACTGGCTCGCCAAGAGCGGGGTCGAGCGCTGCGATGTGTTTCATTTCGTCAGCAGCGTGGGCCTTTACTGCGCGCGCAAGGCAAAAGCATTCGGCGCCACGGTCATCTGCGACTCGCGCCAGGAGCACCCGCATTTCCAGACGAGATTGTTGCGACAAGAGGCGGAACGATTCGGGCTGCGGACGGACCTTCCCGGCAGTCTTTATGAGGGAAAGCTGCTGGAGGAGTTGGAAGTCGCAGACAGAATAGTAGTGCCATCCGGCTATTCGCGCGCAACTTTTGTCTCCGAGGGGTTCGACGAGGATAAAATCGAGGTGATTCCGTACGGCGTTGATGTTGGCCTGTTTCGCCCGTCGAAGGAGAGTAGCGTGTTTACGGTCCTGTTTGTCGGGCACATCACGCTGCGCAAGGGTGTTCAGTATCTCCTCCAGGCGATCCGGAAGCTCCGTGCTCCCGACATAAAGGTTGTGTTGATCGGGAGTATTGACCCTGCGATGAGGCCGATACTGTGCCGCTACTCGGGCCTTTTCGAGCATGTGCCGGCGGTTTCCAAGCCGGCGTTGGCTAGGTATTACGCAAGCAGTTCGGTGCTGGTGCTGCCCTCCCTGGCCGACAGCTTCGGCCTGGTCGTGTTCGAAGCAATGGCGTGTGGGATACCGGTGATCATTACTGAACACACGGGCGCCAAGGAGGTGATTCGGGATGCCATCGACGGATTTGTCGTTCCTATTCGGGATCCCGAGGCGCTCAGAGAAAAAATTGCGCTCCTCTACGAGAACCCCAGCCTGCGTAGTGAAATGGGTGCCTCGGCGGTCACTCGGGCCCGACAACTGACATGGTCCGCGTACGGGGACCGGGTAGTCGATTTCTATGCCAGGCTGGCATCGCAGCAAAGTGGTTATCAGAACGTGCAGCCGCACGCCGGCGCCCGCGTAGTCGGGGAGGCAAAACTTGCTGTCTGATTCTCGGCCGGCGCCACTGGCGCGAATGGCTGCCGCAGTTGCAAGGGCAAGTGCCAGAAACAGGCGCACACTCCCGCTCAATGCAACATTGTTCACTGCACCCCTCGCCACGGCTACGGCCGTACTGTTGCTACCGGCAGACCCGGCGGTTCCGGGTTCGCTCGCCGTCTCGGCATGGGTTCTGACGCTCGGGATCCTCGGAGGCCTGGCTGTCGACCTGATAGACGAGGGATTGATCGCGTTGTTCCGGGCGCAGCACGTCATGGTCCTTGGTATTCTCACCGTGGTTTACATTGAGGCGGTCCAGAGCTGGTATGCCACTCCGCTGCCTGGCGAAACTGTGGCCCGAGCGTTCTGGGCGATTGGAGCTTTTGTTACAGCCATCGCCTTTGGCGCCTCGTTCCGACCGACAAGGCTGCCAAGGGTACTCCTGAATTTGGCGTCGCGGGACTATTCGACGGATTTTATTTATCGGGCGTTACTGCTGTTCTTTACCCTGGCGATGCTCAAGTTTGCGTCTGCCAGCGACTTCAATCTCGATAAGATGGCGAGCGGCCTTCTGGCCGATCGATGGTCGGCGCCGTGGTCGCGAGGCCGGCTTGGTGACTGGACCAGTTTCCGCGATTTCCTGGAGTACTTCGGCTATGTTGTGCCGACGTTCACCGTCATGCTCGCCCTTAAGAGGCGAGGTTGGTCCCATCCGCAGGTCTGGCTTGGGATGATCTGTTCCGCGATCGTGCTCGCATTCATCTCCCAAAGCGGCGGCCGGCGGCTGCCCGTCATGATCATCGGTGCAGCGCTGCTGACCTGGCTTTGCATCAGGCGAAAGGAGCTCCGCTTTAAAAACTACGTGGCGGTCCTCTTACTCCTGGCCGCCGTGGTTATCTTCCTGGATTTCATGCTGGAAATCAGGAACTACGGATTCAGTCCGGAGACCGGTCGCCCCTCCTACTCTGTCGAGGATTTTCGGGGCATCCGTGCCGATGACAACCTCCACTCGCTGGCTCAAACACTCCACATCCTGCCCGACGAACATCCCTTTGTGGGCCTTGAGCACCTTTGGTACGTGATCGTGCGGCCCATTCCGAGAGTGCTCTGGACCGGAAAACCAGTCACTGGGGGCTTTGACCTCGCACTGCACCTCGGGGCGCCGGGGGTTGCCTTCAGTATTAGTGCCGTTGGCGAGTGCTATATGTGCTTTGGTTGGGCAGGCATTTGGGGGGGAGGCTTCCTTTTCGGACTTTTGGCAAAGAGCTGGTCCCAACTGCTCGACACAGAGCCGACGGCGGCAGGGGTGGCGCTATACGCAACTGGATGTATGGCTCTGTTTCTCGCCATGCGAAGTCTGCTCGATTTGATCCTGATGAGCTACCCGATCCTCTGCTGGATCGCGGTCGATCTTATTGTATATCATCGCCGCTCACCGGCGGAACTGGCGACTGCCGCCTTCCCGGCAACCGCTCCGATCCCCAGATGAACTCCGGGAGAATCAAAGTACTGTGGCACTGGCTGTCGATGGGCCCCTATCACTTCGCCCGGATGGCCGCCGTAGCCGGTAGACCGGAGATCGACTTGACAGTAGTTGAGACGACCAGCCGGGGAGACCACGACTGGAAGCGCAATGGCGCCGCGGCGGCCTTTCCACACGTCACTCTGTCCAGAGAACGCCGATCAAAACAAGTACTTGCGGAGACCAGAGGGGCGCTGGAGGAAGCACTGGCTCGGCATGCCCCGGATGTAGTCGTTGCGGCCGGCTATTCGGAGGAGCACTCGCGGCGGGCTGCCTTGCAATACGCGCAAACCCATCCGGGAGCGCGCTGTCTTCTTTGGAGCGAATCGACCGCGGTCGATCAGCGGCGCTTCTGGCTCGCCGAGAGGCTGAAGTCGCTGGTTGTTTGCCGGTTCGACGGCGCACTGGTGGCTGGTTCCCGGCATGCGGAGTACCTCGAAAGGCTGTCTATGCCGGCGGAGCGGATTTGTATTGTCGGCGGCTGCGTGGATAACAAGCGGTTCTTTAGGAAGGCCGAGGAAGCCCCGCAAGTAGCCGATTGGAATTTCGGCCGGACTGTGGCGGCGCCCTATTTCTTGTACGTGGGGCGCTTCGTCCGGCAAAAGAACCTGCACACACTTCTGCAGGCCTTCCACCGTTACCGCCGGAAGTGGCCTGGCAGAGCCTGGGATTTGGTCTTGGTCGGAAGTGGGCCCGAGGAGTCGCGGTTGCGTGGCGCCATTCGTGATCAGGGAATCCAGGGTGTCCACTTCGCCGGCTTCCGACAAGCAGATGAGCTCCCGGCATTCTACGCCAATGCCGGATGCTTTGTGCTCCCCAGCGCGGAGGAGCCCTGGGGGCTGGTTACGAATGAAGCGATGGCATCGAGCCTGCCTGTTATTGTCTCGCGGCGCTGTGGTTGTGCGCCAGAGCTGGTGCAGGAAGGACATAACGGGTTCACCTTTGATCCGAACGATATTAAGGGTCTTGCCCGTGTGTTGGAGACGGTCTGGCAGATGCCTCTCTGCGAGCGCGAGCGGCTCGGCGCTGAGAGCCGGAGGATCATCGAAGGTTTTTCACCGGAGTTGTTTGCAGAGAGATCTGCCGCCCACATCAAGAAACTGTGGCTAGCTCCAGCGAAGAGTCCATTTCGAGCAACGCACCGGACTCTGCGGTCGCGCCTGGTCTCGTCTTTCGATTCCATTCCCCTGAGCAGGATGCCCCGATGAACCCGTTCGTGGCCCTGCTGCGCCGGAGGCGGTTTCACCAGGCCATACGGCAGCAGCAATTCTGGACCTAAGTCCACAACTCGCCGAGGCGCGAATCGAGTTTGTGCCCGATCTGGTCACAAACCTCGCGGGGAAGCGACGCTGGATCGTCGATCGGCGCAGCCAGGCAACGATTCAACAGAAGACGCAAAAGTGAACCTTCTTCACGTCCTCCATTCCCTCGACCAGCGCTATGGGGGTCCCATCCGGGCCGTACTGGACCTGTCCAGTCGAAGCTTCGCAGCGGGGCTGGATAGCGAGGTGTTGGGTTTCGGGGCGTTGAGTCTTCCGGACAACCCGTTCCCGGAGGACAGGATCCACCGCCTGCCAATTTCGTTCCCGGAACGGTACTGCTACAGTCCGCAGCTCCGCTCCTGGCTGCGACAGAACTTGAAGCGATTCGACGGAGTGGTGCTGCACGGGATGTGGCTGTATCCGAACTGGGCTGTGGCCCGAGAGTGCCTCGCGCAGAACATCCCGTACGCCTGCTTTCCACACGGAATGCTGGAGCCGTGGGCCATATACAGTCAGGGCTGGTGGAAAGCAGCCAAGAAAATCCTGTACTGGGCTTTGCGGGAGAGGGAGATTCTTCTGAAGTCGTCCTGTATTTTCTTCACCACCAAACGGGAACGGGAGCTGGCGGCGCAGACTTTTCCACTTCCTGGGTCGCAGTTGATTCTGGTCCCGTACGGCGTGGACGTCAACAGGAAGCAGGTGTCGCAGCCTACGCGAAAGGATCTCATCCAGCCGGCGGGCAGAAGGATCGGACTGTTCCTGGGAAGGATCCATCCGAAGAAGAACGTGGATTTTCTTGTGAATGCCTGGGCCGGGGCGAGGCCGGGCAAGGATTGGTATTTGCTGATCGCGGGCACGGGTGACGCAGATCATGTGGAGCGGATCAGGCGGCTGATCCGCAGGCTGGGTTTGGCGGAACAGGTCCAGTTGCTGGGTTTTGTCTCGGGAGACGACAAGGCATACCTGCTGCAGCGGGCGGACTGGTTTCTGCTGCCTTCCCAGCAGGAGAATTTTGGCATCGCGGTGGTCGAAGCAATCGGCAACGGCTGCCCGGTGGCGATTTCAGACCAGGTTTATCTCGGGGAATCGCTCCACGAAAGTTCAGAAGTCCTGCCGCTGCGGTTGGAGAGCTGGACGGAGTTTCTGCGAGAGCGGATGGTCGATGATGAATGGCGGGCCAAGCTTCAGCGCCTTGACGAGACCTGCATGATGGAGACGTTTGAAATCAGCAAAGTGTCCCTGGCCTGGGCGAGGACAT
>JBGOUJ010000575.1:0-5099 GCA_041477005.1 Terriglobia bacterium | reverse complement strand
CTCTCGTCTGAGAGAACTGCCGAGGCGAGAGATCGGTCAACAGATGCCAGCGTGCTGCATCTTCCGGCCTCCTCTGGGCAAACCAGGAACGTTCGGCAGGCGTCAACGACTCCTTGCAGAATGTGTCCTCGGCCTCAAGGCGCGAACGCGCCAATTCCGCTTCCTTTTCCACGAGCAGTTGCGGATTGGAATGCTCGGATGGCTGCGCTTCCGCCAAACGACGGGCCAGAGTTATAACGAATCCGAGCCGGTTTTGCAGATCGTTGGCCTTGGCAGCCCTGGTCAACCATTCCCAGGGAAGGTCCGGATAGCGGAATACGACCCAAGGCAGAGCCTCGGCAATCCGGCTCTCCAGTTCCTTCTGGGCCAGTGCAGTCAAGAGGACCTCAGCGGGGTTTTTCATCTTCCGGGAACGAACATAAGAGAACCCAGGGTAGCCCAAAGCCGCCAATTCTTTCGCCAACTCCTCGGGCTTTGCGGGCGATGGCTTGTCGAAGTTCTTCGGGACCGGAAGAGCCGTCGGCGGCAATCCACGGAGTCGCACAAGCCTCCAGGCGAGATCCTTAGACAGACTTCGCTTCCCTCTCTCGAGCATCGAGACATATGCCTGGGACACACCTAGCTTTTCCGCCGTCTGACTCTGCGTCAAACCGAGGCGCTTCCGTTCTCTCACGAAATGGCCAGCTTGCTTCATCACCGGATAGTATAACATAATTTGTTATATTTTGGGCGACCGTGGTTCTCCACCAGCAGTTTGACCTGCTTGTCGAACGCTTTCTAGCAAGCGGCGCTTCTACATAAGCCTTCAAGGCGGTGGATGTGAGTTGTCGCTTCATCGGCCTGTGGGCCTAATGTTTGTGGCGCCGCGGGCCTTCTTGGCGTGGAGGACCCAAACACAGGCCTCGAAAACGCCCCCCGCAAAGCGAGGGCAATCGGCGCCGGCCTCCAACTTCCCCGTCCTGCCATGCGGTCGACGCCGGCGCGCCGTCATTGAAACGAATGTAAATTCACCGCCGGCAGTGACTTTTAGCGGTGTCCGGGGTCACATGTAGGTATGAGCCTCGACGATGAAGCGGTGGTCGTGCAGGCGCCGGCGGGGGAGAAAGCGGCTTTCTCGATCCTGGCCGAGCGGCGCCGGCAGGGTGTCTTCCGCAAGCGCCTGTCACTGATCCGTGATTATGATGTTGCCGAGAGCTGCTCCCAGAAGACTCTTGCACTGGCCCTGGAGAGGCCGAGCCAGCTCGGGCGCTATCGAGCCTCGCGGGCTGTGGCGAAAGTTCTCAAATAGATGAAAACGGGTGATCCAAACCGGTCATAATTAGTCAGTGGCCATGACGAGGAGCGAGGCAATCTATGAGTTCGGCCCATTTCGCCTGGAGGTCGCAGAGCGGCGTCTGCTCCGCGATGATCAGCCGGTAGAGCTTAGAGCGAAGGTGTTTGACACGCTTCGCGTGCTCGTGGAGAATCACGGCCACCTCGTGGGGAAGGATCAGCTACTCAAGGCTGTCTGGCCCGATTCGGTCGTTGAGGAGGGCAATCTCGCCCACAACCTGACGGTGCTGCGAAAGGCGCTCGGAGAGAAAAAGGGCGGCGAACAACACATACAGACAGTACCCGCTCGAGGCTATCGTTTCGTTACCGAGGTCCGGGTGGTGGAGAGCGCGGCTCGCGCGATGGCGGCGCGGGCATCCGGTTCGCCGCAGCCCGAGGGCGGTTGGCAGGAACGGCTGGAGGCCGCCAGGGCGGCGCTCGCAGCCGAGCCCGAAGCCACTTCTGCGGCAGCATCTTCGCATCGCCACGTCGTGGGTCGCCGGAGAGAGATCGCCGATATGTTCGGTGGCTTCGAAACCACCGCTTCGGGTCAAGGCCTGGTGCTCTCCATTGGCGGGGAGCCTGGGATTGGCAAGAGCACTCTGGTTGCCCACTTTCTGGAGGAGCTTGCCGGCCGCCATGAAAACTGTGTGGTAGCGGCCGGCTGCTGCTCGGAGCGTCTCGCCGGGAGCGAAGCATACCTCCCCTTGCTCGAAGCGCTCGAGAGCTTGCTCTCCGGCGCCACCGGAGCGGCGCTCGCCGAGCTGATGAAGATGGTGGCGCCCACCTGGTACGTGCAAACCGCGCCTTTGTGGGCTTCCTCGGATCCGTCTTTCGCCGCTGTCTGTGCGGACGCCAAGATGGCTTCGCGCGAGCGGATGAAGCGCGAGCTGGTAGCGCTGTTCGAAGAAATCTCGCGCATTCGGCCCCTGGTGCTGTTCCTCGACGATCTGCACTGGGCGGATGCATCCACAGTGGATCTCCTCGCGTATCTCTCGCGAAGACTGGCGTCGATTCGCGTATTCCTGCTGGTTGCTTATCGCCAGTCGGAGATGGTCCTCGGCCGGCACCCGTTCATCGCCGTGCGGCAGGAGCTGCAGAAACAGAATCTCTGCCGCGAGGTCGAGATCGGCCTGTTGAGCCTGGAGGACGTAACGAACTATCTGGCTCTCGAAATTCCCCGGGATGATACTCCGCGGGATTTTGCCGAGTTCATTTACCGCCGCACCGAAGGCAACCCGCTCTTTATGACCGATCTGGTCCGGCACCTCCGCGAACGCGGCACGCTCGGCGAATCGCTGGATTCCATGGAGCGCGATCTCCCCGAGTCGGTTCGGAGCATGGTCCAGCGCCGCATTGATCAGCTCGACCAGGACGAGCTGGCGCTGCTGGCCGCCGCCAGCGTGCAGGGATACGAGTTCGACGCGAGCATTGTCGCGGATGTGCTGAAACTCGACGCCGCTACTGTTGAGGCAAGACTCCGCCGGCTCGATCGCGCGCATTCCTTCGTCCGCTACATTGATGAGAAGGACCTTCCGGACGGCAGTCTGGCGGTGACGTATGCGTTCGCCCATAGTCTTTACCAGCACGCGATCGACGCCACCCTTACACCCAGCCAGAAGACCGCGTTGAGTAAGGCAACGGCCGAGGCGCTGCTCCACCATTACGGCGCTTCGTCATCGACGGTGGCGTCCCAACTGGCTTTGTTGTTCGAGGCGGGTAGGGACTTCGAGCGGGCCGCTGACTTTTTCGTCATCGCCGCCGGCAATGCCGCCCGGTTGTTTGCGAACGAAGAGGCGGTGCACCTGTCCCGAAGGGCCATCATCAATGCGGACAAGCTCCAGGGCGTGGCACGCCACTCTCGCGTGCTGGCCGCGGCGCTGCAAGTGGCGCAGCTCCATTTGGTGCTTTCCAGGTTCGCGGATGCCGCGGCCGATTTCGAGCTCGCGGAAAAGGCTGCCAGCGCCCTCGGGGACATCGACGCGCAGGTGAATGCAATCTGCGCCGGGGCGCTGGCCCAGTTCAATCAGATCCATCTCGACGCGGCGCGGCAATACGGCGAACGCGCCCTGGCATTGGCACAGGCGGCAGGGTCGGAAGTAGGGGCGGCATCGGCCGAGCTGGTGCTCGGCCTGGAGCGGATGTGTCTGGGAGCGACCGCCGATGCCGAGCGGAGATTCGGCCGGGCAACGCCGGTGCTGGCCAGGCATGGCCCGCCACTGCATGCCCTCGAAGCCGTTGGCTACTCCGGGTTGCTTCACGCCTGGCAACTCGAATACAAATCCGCCGGCGATGCCGTGAACTGGTGCTTGCAGAAAGCGCGCGACTTGGGTTTGCCCTACTACATCATCTTGAACCTGTTTGTCCGCGGGATGGCGCGGTTCAACCAGGGCCGCCTCTCCGAAGGGCTCGGCGACCTGAGAGAGGGAATGCGCCTTGCGGAGAGAAACGGGGAGCGGTTCTGGCTCTCCCGCTATCCCAACACGCTGGGTTGGGCGTACCGCGAATTGCAGGATTTCGAAACGGCGCTGCGTTTCGACGCGGAGGGAGCGAAAGCGGCTCGCGAGGGCGGATACGGAAAGCCAGAGGCCAATGCCCACGTCAACCTGGCCGCTGATTACATCGCTTTGGGCGAACCTCACCGGGCACGGGACCACCTGCGCCGTGCCGAAGAGATTTTTGAGGCGGACCTGTGGTTTCGATGGCGCTACAACATCCGTACGAAGGCGGAGCTGGCCCGGTACTCACTCGCGCGAGGCGATTCCAGAGAGGCCGCGCGGCACGCTTCCGAGTCCGTCGCGCTGGCCGCGCCGCGCAAAGCACGAAAACACCTGGCGCGCGCGCATAAGATCCTGGGCGACGTGGCTGTCGCCGAGGAAAGGTTTACCGATGCCCGGCAGGAGTACGATAAGGCTCTTCGGGTTCTCGAGCGGCACCGCTGCCCGACGATTGAATGGACCGTCCTTCTGGCCGCGGCCGATATGGCATCCGCTTTCCGCGACACCGCCCTGGCTGAGCACTATCGCAGCCGCTGCCGTCATGTAATCCGCCACCTGGCAGACTCGCTCATCGAGGACAGCCTCCGCCGGCAGTTCCTCGCTTCCGAGGCTGTCCGCCGTGCGCTGCTCTGAGAGGCTTCCGCATCCCTTACACGGCCAGCGTCAGAATCCCCGTGCCAATCAGCGCCACTGCCCAGATCAAATCGAGGTTGAACCACGCCTTGCGCAGCATGCCGACCCCGAGCTTTTCGAATACCAGCAGCGAAACTACGGCGGTGACCAGCAGATATCCTATCGAGTGCAGACCGCTCGCAAGCAGAGCGGCCGCCGGCGCCGATGCCTTCACCACATGACAGGCCGGCTGGGTATCCGCCGTCGCCATCTTTAGGAATATAGGCGCCACCATCAGGCCCGCGCCATGGGCCGATGCCATCAGGAAAGACCAAAGCGTCAAGCCGCGGGTTCCAACGCGCATGCCCACCCAGCGCGGATGACGGTGGCGAATCAGCCGGGAGACGCCCAGCGCCAGGAGGACTCCGGCCACCGGCCAGCGCAGATGGCGGATCGGTATCACCGCGCCGGCGAGTAGCGCTATAGCCACCGCGGCCGCAACGGCAAGCGCATGCCCGGCTCCGAGCGGCAGCAACGCCCGGTATACCGCGGCGCGGCGGCGCTCCTGCATTCCGAGCGCCACCGCGAAGAGCCAGCCCATGCCGGGATTGATGCCGTGAAACGCTCCAAGCATCAGAAGCATGGCGCCGGACGACACCGACATTGTCATTTCGCCCG
>JBGOUJ010000574.1:0-5112 GCA_041477005.1 Terriglobia bacterium | reverse complement strand
GCCGGCGCCACGATCATTCAGGTGACCCACTCCGAGAGAAACGCCTCCTACGGCAGCCGCATCATCAAGCTGCAAGACGGCTGGATCGCCAACGACTGAGCTGTGCGCTGTGCGATTCCGGGTAACCCCGTCCCAGAACCGGACACCGGGAGGCGAAGCTCCAGCCACCGGCGCCTTCTAAATGTCATAGGTTGGATCATCTTCAACGTCGCGCGCCGGATGGCAACCGATGTGCCCCTCAGGAATAGGAGAATTCACATGAACCTCCGCTACTGCTCTCTCCTCCTCCTGGCTCCCCTGCTCCTGGCCCCGATGGTTTGGGCCGCCCCCTGCCTGAATAGAGGCAGCTATCAGCCGTCAGCTTTCAGCCGTCAGCAAGCCGCCCTGCTGCCGTGATGTAATCTGAAAGGTGGAGAAATGCCGACAGCGGAAAGCTGCTAGCCGTAAGCTGCCAGCCGTCAGCCCCCAGCAAGCCGCCGGCTGCTGTGACGTACGCCGGAAAGCCGAAGAATGCTGATGGCTGAAAGCCGATAGCCGTCAGCCCTCAGCAAGCCGCTGTTGCTTGTGACGTACGCCGGAAAGCAGAAGAATGCTGATGACTGAAAGCCGATGACCGAAAGCTCACAGCCGTCAGCCCTCAGCAAGCCGCTGTTGCTGTGACGTACGCCGGAGAGCAGAAGAATGCAGATGGCTGAGAGCTGACGGCTGAAAGCTGATAGCTGCTTCTATGAAGTTTGCCAGCTCCAATTCGCGCGTGCTTATCGCCGACGACCAGCCGGACGTGCTGGAAGCCCTGCGTCTGCTGCTGAAGAGCGAGGGCTACCAGATCGAGACTGTCTCCTCGCCGGCTGGCATCCTGTCGGCGATCGAGAAGCGGGATTTCGACGTCCTGCTCATGGACCTGAACTACGCCCGCGACACGACTTCCGGCAAGGAAGGCCTGGACCTGCTTTCCCGCATTCAATCTCTGGACGGCGCCTTGCCCGTGGTGGTGATGACGGCCTGGGGCAGCGTGGAGGTGGCCGTGGATGCGATGCGGCGGGGCGCGCGGGATTTCATCCAGAAGCCCTGGGAAAACCCGCGAGTGCTTTCGATCGTGCGGACTCAGATCGAGCTCGGCCAGGCCCTGCGCAAAGGGCAGCGCCTGGAGGCCGAGAACCGCATGCTGCGCGACACGGCCTACCCCAACCTGATCGCCGAGTCGCCCGCCATGCAGCCCGTGCTCCAGCTCATCGCGCGGGTGGGGCCCTCCGACGCCAACGTCCTGATCACCGGGGCGAACGGAGTGGGCAAAGGCTTGGTGGCCCAGGCGCTCCACGCCGTCTCCAGCCGGACTTCCAAGCCCATCGTGACCGTGAACGCGGGCGGTCTTTCCGAAGGTGTCTTCGAGAGCGAGCTGTTCGGCCACGTGAAGGGCGCTTTCACCGACGCCAAGACCGATCGCGTCGGCCGCTTCGAGCTGGCCGACGGCGGCACGCTTTTCCTGGATGAGATCGCCAACGTCTCCCTCAACCTCCAGGCCAAGCTGTTGCGGGTGCTCGAGACCGGCGAGTTCGAGCGGGTGGGAGCGTCGAAATCCCATCGCGTGGACGTGCGCATTGTCTCGGCCACCAATGCCGACATCAACGAGGAGGTCGCCGCCGGCCGCTTCCGCCAGGACTTGCTGTTCCGCCTCAACACCATCGAGATCCACATCCCGCCGCTGCGCGACCGCCGGCCCGACATCAAGCCTCTGGCCCTGCACTTCCTTCGCCTGCACGCGCAACACTACCGCAAGGGCCTGACCGGCTTCGACGAGGCCGCCCTGCAAGCGCTCCTGGCGCACCCCTGGCCGGGCAATGTCCGCGAGCTCGATCACTCCGTGGAGCGAGCCGTGCTGATGGCCCAGGGCGGGATGGTGCAGTCCGCCGATCTCGGCTTGCGCACCGGCCGCGAGGCCTCCGTCCGGCCCGAAGACATGAGCCTGGAGGAAGTCGAGTGCTTCCTGATCAAGAAGGCCCTGGCCCGCTACGACGGCAACGTGAGCCTGGCCGCCAAGACCCTGGGCCTGAGCCGCAGCGCTCTCTACCGCCGGCTGCAACGCTATGGGCTGTGACGAATTCAGCGATCAGCCTTCAGCCGTCGGCCATCAGCGAGCAGATACGGCTACCAAGCGGACTAGGCGCGAGGATTCTCGATGATCCGCTGCGCGATGGTTGTCGAGTCGTCCACCGCCTTGCGGCGGAACGTGCAGAGCGCCGCCCGGTCCTTCTGGCGCAGCTTTCGCGGGAAACGGGAGGCAGCCCGAGGGCTTCCATTGCGAAGAAGGCGGTTTTCCGGTGGGTCAACAACCGGTCCCGGTCAGACGCCCCAACCTCCTGTCCGGTCCTTTGCCGATGATCTATCAGCGCTTGCTGTTCATCCGGTTTCCCCGCGATACGAAGGAGCGCCGCTTCGTAGCCGTTTGACGGTTTGAAGCAGCAGCGCGTTGTCCTGTCCGCGTCGAACCTCTCGCCGTAGGGGGCGATTTCGTTCCAGTAGTTTTCCAGTTCCGACGCCATCTCAGCCCTACGCTTGTCAGCCATCGCCGCGACCTCACCCCATGGAAACTTGCTTTTGAGCTCCATGGGCCGATTCTAGCGCGGTTTGGTGTTGACAACTGACAAGTGTTACTTTACGGTGTACCCTGATGATTAGGAGCTTCAAGCATCGTGGCCTCAAACGGCTCTATGAACGCGGCGACCGCAGCGGGATACGTCCCGACCTGTTGGACACGGTTGAACGAATTCTCACGGTTCTCGACACCGCCACCACGCCGCAAGCTCTGGACATTCCCCGCTATCGCCTGCATCCACTCAAAGGCGACCTGAAGGGGTTGTGGTCCGTGACGGTGCGGGCCAACTGGCGCAGCATGTTCCGTTTTGAAGGAACGGACGCCTTTGACGTTGAACTGATCGACTACCACTAGAAAAGGAGAAAGCCGCCATGCCCATGAAAAACCCCGTGCATCCCGGTCGCATCGTCCGGCATGATTGCCTTGAGCCGTTGGGCTTGTCTGTGACCGCAGGCGCAAAGGTTCTCGGCGTCACCCGGCAGGCGCTTAACAACATCGTCAACGGAAAGTCTGGTATCAGCCCGGAGATGGCTATCCGGCTAACGAAGGCATTCGGCAGCACGGAGGAGACGTGGTTGCGGATGCAGCTTGCCTATGACCTCGCGGCAGCCCGCAAGAACGAAAGCAAGATCAGGGTGCGCCGCCAACTCGTCCCGCAAGAATTGCACGTGCATTGACGCAGGACGCGCCGAAGATCCTCTTGGCGAGGATTCCCGGCGCTGCGATAGACCACCGACTTGATAACCGGTTTTGTCCGACAGCAAGGGCTTCATTGGCCGAACGTAATCAACGTGAAGTCGGTGCTGGTAGCGCTGACGCGCAGGAAGCCGCCCTCCAAGTAGATCTTGGTGATATCACGTTTTACTCCGTCGAAACGAGTCCACGTGAGCTTCCATTTATCAATCGGGTACCTAAAATTTTGATTCATGGCCCAAGTGATTGGGATGTTGCTAATTTGACTGTACCTCAACAGAATCTGTTGAGTAAACGACGGCAGCGATCGAAGTGGAAGGACGCGCAACAATACGAGCAACCGGAGCATAACTCGGCTACATCGTCGCCCTCGACTGCTCCTCGCCGTCGAGCACATATTGTGATAGTCTTCGGCTGTCAGCCGCCGGCCTTCAGCGACCACCGGATCCCCTCGTCGCTACCGGTTGCTGAAAGCTGACGGCTGACATCTGACAGCTTGTCTTATGAGCTACCAGCGGCCAGTCCCGCGCAAGCGGTCGCTGAAAGCTGACGGCTGAAAGCTGACAGCTTGTCTTATGAGCTACCAGCAGCCGGTCCCGCCCAAGCGGTTGCTGAAAGCTGACGGCTGATAGCTGAAAGCTGATAGCTTGTCCTATGCGTCTCAGCCATGACCGCCGCGTCCTGCTCATGTCGCTGGCCTCGGGCTTGCCGGCGACGGTTGTGGCGCTGGTTTTGCTGTGGAGCGGGGATTACACCACAAAGGTCCAGTGGACGCTCACCGTCCTGATCCTCGCCTGCTGGTGGGGTTTTTCGTTTGGCCTGCGCGAGCGCGTGGTCTTCCCGCTGCAAACCCTTTCCAATCTCCTGGCGGCGCTGCGCGAGGGGGACTACTCGATTCGCGGCCGGAAGGAAGCGCCCAGCAGTCCCTTGGGGGACGTCGTGACGGAGGTGAACGCCCTGGGCGCCACGCTGCGCGAGCAGCGTCTGGGGGCGCTCGAAGCCACCACGCTGCTCGCCAAGGTGATTGCCGAGATCGATGTCGCCGTCTTTGCTTTTGACAACGAGCAGTACCTGCGCCTGGTGAATCGGGCCGGAGAGCGGCTCCTGGCCCGGCCCGCCGAGCGGGCGCTGGGCCGCACCGCCGCCGATCTCGGCCTCGCCGATTGCCTGGAAGGGGAAACCACCCGGACCCTGCAGATCACCTTTCCCGGGGCCGTCGGCCGCTGGCAGATGCGGCGCAGCAGCTTCCGGGAGCGCGGTCTGCCGCACCAGTTGCTCGTCCTCTCCGATCTGAGCCGGGCGTTGCGCGAGGAAGAACGCCAGGCCTGGCAGCGCCTGCTTCGCGTGCTGGGTCACGAGCTGAATAATTCCCTGGCGCCCATTCAATCCATTGTCGGCAGCCTGGAGAGCCTGCTGACCCGCGACCCGCCGCCGCCGGACTGGCGCGAGGACATGCAACGCGGCCTGGCGGTGATCGGCTCGCGCGCCGAAGCCCTGAGCCGTTTCATGAGCGCCTATGCTCGCCTGGCCCGGCTGCCGCAGCCCACCTTGCAGCCGCTCGATGTCGCCCGGTGGGTCCAGCGTGTGGCCGGCCTCGAAACACGGCTCAACGTGACCCTCCAGCCCGGCCCCTCCATCGTCATTCCGGGCGACCCCGACCAGTTGGAGCAGCTCCTCATCAACCTGCTCCGCAACGCCGTGGACGCCTCACTGGAGACCGGCGGCGGCGTCCATCTCGGCTGGCGCAAGAATGCCACTCACCTCGAAGTTTTGGTGGCCGACGAAGGCCCCGGCCTCTCGGGCACCGCCAATCTGTTCGTGCCTTT
>JBGOUJ010000573.1:0-5112 GCA_041477005.1 Terriglobia bacterium | reverse complement strand
TCAGGCTCATACCGTGTTGGAAACAAACTCCCCCTTCAGGCTCATCCCGATTGGAAACAAACCCCTCCTTCAGGCTCATTCTGCATTGGACAACTCTCTTCCTTGACTGTCTAGGAGAAGGCTTGTACAATCCTCCTAGACACACTAGGAGAGTGTATGCACGGGCCAGTGGAGTTGTTGCAAGGGACCCTCGACATGCTCATTCTGAAGGCGGTATCGCTCGGTCCCTTACACGGGTACGGCGTCCTGCTGCGCATCCAGCAGATTTCGGGAGACGCCTTGCAGATCCCGCAGGGATCTCTGTATCCGGCTCTCTATCGCCTGGAGCGCCGGGGCTGGATCGCGTCGGAGTGGGGGGAGAGCGAGAACAAGCGGAAAGCCAAGTACTACCGGCTCACGGCCGCCGGCCGTCGCCAACTGAGGTCGGAGAGAGACCAATGGAACCGTCTGTCCGCGGCCATCGCCAGCGTGCTCGATGCTCGGCCGGAGGAGGCCTGACATGTCGTACGGCAAGTCCTGGTTTCATTCGCTTCTAAGACGGCGCCGGGTGGAGCGGGAGATGGAGGCGGAGATCGAGTCGCACATCGAGCGCTATAGCGAAGACCTCGCAGCTCGCGGTGTGCCCCCGGCAGAGGCCCGGCGGCGCGCGCGAGTGGAGTTCGGCGCGGTGGAAGCCGTGAAGGACGAGTGCCGCGAGGCGTTGGGGCTTCGCTGGACGGATGAATTCCGGCGAAACCTGCGCCACGCCGCCCGCTTGCTGCGGAAGAGCCCCGCTTTCACCGCTACCACCGTTCTCACCCTGGCCCTGTGCATCGGCGTCAACACGGCGGTTTTCAGCGTGGTGGATGCGGTGCTGCTGCGCGCGCTGCCCTACCCGGAACCGGAGCGGCTGGTAACCTTCGTGACTCATTTCCAGGGCCGAGGAATGGAGGAAGACCAGACCTCTCAGAACGGACGCACCTGGCTCGCGGTACACGAGCACGCCACCTATCTCGACTGCGCGGCCTTCGGCGGCGGCTGGACGGGCGTTAACTTCGCCGCCCAGGGCAAGGTAGAGTACGTCCAGCAAGAGCGGGTATCGGCGGGCTTCTTCCGCGTGCTTGGGATCAACCCCATGCTCGGTCGCGAGTTCATGCCGGAGGAAGACCGGGTGGGCGGGCCGGCCGTCACCGTGCTGAGCTACGCGCTTTGGAAGCGCGTCTTCAACGCGGACCCGTCGGTGATCGATCGCGCGGTCCTGTTGCGAGGCGAGCCCTACACGATCGTCGGAGTGATGCCGCCGGGATTTCAAACCAGCGTGCCGGCCGACTTGTGGACGCCCTTGCGGCCGTCGACAACCGGCGAGGGAGGCGGGACGAACTACCATATCGTGGCGCGGCTGCGGCCGGGCGTGACCTGGGCGCAAGCCGACTCCCAAGTCAACGTCGTCGGCGCGCCGATGCTCCAGGAACGCCGCCTTCCACCCGATGTGTCGGCCTGGCTGCGCCTGATCCCCTTGCAGCAAGGGCTGACGCAAGGCGTGCGAATGCCGCTGCTGATTCTGATAGGCGCCGTTGGCGTGGTACTGCTGATCGGCTGCGTCAACATCGCCGGCCTGCTGCTGGCCCGTGCCGCCGCGCGGACCCGGGAGATCGCCACGCGCCTGGCGCTCGGCGGCGGGCGCGGCGCCGTGCTGCGGCAAATGCTGACCGAGAGTCTGCTGCTCGCCTTCTGCGGCGGGGCGGTCGGCGTTGCGCTGGGGTGGCTGGGGATGCAGGGACTCCGGTTGCTGGCGAAGGACACTCTGGGCATCTGGCAGACGCTGCGCCTCGACCTGCGAGTGCTGGGCGTGACTGCGGGGCTGTCCCTGGTCACCAGCCTCGTGTTCGGCGTGCTCCCGGCGCTCGAAGCCAGCCGCGTGGATGTTTGCGCGGCCCTGGCGGAGGGCGGGGGGCGGGGAGTGGCAGGGCGCCGGAGCCGATGGCTACGCCGGTCTCTGGTGCTGGGCGAGGTGGCGCTGGGAATGGTGCTTCTGATCGGTGCCGGCCTTCTGATCCGCACTTTTGCCTACCTCGTAAACCTCCGCCCCGGCTTCGACCCGACGAACGTGATCACCGCCAACCTCTCGTTGCAGGACGCGCGCTACACGAGCAGCCGGCGCGTGAATCAGCTTTTCGAGCAAAGCCTGGCCCGCATTCGGGAGCTGCCCGGAGTGGAATCCGCGGCGGTGGGCCTCAGTGTGCCATACGTGCGACCCTTGAATGTTGGGTTTCGACGGCTGGACGGCCCCCGCGTGGATGACAAGACCCAGATCATGAACCTCATTTACATAACGCCGGAATACTTCCAGACGCTGCGGATTCCGCTGCTGCGAGGCCGTCTGCTGACCGGCGCCGACGGCCCCGGGTCCACGCGGGTGGTGGTCGTAAATGAAGCTTTCGTGAGGAAGTATCTTCCCGAGCAGGACCCGCTCGGCAGCCACCTGAGGATTGATGGGGCGCCTAGCGAGATTGTGGGCGTGGTAGGCGACGTACAGCAAAGGCCCGGCTGGGGAGATTACGGCCCGCTGGCGCCCATGCCCGGCGCCTTTATGCCGGCGGCGCAGACTTCCGACAAGTTCCTGCAATTGGCGCATACCTGGTTCTCTCCAAGCTGGGTGGTACGCACCTCCGTGCCCCAGGGAGGCGTCATAGCCGGCATGCAGCGCGCGGTGGAGGCCATAGACCCGCAACTGCCGTTCGCCGGCTTCCGCAGCATGGCCGACGTCCGGTCACGCTCTTTGTCCGAGCAGCGGGTGGGGGCGATCCTGCTGACGATTCTGGGCGGCCTGGCCCTGGTGCTGGCGGCTGTCGGCATTTATGGCCTGATTGCGAACTCCGTCGCGGAGCGCACGCGCGAGCTGGGGATTCGGATGGCGCTGGGTGCCACGACCGGGCAGGCGATGCGAGCCGTGGCGCTGCCGGGAGTGGCGCTGGCGCTTGGCGGCGTGATTGTCGGGTGCGTGCTGGCCCGGGCCGCGGCACAGGTTTTGCGGCACCTTGTTTGGGGCGTGAGCGCCACCGATGCCGTTACGTTCGGAATGGTCGCCCTGACGCTTTTGCTGGTCTCAGCCGCCGCCAGCTTCATCCCCGCGCTGCGTGTGGCCCGGCTCAACCCGGCGCAGACGCTTCGGGAGGAATAGATCCGGATAAAGACAAGGCAAAAGGCAAATTGCAAAAGGCAAGAATCAAGGAAAAGGGCATTCTTGAAAAAAGCATCGCGGACGAAGTCCGCGTTTGCCCGGCCCTCGGGGCCGGGCACTGAGAAGATGCCCCCTTCCTCGATTTTTGCCTTTTGCCTTTTGCAATTTGTCTTTTGACTTGCTTCTGCTCACCTCGCAGGCGGGCCCTCGCCACCTCGAGACGGGCTGCAAGTATTGATGATTTCAGCGGTCAGCCATCAGCGGCAGAGAGCGGCCTATCCCGCAGGCTGCGGTAAACTGTTTGCCATGCAGATCGGAATTTCACTTCCCCAGCTCGGCCCGCAGGCGACCCCGGAGAATCTCGTTCGCTGCGCCAAGCGCGCGGAAGAATTGGGGTACGACTCGGTGTGGGTGCTGGAGCGGCTGCTTTGGCCGCTGCGCCCGCAAGAACCTTATCCCGCGACACCCGACGGCGGCCTCCCCGAACAGTATCAGGCCGTGCTCGATCCGATCGAGACCCTGACCTTCGTTGCGGCCCACACCAAGAGGGTTCGGCTCGGGACCAGCGTGCTGGTGCTGCCTTACCACACGCCGATCCAGCTCGCTCGCCGGATCGCGACGCTCGACGTGCTCTCCGCCGGCCGCGTCGAGGTCGGCATCGGCACGGGGTGGTCGCGCGATGAGTATGCGGCGGCCGGCACGCCGTTCGAGCGTCGCGGCGAGCGAACCGACGAGTTTCTGCGAGTGATGATTGACCTGTGGACCAAAGATCCGGTGGGGTTCGACGGCAGCTTCTACCACATTCCCGAATCCAAGGTCGGGCCGAAGCCCGTGCAGAAGCCTCACCCGCCGATCTATGTTGGAGGCCTCAGCCCGAAGGCCCTGGAGCGCTCGGTCCAGCTCGCCGACGGCTGGAACCCGGTGGGACTTCCCAGCGCGGCGCTCGAACCGATGATCCGGCAATTGCACGAAATGGCGGCATGGGCCAGGCGCGGCCGGCTGAAAGTGATCCTGCGGACGTTTCCCTTTGTGCTGGAGGAGTCGCCGGGGTCGGAACGCCGGGAATTCGTGGGGACGGTCGCCGAGATTCGAGACGACATCAGCCGGCTGCGCGACATCGGGGTGGATGGACTGCTGCACTCGCCTCCGGAAATCGGCTTCAGCAACTCGCCGATCGACCTGGGCCTCACCCGGATGGAGCAGTTGATGGAAGCGTCTCAGTGAAGCGCTATGGCGCTCTCGATCCCGGATAGCGCCCGCGAGTTCCTCCTGCGGCATGCGGTCGCGCGCCTGGCTACGGCCGGCCTCGACGGGCAACCGTCCGTGGTGCCGGTCTGCTACGTCTTCGACGGCGGCTGCCTCTATTCGCCCATCGACGAAAAGCCCAAGAGGGTGACGGGCCGCCAGCTCCAGCGAGTGCGAAATATCGAGGCGAACCCGCACGTTGCTCTCGTGGTCGACGACTATTCGCCGGACTGGAGCCAGCTCGCCTACCTGCTGATCAGCGGGCGGGCCGTAATCCTGGAGCCGGACGATAGCAAGGCGGAGCATGCGCGCGCCGTGGCGCTCCTGCGCGAGAAGTATCCGCAATACCGCTCCATGGCGATTGACCGGCGGCCGATGATCAAGATTACGCCGACCCGGGTCAAGCACTGGTTGGCCCAACAATGACCGGCCAAACAATGACGCGGCCCAAACACTAAGCGGACAATGCACGAAAGGAGAATGCATGCCCTCTGGAGAAGAGACGAACGACCGGGATGAAATCCGGCTGCTGCTCGGCAAGATCAACGACGCCTGGCTGAAGGGGATCCCGGATGAGCTTCCGAGGGTGCTGGGAGAGTGCTTTCACGACGACATGGTGGTCAAGGGTCCCGACTTCCAGGAGGCGGGCAGGGGCAAGGAAGCCTGCATCCGAAGCTATGAGGATTTCCTTCGGCAAGCAACGGTGC
>JBGOUJ010000572.1:0-5114 GCA_041477005.1 Terriglobia bacterium | reverse complement strand
TAGAGCAACCCGGTCAGCGCCGTCAGCGCCAGCGTCATTCTCACGGCGGGCAGGAGTTGTTTGAGCATGCGGCCTCTCCTTTACGCGAGATGCAGCCACCCCAGCAGCCGGTCGATCACCCAGATGCCGGGAAACGGCGCGACAATGCCGCCGACCCCATAAACCAGCAGGTTCCGCCGCAGCAGGGCGGCGGCATTCATCGGCTTGTAGGTCACGCCGCGCAGAGCGAGCGGGATCAGCACGATGATGATCAGCGCGTTGAAGATCACCGACGCCAGCACCGCACTTTCCGAGCTGTGCAGGCCCATCACGTTCAGCTTGGCGAGCGCGGGATAGGTGACCATGAACATGGCCGGCAGGATGGCGAAATACTTGGCCACGTCGTTGGCGATCGAGAACGTGGTGAGCGCGCCACGGGTCATCAGCAGTTGCTTGCCGATGGCAACCACCTCGATAAGCTTGGTGGGGTTGCTGTCGAGATCGACCATGTTCCCCGCTTCCTTGGCGGCCATGGTGCCGGTGTTCATCGCCATGCCCACATCGGCCTGGGCGAGCGCCGGAGCATCGTTGGTGCCGTCTCCGGTCATGGCCACCAGCCGGCCGCCGGCCTGCTCCTTGCGGATCAGGCCCATTTTGTCTTCGGGCGTGGCCTGGGCCAGGAAGTCGTCCACGCCGGCCTCGGCGGCAATGGCGGCGGCGGTGAGCGGGTTGTCTCCGGTAATCATGACGGTGCGGATGCCCATCGCGCGGAGCTGATCGAAGCGCTCCCGCATGCCGCCTTTCACCACATCTTTCAGATGGATGACGCCCAGCACCCGGGGGCCGTCCGCCACCACCAGCGGCGTGCCGCCGGATCGCGCGATGCGGTCGGTGATTTGCGTCAGCTCCGGCGGCACCCGGCCGCCCAGACCTTTCACGAACTCCAGCACCGCATCGGTCGCCCCTTTGCGCACCGCACGATGGTCCAGGTCCACGCCGCTCATCCGCGTGTGCGCGGAGAAGGCAATAAAGCGGGCTTCGCTTTCCGAGACCTCCCGGCCCCGAAGCTGATATTTCTCTTTGGCCAGCACGACGATCGAGCGTCCCTCGGGCGTCTCGTCGGCGAGGCTCGAAAGCTGGGCGGCGTCGGCCAGCTCGGCCGGCGTGACGCCGTCGACGGCAAGGAACTCCACCGCCTGGCGATTGCCCAGGGTGATCGTTCCGGTCTTGTCGAGTAGCAGCGTGTTGACGTCGCCGGCGGCCTCGACCGCCTTGCCGCTCATGGCCAGGACGTTGTGCTGCATCACCCGGTCCATTCCGGCGATTCCGATCGCCGACAGCAAGCCGCCGATGGTGGTGGGGATCAAGCAGACCAGCAGCGAGATCAGCACCGTCACGCTGGGCGCTCGCCCGGCGCCGGCCGCCGCCACGCTGTAAAGGGCAAACGGCTGGAGCGTCACCACCGCCAGCAGGAACACCAGAGTCAGGCCGGCGATCACGATGTTCAGCGCGATCTCGTTCGGCGTCTTCTGCCGCTGCGCCCCTTCCACCAAAGCGATCATGCGGTCGAGGAAGGTCTCGCCTGGGTTGGAGGTGATCCGGATTTTGATCCAATCCGAAAGAACTCTGGTGCCGCCGGTGACGGCGCTGCGGTCTCCGCCGGACTCGCGAATCACCGGCGCGCTCTCGCCGGTGATGGCCGATTCGTCAACGCTGGCGATGCCCTCGGTCACCTCGCCGTCGCCGGGAATGGTGTCGCCGGGTTCGCACAGCACCATGTCACCGTGCCGCAGCTCGGTGGCGGCCACCGCCTCGATCTTCCCGCCGTTCTTGAGCCGCCGGGCCACCGTCTCGGTCTTGGTTTTGCGAAGAGCGTCGGCCTGAGCTTTCCCGCGCCCTTCCGCCATGGCTTCGGCAAAATTGGCGAACAGCACCGTGAACCACAGCCACACTGCGATCTGGAGGGTGAAACTCAGGCTCGCCGCGCCGCCCAGCCAGTCGCGAACCAGCACCGCCGTGGTGAGGGCCGCGCCCACCTCCACCACGAACATCACCGGATTCTTCATCAGGGTAGCCGGGTTCAGCTTGAGGAAGGAATCGCTGATGGCCCGCTTGACGATGGGCGGGTCGAACAGCGGGCGCGCCCGGCGCCGCTTCACCGGCATCAACGAAACAACGGCGGGGTTTTCGGCGACGATCATAGGTCAGGTCCAGGGCGTGAACACCAGCATCGAAAAGAGCTTGTGCTCCTGCATCAGAAAATGCTCCACGACGGGGCCGAGCGACAGCGCCGGGAAAAAAGTTAAAGCGCCCACGATCAGGACCACCACCACGAGCAGACCGACGAACAGGCCGCCGTCGGTGGGCAACGTGCCGGCCGAAGCCGGCACCAGCTTTTTCCGGGCCAGGCTCCCCGCCACGGCCAGCAGCGGAATGATCATCAGGAACCGGCCGATCCACATGGCCAGGCCGATGGTGATGTTGAACCACGGCGTATTGGGGTTGATCCCGGCAAAGGCGCTGCCGTTGTTGCCGGTGCCGCTGCTGTAGGTGTAAAGGATCTCCGAAAGCCCGTGCGGCCCGTTGTTGTTGAGGTTTGCGGTCGCCGGCCCGGGGGGATTCACCCAGCCGTTCTTGGCGAAGTTCGCCACGGCGCCGGCGCCGGAAAACAACAGAATGCTCGCGGCCAGGATGAGGATAGCGAGCATGACCATCTTCACTTCCTTCTGCTCGATTTTCTTGCCCAGGTACTCCGGCGTCCGCCCCACCATCAATCCGGCGATGAAGACGGCGAGGATGGCGAACATCAGCATTCCGTAAAGCCCGGCCCCGACCCCGCCGAAGATCACTTCCCCGAGCTCGATGTTGACCAGGGGAACCAGCCCGCCGAGCGGCGTGAAACTGTCGTGCATGGAGTTGACAGCGCCGCAGCTCGCGTCGGTGGTAACGGTGGCGAACAGCGCCGAGGAGGCGATGCCGAAGCGCACCTCTTTGCCCTCCATGTTGCCCCCGGGCTGGGCGGCGTTGCCCCCGGGCTGGGCGGCGTTTCCCCCAGGCCGGGCGGCGTTGCCCCCGGGCTCGGCGGCTGTGGGCTGCCGCTCGATCCCCAATTGAGCCAGGATGGGGTTGCCCTATTGCTCCGCGCTGTAGGTCACCAGGGCGCCGGCCAGGAACAAAGTGCTCATGGCGCCGAATAGCGCCCAGCCCTGCCGCGTATTCTTCACCATCCGGCCGAAGGTGTAGGTCAAGCCCGCCGGGATGAGGAAAATGAAAACCATTTGGAGGAAATTCGACAGCGGCGTCGGGTTCTCGTAGGGGTGGGCTGAGTTGGCGTTGAAAAAGCCTCCGCCGTTGGTGCCGATCATCTTGATCGCCTCCTGCGAAGCGACCGGTCCTTGGGCGATAGTCTGGACCGCGCCTTCGGGCGTGGTGGCCTTCAGGTAGGGGCTGAAATTCTGAATCACGCCCTGCGAGACGAGCAGGAGAGCGCCGGCAATCGAAAGCGGCAGCAACAGGTAGACGGTGGCCCGGGTCAGATCGACCCAGAAGTTGCCGATCGTCTCGACGGTGTGCAGGGCGAAACCCCGAGTGAGCGCCAGGGCGACGGCGATCCCGGCGGCGGCGGAGAAAAAGTTGTGGGTGGCCAGAGCCATCATTTGCGTCAGATAGCTCATGGTGGTCTCCGGCACATAGGATTGCCAGTTGGTATTGGTCGTGAAACTGACGGCGGTGTTGAAAGCGAGGTCCGGGCTTAGCGGGGTGGCGCCTTGCGGAGGGTGCAGCGTGCCGAATCCCTGCGGATTCAGGGGCAGAATGCCCTGTATCCGCTGAATCAGGTACGTAAGCAACAGGCTGACCAGGCTGAAGGCGAGCAGGGAGCCGGCGTATTCGGTCCACCGCTGCTCTCGTTCCTCATTGATGCCGCAGGCGCCGTAAATCAGCCGCTCGAGCGGCCGCAGCACGGGATGGAGCCACGTCCGCCGGCCCTCGAACACCCGCTCCATGAAAGCGCCGACCGGTTTGGTCAGGGCCAGAATAACAAGGAAGAATGTTGCAATTTGGAGGAGCCCGTCAGTCGTCATCGCATTCTCCTCTCAAAACCGCTCCGGGCGCAGCAGAGCGTAAACCAGATAGGCGCCCAGCAGCACCGAAAGAATGCCTCCCACTACATATTCCATCCAGCACCTCTCCACGACCGAGACCGTTGACCCTTTGCAGTGCCGCGCGGTCAGCGCCTCTACAGACGGTCACACCCTCGGACGTAAGCCCAGCTCACGGCGGCGAGCAGGAGCACTGTGAATATCAAAGCCAGATCCAGCATGGTTGCTCCCTTCAGACCGTCACCAACAAGACGCTATGGCCCTCTCGCGCCAGAAAACGAGCCATCTTTTCTTCGGCTGTCTTCCACCATCGTTTCCGGGTGGCAATCAGCACCAGCGATTCGGGGGCCAGGGCCTGCCGAAGCCCGGTTTCCGGATCCCGGGTGAACACCAGCTCGACGCGAACCGGTATGGCGCTCTCCGCCGCGATAGCCCTGAGCCGCTGCTCCAGATACTCCCTGGGAACATTGGGTTCCTCGAGCGGCAGCAGAATCGGCACCACGTGGACGGCCAGCAGGACCGCGGTGGCTCGGAGACTCCGGGTGAGCGCCGCGGCGGCCTCCAGCGCGGCCCCGGTGAGCTCGGGCGTGGTGTAGGGCACAAATACCGGAAGGCGCTGCTCGCCGCGTAAGTCCTGGAAACCGCGCAGGCGCTTCGCATCGAGCAACAGCGGCCTGCCGCTGCCGTTCCCGATCCCGCTTCTGTTCCTAGCGGCCATCCAAGACCAGCGTACGGGACAGGCTGTTAAGAAGTCGTTAAGAAAGACTTGCGATTTTCTTATGCTTTTTCCGGCTCGGCGAAGCGGTACCCGACCCACGGCTCGGTCAGTATGTATTTGGGCTTGGCAGGGTTCGGCTCGAGCTTCTTGCGGAGGTGATTGATGAAGACGCGCAGGTAGTCGGATTCATCGCCGTAGTCCGGCCCCCAGACGGCCTGCAGCAGCTCGCGGTGCGGCGCCGGCCGGCCGCCCTGGGAGACCAGATGGGGGAAGCGAAGCAGGCAGGTGCGCCTGCGCCGGCCGATCGGCGACACCGG
>JBGOUJ010000571.1:0-5118 GCA_041477005.1 Terriglobia bacterium | reverse complement strand
CGTTCAAAGACAACGGCATGACCGCCGGCGTCGCGCAAGCACGGCGGCTCGGCAGGGAGATGGTGGCCTGCGTCTCCACCGGCAACACTTCCGCCTCCCTGGCCGCCTACGCCGCGGCCGGCGGCCTCAAGGCCGTCATCTTCCTTCCCCACGGCAACATCGCCTACGGCAAGCTGGCGCAGGCGCTCGAATACGGCGCACTGACCTTTCAGGTGGAGGCCAACTTCGACCAGATCCTGGCGCTCGTTCGCGAGCTGGCCGAGCGGGAAGGCATCTACCTGCTCAACTCCGTCAACCCGTTTCGCATCGCGGGGCAAAAGACGATCATCATCGAGCTGCTCGAGCAGCGCGGCTGGAGGGCGCCGGATTGGATCGTCCTGCCGGGCGGCAACCTCGGCAACACCTCCGCCTTCGGCAAGGCGCTGCGCGAACTGCACCAGGTTGGACTGATCGATCGGCTGCCGCGCCTCGCGGTGATCCAGGCCGAGGGAGCCGCGCCGTTTTACGATCTCTTCCACCAGGGCGGGCCGATCCGCAACGTGGAGCACCCGGAAACCCTGGCCACGGCCATCAAGATCGGCGCGCCGGTCTCCTGGCCCAAAGCGATCCACGAGATCCAGGCGACGCGAGGCCTGGTCGAGAAAGTGACCGAGCAAGAGATCGCCGATGCCAAGGCCCAAATCGGCCGCTGCGGCATCGGCTGCGAGCCGGCCTCAGCCGCCACGCTCGCCGGCATCAAGAAACTCACCGCGGCCGGGACCATGCGCCCGGACGCCGACGTGGTGGCCGTCCTGACCGGCCACCTCCTCAAGGACCCCGACTATATTTATCGCTACCACACCGGCCAGCTCGAAGCCCCGGTTCACGGCCGGCTGCAATCGACCTTCGGTAATCAGCCGATCGTCGTCCCCAACGACGCGGGCCGCATCGCGGCCCTGTTGAGGCAAAGATAGCTTGGCTCACCTCCACTACGCGGTCGATTTCACCATCGCCTGCTACATCGTGAAGGCGGACCAGGTGCTCATGATCTACCACACCGTCCTCGACAAGTGGCTTCCCATCGGCGGGCATATCGAGCTCGGGGAGGATTCCGATCAGGCTTTGCTGCGGGAAATCCAGGAAGAGTGCGGCCTGGAAGTGGAGATCGTGGGCGACAAGGCGCCGATCGACGACGCGACAGTCCGGGTGCTCTACACGCCGGCCCACGTGAACATCCATCGCATCACCGACGCGCACAGCCACGTGGTCAACATCTACTACGCTCGCTGGAAGGCGGGCGAGCCGGTGTTATGCGCCGGGGAGCATCAGCAGATTCGGTGGTTCAGCAGGGAAGAATTGCGAAATCCCCAGTACGGGATCAAGCCGGACGTGCTCTGGTACGCCGAAGATGCTTTGGCAATGCTGGGCGGTCGCCAGCAGTGAGGCAGCGCCTCGTAAGATCCCGAGGCGGTCCGGCGGCAGAATTGGTCCAAGGTGTATCCGGTCTCGCCGCCGGCATCGGAAACCTCCAGCAGGGTCCCACCGGAAGTCCGACGCGCGGCAACCAGGAACGCCGACTCCAGGACACCATATTGGTTGCGAAGGCGGGGCAGGTCGGCGCTCGATTCAGCGCCGGCAATCAGCACGGGCGCGCCACTGCGCCGCAAGCCGATCAGAAAGGAGGCGGGTTCCTGGCCGGAGAGCAGAAGATTCCTCAAGGTCTCCAGCAAGCCCAACATTGTCGCGAAAGCCATAGAGGACGCGCCGGGCCGGGAGGGATAGGAATGCACTTGTTTTGGCTGCTCGCGATGGGCCAACGCAGAACCCGCCACGACTTGGCGAGGGTGTCCGAAATTCGGATGTGGGATCAGGCCGCCATTCGCGCCCATGTCTCCCTTATCGGCCCGGGTAGCAAAGGTTAGAAAAAAGATTTGGAACCACAGATGAACACAGATAAACACAGATAAGACCCTGGTTTTCATCTGTGTTTATCTGTGTTCATCTGTGGTTCCAAATTCGGAGCCTATGCGGCGGGGAGGATCTCTTTCCAGATACGCAGGTAGTTGCCGCCCAGGATGGAACCGATCTGCTGGTCGGTGAAGCCCCGCTCGGCGAGCATCCGGATGAACGTGCTCCAGTGCTCGTACATGCTCTGGGCTTCCACGCCGGTGAAGTTGCGCTGGGGTCCGAACCCCGGGACGGAACCTGCCTCGGGGTGCCCCTTGTCGTGTCCCAGCCAGCCGACGCCGATGTGCTCCACTCCAACCGACTTGACCAACGACTCGACCTCATCGACGAGCAGCTTGTAACTGGTTACGCCCGCGATGTACCGCAGGCCCACGATCCCGCCGGTTGAGGCGATCGCCTTCACTTCCTCGGGAAGCAGCTCCAGCGGCGTTTTCAGGAATGGATTGATGTTCTGGTGCGTGGAAACGATCGGCTTTTTGGATACCTCCGCCGCATGGAGGACTCCGTTTGCCGACAGGTGCGAGACGCCGACCATCATGCCCAGGCGGTTCATCTCCTGGATCACTTCCACGCCGAAGCCGGAGAGCTTTCCGCCCATCTTGCCGCCCCCGATGCCCTCGCCGAGCATGTTGCGACCGTTGTGGGTCAACTGCATTCCGCGAACTCCCAGCCGGAAGAAGTGCCGCAACAGGGCCAGCCGGCGGTCGGCATGGTAGCCGGGCTCGGGATCGATCTGGATGGCGCCGCCGCCCTCCAGATCCAGGAAGACTTGGACCTTGTTCCTGTTCAGCGCTGCCGGAATGTCCGCCTTGGTCTTGAGGATGGCCGCCTTGCCGCTCGCCTTTTCGATTTCCACCAGAAGCATGTCCAGCACCCGCATAGAGCCCTCCAACAAGGCGTCGCGGCCGTCCCTCTCCTCCAGGGAGTCTCCCCCGGCGGGCATGATGACCACGCTCACGCCGCCTTCGATCAGTCGCGGCGCCAGGTAGTCTCGTATGGGGGAGTGCTGCGACTTGTCCTTGAGCCGGAAACGGTCGCTCAGCTCCCAGATATCGCGGTGACCTTCGACGATGACGTAATCGTGCGGGTCTCTTGCGGCCGCAGCCACCTTTTGCGCGGCGCCGGCGAATGCGCCGCCCAGGGCCACGCCCGAGTGCGAAAGAAAATCTCTCCGGCTTAGTAGATTGGACATATCTCGTCTCGGCTGATTTCCTCAACCAATACTTACGGCTTAGGCGCGGACGGGATCGGAAGCGGGCCCACGGCGAAGACGAACTCCGCGACCGGCCGTCCGCCGATCAGGTGTTCCTGGATGATCCGCTCCAGCACCTCCGGCGTCACGTGGTGATACCACACGCCTTCGGGATACACGACGGCGATGGGACCTTGCTCGCAGATGCGCAGGCAATTGGCCTTGGTGCGGTAGATGCAGCTTTCGCCGCCCAGCAGCCCCAGCTCGGCGAGGCGCTTCTTCAGATAGTTCCAGGAAACGAGCGAAACGTCGCGTGGGGCGCACTTTGGCTCGGTCTGGTCGGCGCACAGGAAGATGTGGCGGCGGATCTCGCCGATGTGCAGGTTTTGGGCGATGGTCCGAAGCTGCGCGAGCAATTCTTCTCCCGACTGGCCTTGGGCGCTCATTTCCGGATCGGCCGCAATCGGATGCTGCGCAAGTCGATCAAGTTGTTTCTCCGGCACTGGCAACCGCTGACACCGGATCATACGGATTTCGGCCCCCGGAGTCAATGCTGCTGCTGCCGATGCCGTGACAGGACCTCCTGCCCGGAACTTTAGAACAGGAAGACAGAAGTCAGGAGCCAGAAGTCAGAATAAACACCCGGCCAAACGACTATCCGATCGAGCCGAACGCACGTGGCCTGGCGCCACACCAAGGGTCTGCCATATGTCACGGCGCCGCTGCTCTATGAGGATAACCTCTATGTGATTCGCAACGGGGGGATCCTGTCCACGTTTGATCCCGCAACCGGCCGACCGCTTCGGGAGGAGCGGCTGAAGAATGCGGTCGGGGAATACTACGCCCAGCCTGTGGCCGGCGAGGGAAAGATTTACTTCATCAGCAAAGACGGTAAGGTGAGCGTGATCCGGGCGGGCCGGAGTTGGGAGATGGTGTCATCCGGGGACTTGGACGAGACCGTGATCGCCTCACCGGCTATCGCCGGGAGCCGCATTTACGTACGGTCGGAGGAAACGCTGTACTGCTTCGGCGCGAAGAACGCGCGCGACGGCGAGTGAGGCGTTGTGAAGGCATCCGAGGTTTTGCCTGTCACGATCTTACGACCCTGCCGGGTACTGCGCGTAGTTTCCGATATGGGGACGTCACAGGAGCTATCGCCCAGAACGCCGTATCCGGACCGCGGGGGCCGGCCCGTTGTGCGAAGGGCTGTTACCGCCAGGAATCGCCTTCTGCGGTTGAGCGCTAATCTCCCAGAACCGGACTCTCTGGCCGCCTCGTGAGATGCAGCCCGGGTTAGGCCTGCGTTTCTGCGTCTTGCTAGGCCAATTTCCGGACGGGCTGTCATTCGGCCACAGCGCCCTGCGGCTTTGTGCCAATCCGGCGGACGGGTTTCCGCTGCAAATTTGCAGCGGAGTCGAACCCTTGTGCTGTCTATAACTTGGCGAGCCTGGCCGCGACCGAGCCCGCTGACTGAAGATGGCAGGGAGGGGGAGGCCGAGGAGGGAGGGTGGTGCGGCAGCGGGCGCCAGGACCCTTAGGCCGCCGTGTGGCTCGTGGTGCAGCCGCGGCAACTGGCGGGAGCGAAGGGCGAGAGGCGTCTATATCTTTTTAGTATGTATATGCAGAAGCCGACGTACGTGTGATGCGGTGACGGGGCAAGCCGGCTCTTGCTTGCGGTGGTGGTCCGGGTGGTTTCCGAGTGCGCTGACTAGTCGGCTGGGTGGCTCGGATGGTCGGGCGGGTCTACTTTCGTGAAGGGCGTTTACCAGGATCTATCGGCTCAAAAGGACAGTCCGGGCATGGCGGGGGCTAGGCACTTCTACGCCTAGGGCGTGATACGGCCACTTGAATGACGCAGACACAGCCCCGCTCTCGTAGCTCAGTGGCGATTCCGACGAAGCCGATCGATCATTCCGAGGCGAAGCCGATCAGGTCGGAGCGAAGCGACGCTGACGAGTCTTATCTTCCAGGACTGATCG
>JBGOUJ010000570.1:0-5121 GCA_041477005.1 Terriglobia bacterium | reverse complement strand
TGATTCCTATGCAAATCGGGCTGGTGCTCAAGCCGGGGCCGCAGGAGCCTTGGACGCCCTACCGCATGGCGGCCGCCTTCTTCGAGGCGGGCGTGCCTCGGGAGGCCATCTCGATCTACCCAGGCCTCGGAGACGTGGGGGCGGAAGTGGTGCGGCGCACAAACCGCAGCCTGATCTTCGGCGGGACCGCCACGGTCGAGCGCTACAAGGGGGACCCGCGAGTGCAGGTCCACGGGCCGGGCTTCAGCAAGATCCTGCTCGGGGACGACGTGGTGGACCACTGGGACCGGTACCTCGACGTGATGACCGACAGCGTGTTTGCCAACAGCGGACGCGGGTGCATCAATTGCTCTGGCATCTGGGCGTCGCGGCACACGCGCGAGATCGCGGAGGCGCTCGCCGAGCGGATCGGCCCGGTCGAGCCCAAGCCGCCGGAAGACCCGCAAGCGAGCCTGGCGGCATTCACCGTCCCCGGCGCGGCGCGGGCGGTCTGGAAGGCGATCGAAGCCGGGCTCGGCGAGCGAGGGGTGCAACACGTGACGGCCCGCTTCGGTCCGCGCCTGGTTGAGAAAGAGCGCTGCGGCTATGTCCGGCCGACGGTGATCCACTGCGAGTCCCCCGAGCCGGCGATGGCGAATACCGAGTTCATGTTCCCGTTCGTCAGCGTGGTGCGGTGCCCGCAGGAGGAGATGCTCCGCGGGATCGGGCCGACGCTGGTGTTGAGCGCCATCACCGAGGACGCGCAGTTCCAGCGGAAGTTGATCGACGCGCCCCATATCGACCGGCTGAACATCGGGCCGATTCCGACCATCAAGCTCGACTGGCTGCAACCGCACGAAGGCAACATCGTGGAGTTCCTGTTCCGCCCGCGGGCGTTTCAGGGTGCGCTGGAAGCGGTGGCGGTCTGAATAACGAGAAAGCTAGTCGAAGGAGAAGTTGAATGGAAGCGAAACTGAGGTTCAAATATGACCGGGAGGCCGACATTCTCCACATCGACAAGTGCCCGCCGTACGCGGAGCAAGAGTCGGAGGAGCTGAAGGACGAAGTAGTCGCGCGACTCAACCCCGATACCGGTGAGGTCGAGAGCCTGGAAGTGCTGTTCTTTTCGACGCGGCTCCTGCGGACGGACCTCTTCGAACTGCCGGTGACCGCCGATCTGCGGCTCGCGAGCAGGGAAGGCGCTTAACGAAGCCGCTACGGGCGAAGGGCAAATGCGGGCCGCCCCAGTCTGTAGGGATTAGCATGGAGGTTGAGGAGTAGCCAATGAACTACATCAATCACTGGCTGGTGACGATAGGCTTTGCTGGCTTACTAGCCGTCGTCGGCTTGGTTCTGGGGTTCCTGGTTCGTCGCGAGGCGAGGAAGCATTCTGCCGATGACTCACTTCGAGAGGTCCATTCGTGATGCCCCAGGAACGACGGCAACCAAACGCGGCTGACGTAATGTTTGTCGGGTGCGGTTGGATGTCTTGATCCCACTCAACTATCCTCAGGGTCTCGCCTCACTGCCATTCGGTTCTTCGGTAGCGCCGACGCAACTTTAGGACACTACCTCGCGGCGCCCGTGTGGTTTTTCAAGATATAATCTCCGTCGCTGCTACTCTTGACCGTGTGGGACCTGCCGATGACGAACGGCTCCGGTGCTCTGCGGGTATTGTTGCTTCTGTCGCTGATCGCGACTGGCCACGCGGGCGGGCAGTGGACGAGGTTTCGCGGGCCGAACGGGTCCGGCGTGGACTCGGCGGCCGGATACCCGGTCGAGTTCTCGCCGTCGAAGAACGTGGTTTGGAAAACCTCCGTGCCCTACGCGCAGTCTTCTCCCATCGTAGTGGGCGGCCGGTTGTTCCTGACCGCCGGCGACGGCGACCGGCTGCTGACGATCTGCCTGGACGCGCGGACCGGCCGGGAGCTGTGGCGCCGGGAGATCCGGCGGGAGCGGGCGCACAAGATCTTCAAGGCCAATGATCCGGCGTCGCCCACTCCTGCCGCCGACGATAGCGGCGTCTTCGTCTTCTTCCCGGATTTCGGATTGGTCTCCTATACGCCCGACGGAAAGGAACGTTGGAGCCACCGACTCGGCCCTTTTCGGAACTTCTATGGGATGGCGGCGTCGCCGGTGGTGGCCGAAGAACTGGTGGTGCTGGTTTGCGATCAGCAGACCGGGTCTTTCGTGATCGCCGTAGACCGTCTCACCGGGCGCCAGCGATGGAAGACGGAGCGCGCCGGGATGAACATCGGGTGGGCGACCCCCATCGTCTTCCGGCCCGCGAAAGGTCCGGCGGAGCTGATCGTCCTGGGCTCGACGAGGCTGGACTCCTACTACCTCGCGACCGGGGAGCGGCGCTGGTGGTTGCCTCTCGGGTCGATGGGCGCGCTGGGGACTCCGGTGGCCAGCGGCGAGACCCTGCTGGTGGTGACCAGCGGCGTCAACGAGCCATGGCTGCCGGCTTTTGAAACGGTTTTGGCGAAGTACGACAAGGACAAGGACGGACGCCTGTCGCTGGAGGAGTTTCGCGGCGATCCGGACGTTGGGGAGCACTTCGGCTGGATCGACGCCAACGGCGACAATTTTATCGACGCGCCGGAGTGGAACACGGCGCGGACGCTGGGAATGGGCGAGTATGGCGCGGTCGCCATCCGCCCGGATAACGCCCAGGGCCAGGTGGGGGCCGGCGCAATCCGCTGGCGCTTTCTGAAGAATCTGCCGTACATCCCGGCTCCGCTGGTCTACCAGGACGTGTACTACATGGTGCGCAGCGGCGGCATCGTTACGTCGCTCAACCCGGCGACGGGCGGGCTGCTGAAGCAGGGCCGGAGCCGCGAGGCCCTGGGCGAATACTATGCGTCGCCCGTCGCCGCCGACGGCAAGGTGTTTCTGGCCAGCGATGAGGGCAAGATGACTGTCCTGAAAGCGGCGGCGCAGTGGGAAGTGCTGGGCGTCAACGATCTCGGCGAGGAAATACACGCCACACCGGCTCTCAGCGAAGGACGAATCTACGTGCGGACGCACAGTTCCTTGTATTGCTTCGGCGCGTCGCGTTGAAGAACCACGTCTCGCGCGCGGGCGCCGAGCGCGATGGTAGGCGTGAAATCGAAAGTTCACCCGGAGACGACCTTAATCAGCTACCTGACGGCTTCGCCGAACCGGGACGTCCTCCGGGCGGCCCATCAACAGATTACCCGCGAGCGGTGGGAACGCCGGAACCGGTTCGATCTGTTTGTCTCCCAGGCCCGGACTTCAAGAGGCTGCTCCGCGGCGACATGACTTAGAATGTTGGCAGGCGATGAAACGCTCCGGATTCGCTGACCTGCCGCTTCACGGCGGCCGTGTGCCCGCCTGGCTCGCCGAACGGATGACCAAGCTCGGCACAGCGATCGTGGAGAGCGTCCTCTATCACTACGGCCCTTCGGAGCTGTTGTCCCGGCTGAGTGACCCGTTCTGGTTTCAAGCCCTCGGCTGTGTTATGGGCATGGACTGGCACTCCTCCGGAATCACGACGTCGGTGCTTGGCGCTCTCAAGCGCGGATTGAATCCGCGCGCCCACGAACTCGGCATCCATGTCTGCGGCGGCCGCGGAAGGCATTCCCGGAACACTCCCGAGGAACTGCGCGCGGTCGCGCAGCGGACCGGCCTGAACGGGGAAGCGCTGGTGCAAACGAGCCGGCTGACCGCGCGGATCGACAACAATGCGATCGCCGATGGTTTTCAGATCTATCTTCATAACTTCATCCTGAGCGCGGACGGCGAGTGGGCCGTCGTGCAGCAGGGCATGAACGACCGGAGCGGCCTCGCCCGGCGCTACCACTGGCATTCCGCCTCGGTCCGCGACTTCACCTCTGAGCCGCATACCGGAATCGTCGGCGAGCACGAAGGCACAATCATGAACCTCGTCGACCGCCAGGCCGGGCCGGCGCAGGAAGCCTTGCTGGCGATCGTGCGAGAAAACCCGGAAGCGACCCTCGGCGAAGCGCGGAAACTCTGCGCTCCCCGACACCACGAGGTCCGCGCCGAAGACATCGATCTGAAGCGGCTCGGCGCGGTGCTGGCGGTCGCCTACGACCGGGAGTTCCGCGATTTTGCGTCGCTTCTGCTGCTCGAAAATCTCGGGCCCCGTACTCTGCAGTCTTTGGCGATCATCGCGGAGGTTGTGCATGGGGCGCCCAGCCGCTTCTCGGACCCGGCGCGGTTCTCCTTCGCGTTGGGCGGGAAGGACCGGCATCCGTTTCCGGTGCCGCTGAAGACGTACGACGAGTCTATCGCCGTGCTCCGCAGCTCACTCGATACGGCGAAACTCGGCGACACGGAAAAGCTCGACGGGTTCAGGCGGCTCGAGCGCTTCGTCCTGGCTGTCGAGGAGCGGTATTCGCCCGAGGCGGATTTCGAAGCGGCGGTCGCCCACGAGCACGCCATCTCACCACACCTGGATGGCAGAAGCGTGTTCGATGACCGCAGGAAGAGGTCTCCGCGTGCTGGGGCCAGGCAGTTGCACCTCTTCGACGTTCATTAACGGCCACGCGATGAGCTTCGGCTGCCCGGCCCGCCTTGCAAGAAGCAGTGGTGGCTGAAAACAACCACCCTGGCTTTACTCGGCCAGGGCCCGTCATCCGAACGTCCTGAATCAAAAGCACTTAGGATTGGCATCCAACTTGCTTTTTACAGAGCGTGAACTGAGAGGTAAGCAACGATGCGAACGCAACCGAAATTAATCTTCACCGTGCTGTTGGCCTTCTCGGCAGGTCTGGCAACGCCGGCACAGGCGCAGGAACCCAACGCGCCGGCTCAGGCGTCGTCCGGCGGATGGCGCCGATTCGGAGACTCAGCGCCGGCGGCAACGGCGGCGCCGGCAGCCCCGGCCGACCCCGCGCCCGCATCCCCCGCACCCCCGCCCCCATCCTCGCCGCTCACCCTGCCCGCCGGTTCTTGGATCACGGTTCGAGTGAACCAGCCGCTGTCGAGTGACCACAACCAACCGGGCGACGCCTTCACCGCGACTCTCGCTCAACCGATCGTCGCGAACGGACGCGTCATTGCCCACCGCGGCCAGATGGTTGGCGGCGTAGTCGGCGAAGTGGAAAAAGCAGGTCGCGTGAAGGGAACGTCGAGCCTCGGGTTGGAGATCAC
>JBGOUJ010000569.1:0-5124 GCA_041477005.1 Terriglobia bacterium | reverse complement strand
GTCCAGGTACTCTTGATCCGTATCGCTCCGGAACCGGGCCAGGTCGGCTGCCAGGTTCACGCCCGGCCCCGCCAGCGCGCGCGCAAAACAGCTCCACACGCCGCCCATTTCGAGACCCACCAGGCTCACGGCCTGGGCCTTCGAGCGGCCCTTCAGATAAGCGAGCGCCGTCAGAATGTCTTGCACGCGGTTGGCGTCATCGGTCCGATTGTAGACCGTAAAACCCCTGCCGCTCTGGTCGCGTGGCGCCCGGGCGCTTCCCGTCTGGAAGGCGTCGATTCCCAGCACCACGCCGCCCCGATCGAGAATACCCTTGACCAATCCGCCGGCGCTCGCTGCAGACAACATTACCCAGGAGACGCCTTCCGGATGCACGATCAGAACCGGCGCTACCTCCGGACTGGCGTTGCGCGGCGCGAGCCACACGGCCGGGATCCGATCGCCTTTTCCCGCGCGCCCCAGCACCAGGGTCTCTCCCTGGACCACGCTTTCCTTTTTTTCCGAGAGCACCTCCTCCGGCGCCGGCTTCACGGCCAGCAGCGAAAACGTGAGGCGCTCGCCGAAGGCCTCCCGCGCCCGGGCCAAGGCCGCGGCATCGGCCGGCCGCAAGTGCTCGACGCTGCGCCGGGCCTCGGCTATGCGGTCCGCCACATACTGCTCCATCGTGACCGCGCCCGCCGGACGCTCTCGCCCGAACAACGCCAGAAGATCCTGCACTTGCTCGGCTTTAAATCGCTTTTCAGTGACCGGTCCCTGGCCGCCGAGCAGCCTGGCTCCCAAGAACGTGTACACAATTTCGCGGCTCTGCCGGTTGTAGTTGTGCGGCGCGTCGACCTGCACCTGCTCGACGTTCTGCTCGGCGCCGAGCAGGCGATAGATGTTTTGCACGGCTGGAAATTCCTCGCGTGGCGTGTTGCGGGTCCAGTCGCCGCTGGCGGAAACCATCAGCAGCGGCCGCGGCGCCATCATGGCCGCAAAGTAGACATTATTGATGTCTACACGCAGGCTCGCCGCCTGCTGGCAGCCGCCGCCTTGCGAAATGAACGAAATCATGTTCACCGGAGCCGCCGCCCGGATCCGGTCGTCGACCGCCATCAGATGAAAGGTCTGGGTGCCGCCGCCCGACGCCCCGGTAGCCCCGAGGCGGTTCGGATCTACATCCGGCAGCGAGCTCACGAAGTCCACCGCCCGGATGCTGTCCCAGATCTGCAGGCCCATGATGCTGATGTTCCACAAGTCCTCGCGCGGCCCGCCCAGGCGCGGACCGCGATCGCCGTGCGGGAGCTGGTCCGTATCGTTGTAGCCGACCATGTCGTAAGTGAACACCACAAACCCCTGCCGGGCCAGGTTGATGCATCGCCCCGGAACCGACACGAGATCCGTGTTCTCCAGGCGTCCGTAGTCCCAGTGACCGTGCGGCGAAACGATCCCGGGAAACGGCCCCTGTTTGCCGAGAGGCCGGTACAGGTTGCCTCCCAGGTAAAACCCCGGGTACGTCTCGAGCAGCACTTTCTCGACGGTGTAGCCGTCGCGCTCGAGCTTGCCGAAGACCTGCGCGTGGAGCGGCGTCTTCTCCGGCATCGGCAGCAGCCCGGCGCTTGCCAGAATCTGCTTGCGCAGGAATCGAGCGTGCTCCAGCCAGGCTTCGCGGCTCGTGAAAACAGGCATCTGAAAATGGGTGCGCTCGCCGGGGAGGTCCGCGTTACGAGAGTCCTGCTCGGGGATCTGCGACGCGGGAAGGGACAAACTCAGCAGCAGGAAAAGCGGGATCGCTTTCGTCATAAGCCCGCCATTGTAGCGCAGGGGGGCGGCCCGCAGGACGCGCTGCCGCCCCGCTGGTGCGCGGCCGCCCTGCTCCCCGGCCGCTATCGGGCGCGCCTGCTCGCCTTGGCCACGAATGACCGCACCTCCAGCTCATCCACCAACTGGTTCAGCCTGCGGACATCGATTCCCGGCCGAAGCCCGAACGAATGGGGGAGGACCCGGAACGTTCGCCGGGCCTCGGCTGCTCGGCCGCAAGGCCCCGCCGGAGAGCCTCGTTTACGACCTGCTTCAGCGTTGCCTTCTGCTCGGCCATGCGGGACTTGAGCCTCTGGGCCACATCCGGGTCCAGGGTCAGAGTAGTTCGCATACAAGCATCATACGCTCCCAGCCTCAGACCCAGGAAGTTGATGCGTCATCACGGCGCGCGCCGGCCCGCGCCAGGCGCTTCGCCGCCGGTCGGGTGATTGCCCTGAGGCCCATCCCTGGCGTACAGTTGAGGCATTGGAGGTAACGACTATCATGCCCTTCTGTGGGAATTGCGGAGGATCGGTTTCCGGGGCGTTTTGCCCCAAGTGCGGGACACCCATCCAGTCGGCTGCGCCAAGCGCCGCCCCGCCGCCCGCTCCGGTTTCGAGCGCGCCCGGTCCTCAGCCGGCCGCCGTCCCCCGGAAATCGACCAGCCCGGTGGTCTGGATCGTCGGCATCCTCCTCGGCCTCTTTCTCATCGGCTTCCTGGCCGTGGTCGGGGCCGGGCTATTCGTCGTCCACAAGGTCAAACAAGCCGGCCTGGACCCCGACCTGATGCGGCGGAACCCCGGCATCGCCGTCACCAAAATGCTCGCCGCGACGAATCCGGATATCTCGGTCGTCTCCGTGGACGAAGACAAGGGTCTCGTCACCCTGAGTGACAAGAAGACCGGCAAAACTGTGACTGTGAACTTCGAGGACGTCAAGCAAGGGAAGATCAAATTCCAGGCGGACGGAAAGGAAGCAGTCACCGTGGAAGCCCATGGCGAGGGGCAGTCCGGCGCCCTGGAAGTAAAGGGCCCCGACGGCGCCATGAAGTTTGGCGGCGGCGCCAACGCCAAAATCCCGGACTGGATTCCGTCGTACCCCTCCTCGACGCCGCAGGGCGCTTTCTCCATGCAGGGAGGTCAGGAGGACGGCGGCACCTACCAGTTCACCACCAAGGATTCCCCGAAAGACGTGATGTCGTTCTACGATCAGAAGCTGCAGGATGCCGGCCTCAAGATCACGTCGCGGACCACTCACGACGAGGGCACGACCTCCGGCGGCCTGCTGTCAGCCGAAGATGCGGCCAAAAAGCGCACCGTAGTCGTGACCGTCGGAACCGCCGACGGTGGTACACACGTGAATGTGCTCTACCAGGTGAAAAAATAGCCAACTGTGGTATAAGCGGTAGCGTCGTGGAGGCCTCGAACCATGCCTTGCCCGACTCGCCGTCAACTCTTCCGCGCCACCCTCGCCATCGCCGCGGCCCCGTTGCTCCCCGCCGCTGAACGCAATATCCACTGGGGCCTGGGCGCCGTCACCTGGACGGCGAAGGCCGGTGACCGCGCGGTGCACTGGCCGGACATCCTGCCCGACGTCGCCGCAGGCGGCTTCGACGGGGTGGAGCCCTTCACCACCCGGGCGCTTCCCGTCAATGACGAAAACATGGCCGAGCTCGAGCGCGCGCTCCCCCAGCATCACCTGCGGGTTGCCGGCATTTACTGGGGCGATCAGTTCCACCTCGTCTCCGAGCGCGAGCGCCTGCGGAAGGAGTGCCACCGCTTCCTCGGCTACCTCAAGCGGTTCGGGACCGACCGCCTCATCATCGGCCCGCCACGCCCTGACGTCGAAAACGAGCGCGAAGCCATCTCGAACATGGCCTCCCTGATGAACGAGATCGGCCGCATCGCCCTATCCGAGTACCACATCAAGACCGCGGTCCATCCCCATGTCGGCAGCCTGATCGAAAACCCCCGCCAGATCGACCTGCTCATGGAGAGGACCGACCCGCAGTATTTCAACCTCGCCCCCGATACGGCGCAGGTCTGGATGGGCGGCGGCGACCCCGTGGCGTTGTTCGAAAAATTCAAGCGCCGCCTGGTCTACATGCACTACAAAGACCTTCGGGCCTACCACCGGGGCCTGCCGAATTACATGGACAACGTGATCGAGCTGGGTCGCGGGGTGATCGATTTTCCCGCGCTGCACCGCATTCTGAAGGGCATTGGTTACAAGGGCTGGATCACCATCGATCTCGACAACGCCCGCATCTCGCCACTCGAGAGCGCGAAGATCAACCGGGAATATATCGGCCGGGTGCTCAACCCGATCTACGCGTAACCCTCATTTCGGCCGTACCGGCGGGCGCCGCTTGAAGCGCGCCGCCAATCGAGTCGAGATGGACGCGTCCCCGCCGATTATGAGCCCGGAACAAACTGCAAGCACACCGGCGCCTGAATTTCGAGCACCTGCCCGGTCGGGCTCAGGTGGCCGGTTTTCGGGTCAATCCGGAACGTGACGATGTTGTTCGTTTTCTGGTTGGCCACGAAGAGGTAATGCTCGGTCGGGTCGATCTTGAAGTTGCGCGGGATGCTGCCCTGAGTTGGAACGTTCTGCACCAGGTTCAGCGTTCCCTTTTTCGGGTCGATGGCGAACACCGTGAGGCTGTCGTTCTTGGCGCCCGGCGCGCGAGGCGGCACCGAAATCAACGCGGCCAACGCGGCGGGCAGTATCAGGAAGCGCCGGGTAGTTTTCATGCGTAGGTGATACCACGTCGCGCGGCCCGTATGCTGGTCTGAGCGTGCCTCAACCGGCCGGACAATCGGTGGCGGGACTATCATTCGGGCCCGCACGCTTGATCCAAGCCATTCGGCCGCGAGCAGCATCACTACTACCTCCTCTCACCAGCTCGTCTCGTGACGACTTCGATATCGTTCCAGGACGGCCTCCCGCAGCCGAGCGGACAGGTAGAAGCCACTGGCTTCGAGATCTGCCAGAGCAGCCGGAAGATCCGAGAGAAGGCCAAGAACGTCGGCTCTTTCGAGCACGCCCAGAGTGCCGGTCACCGGCAACAGGAGCCGGACCGCCAGCGCCCGCGCGTCGCGGTCATCCATGAGAAGCAGATCCGCCTCGAGTTCGATGGCGAGTTGGATCGCTTCCCGCTCACCGGCATCCAGAGCGCCCAGCGCGAGGTTGTCTGGCTCCGGCCTGCTCGGAGACCGAATGTTCAGCCAGTCGGGCGCCCTTTCCAACCAGATCCTGACAGCGGCGGGAGTGGATTCCGCTTGCAGTTCTTTCCACACTGCAGTTGGTACCGTGATGGACTCGTACAGCCTCCACAGAAGGTCC
>JBGOUJ010000568.1:0-5125 GCA_041477005.1 Terriglobia bacterium | reverse complement strand
GAGGACCGGGAAATGGTGGCCGCCGCTCTGGCCGCTATCATGAAGTCGAGCAAGAAGATCCAGGGCGATGCCAAGGAGAAGCAGAAGTTGTTCGAGCGCATCTGCCGCTTGGATCCGGTGCAGGCGCTGACGGTCTAGTCATCCGGGATGGGAAAATGGCCCGAGCCCAAGGCGAGGTAGCGCTCACATTGTCGGTGCTGGATCGGCTCATCGATGCCGACCCCAGGACCCCCGGCGACCCGCCCGCTTCCCGCGCCAAGTCTGTGCGCGAGCTCAAGACCGCTGTGCGGCGCGATCTGGAGTGGCTGCTCAATACCCGCCGGATCGCGATCGAGCCGGACGAAACGCTGCGCGAGCTAGGCCGCTCCGCTTATGTTTACGGCCTGCCCGATTTCACCAGCTATAGCATGGCCTCGGCGAAGGATAACGCCAAGGTTCTCCGGGTCTTGCAGACAGCGATCAAGATCTTCGAGCCACGACTGGCCAGAGTCCGGATCGTGCCGCTCGAGACGGTGGGCGCCGGATCGCGTACTTTGCGGTTCCGCATCGAAGGCCTCCTGCTCATGGATCCCGCGCCCGAACAAATCTCTTTCGACACGGTGCTCCAGTTGACCAGTGGGGAATACCAGGTCAAGGGAGACGCCGATGCGGGATGACTTGCTGCTCTACTATGAGCAGGAGCTGACCTACCTGCGGCAGATGGCCGTCCAGTTCGCTGAGAAGTATCCCAAGGTCGCCTCGCGGCTGGCGCTGGAGCCGGCCAAGTGCGAGGATCCCCACGTCGAGCGGCTGCTCGAAGCCTTTGCTTTCCTAGCCGCCCGAGTCCACCTCAAGATCGACGACGAGTTCCCCGAGATCACCGAAGCGTTGCTCAGCGTCATCTACCCGCACTTCATCCGCCCGATACCAGCCATGTCGGTGGTGGCGTTCCAGCTCGATATGGAGCAGGGAAAGCTGTCCACGGGCCTGCCGATCCCGCGTGACTCGGTGCTGTTTTCCCGCCCCGTGGGCGGCGTCCCGTGCAAATTCCGCACCTGTTATGACACCACGCTGTGGCCCGTCTCGGTGACCGCCGGCGAGTGGAAGACGCCCGACCGCCTGCAGCCGGCCCTCAAAGCCCCCGACGCCGCCGCGGCCCTCCGGATCGAACTGCGCTGCGGGCCCGACGTGAAGCTCTCCGACCTCGAGATGGACCGCCTGCGCTTTCACCTCAACGGCGAGAGCAGCCTCGTCCACACGCTCTACGAGTTGCTCTGCTCCAACCTGGTGCGCATCCTGGTCCGTGACCCAACGCCCGGCAGCAAGGTCAAACCCGTCACCTTGCCCGCTTCCTGCCTGCAGCCGGTGGGGTTCGCCGCCGACGAAGGGATGCTGCCGTATCCCCGCCGCTCCTTCCTCAGCTATCGCCTGGTGCAGGAATTCTTCGCCTTCCCGGAGAAATTCTTCTTCCTCGACGTGAACGGCCTGCGGGCGGTGTGGGCCTCCGGGTTCAAGGAGGCCGCCGAGCTGATCTTCCTGATCTCCGAGCTCGACGAGGACCGCCGGCAGAGGCTGGAAATCGGCGTCTCGGCCCGGACTTTCGCCCTGGGCTGCACGCCGATCATCAACCTGTTCCCGCAGACCGCCGAGCCCATCCTGCTCGACCAGCAGAAATACGAGTACCCGATCGTGCCCGACGTCCGCCGGCCCAACGCCACCGAGATCTTTTCGGTGGACGAGGTGGTGAGCGTGGACAGCGACACCCAGGCGATCGTTCGCTTCGAGCCCTTCTACTCGTTCCGCCACGGCGGACAGGAGAAGAAGCAGTGCTTCTGGCTGGCCACGCGCCGCGCCTCCAGCCGGCTGGACGACGAAGGCACCGACATGTACCTGTCGCTGGTGGACCTCTCCATGCGGCCGATGCGCCCCGACACCGATACTCTGACCATCCGCACCACCTGCACCAACCGCGACCTGCCGGCGCGCCTTCCGTTCGGCAGCGAGGCGGGCGATTTCGAGCTGGAAAGCAACGCCCCCATCAAGCGCATCGTCGCTTTGAAAAAGCCCACCGCGCCCTGGCGGCCTCCGGTCGGCCGCAGCGCCTTCTGGCCCTTGATCTCGCACCTCTCGCTGAATTACCTTTCCCTCGTCGAGGAGGGCCGGGAAGCCTTGCAGGAGATCCTCAAGCTTTACAACTTCACCGATTCGGTCTTCTCCCGCCGCATGATCGAGGGAATCACCGAGATCAAGAGCCGCCGCCAGTTCGCCCGAGTGGTTTCGGACAACGGCATCAGTTTCGCCCGGGGCACCCGCGTCGAGATGGAGCTCGACGAGGAGCAGTTCGTCGGCGGCGGCGTCTATCTGTTTGCCAGCGTCATCGAGCAATTTCTGGGCCTCTACGCCTCGCTGAACAGCTTCAGCCAGTTGGTTGTCTCGACCAGGCAGAGAAAGGGGGTGATGCGCGAATGGCCGCCGAGAGCCGGACGGAAGATCCTGATGTAACGGCGGAAGTAAAGGCCGAACAGCCTATCGGGAGCTTCGCCCTGGTCGAAGAGAAGCTGCGCGAAGATCCCTGCTGCTTCCAGTTCTTTCAGGCAGTGCGCCTGCTGGAGCGTATCAACCGCGACCTCGAGCCCTTGGGGGGCTTTGTCCACCCGGCAAAGGAAACCGTGCGTTTCAGCGTGCATAACTCGCTGGCCTTTCCTGCCAGCCAGATCCAGTCGATCGAGTGGCCCGACGAAGGCCCGCCCCGCATGATGGTGAACTTCATGGGCCTCACCGGGCCCCTCGGCGTGCTGCCCCATTTCTACACCGAGCTGCTGATCGAGCGAGAGCGGGCCAAGGACCGCGGCCTGCACGCCTTCTTCGACATCTTCCACCACCGCATGATTTCGCTGTTCTACGGCGCGTGGAAGAAGCACCACCTTCCGGTCGGCTACGAGCGAGACCAAGAGGACCGCTTTTCGCGCTACTTCATGGCCCTGGTCGGCCTCGGCACGCCCGGCTTGGAGCGCCGGCAGGCGGTTCTCGACGAATCGACTCTGTTTTACACCGGGTTGCTCGGGTTGCAGCCCCGCTCGCCCGCGGCCCTGGAGCAGCTCCTGGAGGACTATTTCGGCGTCTCGGTCGAGGTCGAACAGTTCGTCGGCGCCTGGTACGCGTTGGAGCGGGACAACCAGTGCGTCTTCGAGGATGCCGACTCCTACTCGGAGCAGTTGGGCTTCGGAGCGATAGTCGGCGACGAAATCTGGGACCAGCAGAGCCGCATTCGGATCAAGCTCGGCCCGCTCACCGAAGAGCAGTACCTGGATTTTCTGCCCTCCGGAACCGCCTACCGGCCGCTGCGCGCGCTGGCGGCGTTTTTCTCGTGCGACGGCCTGGAGTTTGAGGCGCAGCTTATCTTGAAGCGCGAGGAAGTGCGGCGCTGCGAGCTCGGCGCCGAACAGGCCGGAGGGCCGCAGTTGGGCTGGGTTACCTGGATGAAGTCGGGCGCCGTATTCGACCGGGACCCCGGCGATACGGTTCTGCTGCTGACGTGAACTGAGGAATGAACACAGATAAACATAGCGCGGCTCGCGCCGCAGCCGAACGCAGGCTGACGCGGAGACGGTGGGAGGCGGAGGCAGCCGGCACGGCCAACGCCGCCAGGGCCCGGGTCGGTTTCCCATCTGTGTTCCTCTGTGTTCCTCTGTGGTTTCATTCCACGGCTGGTTTCTGTTTGGGAGCCTTCGTATGAACGTCAACCTGAGATCCCTGATCGGCAAGCTGAACGACCCCACGCGCAACGCGGTGGAAGCCGCGGCAGGCCTGTGCCTGTCCCGCACTCACTACGATGTCGAGGTCGAGCACTACCTGATGAAGCTGCTCGATTCGACCGACGGCGACTTCGCCGCCATCGCCAAGCACTTCGGCGTGGACCGGTCCCGGCTGGCCGCCGAGGTCACCCGCAGCCTGGACAAGCTGAAGTCGGGCAACGCCCGCACGCCGGCGATCAGCCCCTCCCTGCTCAAGGTGATGACCGAGGCCTGGACCATCGGCTCCATTGATTACAGCGCCGGGCAGGTCCGGACCGGCTTCACCGTGCTCGCCCTCGCCACGCAGGACGAGCTGGCCCGCATCATGCGCGAGGTCAGCCGCGAGTTCCAGAAGGTCCAGCCCGAGAGCCTGCGTAAGGACTTCCTGCAGATCGTGGGCAACTCGAGCGAAAGCGCCGTCACCGCCACCGCCGAGGAAGCCGAAGCCGCGGCCGAGAGACCCCGTCCCGCCGCCGGCGGCAAGACGCCACACCTCGACCAGTACACCGTCAACCTCACCGAGAGCGCCCGGAAGGGCAAGATCGACGCCGTGCTGGCCCGCGACTTCGAGATCCGCCAGGTGGTGGATATCCTCACGCGGCGCCGCCAGAACAACCCGATCCTGGTGGGCGAGGCGGGCGTCGGCAAGACCGCCGTGGTCGAGGGATTCGCCAACCGCATCGTCCACGGCGACGTCCCGGCCGTGCTAAAGAATGTCGCGGTCCACACCCTCGATCTGGCCCTGCTCCAGGCCGGCGCCGGCGTCAAGGGCGAGTTCGAAAACCGGCTGAAGGGTTTAATCGCCGAGGTTAAGAACTCCGCCACGCCGATCATCCTGTTCATCGACGAAGCCCACACCATGATCGGCGCCGGCGGCCAGGCCGGCCAGGGCGACGCCGCCAACCTGCTTAAACCGGCGCTCGCCCGCGGCGAGCTCCGCACCGTCGCCGCCACCACCTGGTCGGAGTATAAAAAATACTTCGAGAAGGACCCGGCGCTCGCCCGCCGCTTCCAGCTCGTCAAGGTCGAAGAGCCCTCCGAGGAGCAGTGCAACGTGATGCTTCGCGGCGTGGTGCCGGCGCTCGAGAAGCACCATAAAGTGCGCATCCTCGACGACGGCCTCGCGGCGGCGGTACGCCTGTCTCATCGCTACCTGCCGGACCGCCAGTTGCCCGACAAGGCGGTCAGCGTTCTCGACACCACTTGCGCCCGCCTGGCGTTGGGCCAGAGCGCCCTGCCCCCGGCGCTCGAGGATGCCATGCGGACCATGGAGGATCTGGCCGTCCAGAAGCGCATTCTGGAGCGCGAAGCCGCTCTGGGCGCCGATCACCACGAGCGGCTCGAGAAGATCG
>JBGOUJ010000567.1:0-5127 GCA_041477005.1 Terriglobia bacterium | reverse complement strand
GCCCTGCTCCAGAAGCTGGACGAAGGCTACGACATCGCCAGCGGCTGGCGCCGCGAGCGGGTGGACAATCCCATCACCCGCAAGATTCCTTCCCGCATTGCCAACTGGCTGATGCGCCATGCCTCCGGTGTTGCTCTCCACGACTTCGGCACGACGTTCAAGGCATATCGCCGCGAGACCATCAAGTCCATCAAGCTGTACGGCGAGCTGCACCGTTTCATCCCGGCGCTGGCCAGCCTGAACGGCGCCCAGATCGCCGAGGTGCCCATCCGCAACGTGGAGCGGCCCGACGGCGAATCGCATTACGGCCTCGGCCGGACGTTCCGCGTGATGTTCGACATCCTGACCGTCCGGTTCCTGCTGAAGTACTTCACACGGCCCATGCACTTCTTCGGCTCGGTGGGGTTCCTCTGCGGTGGACTCGGCAGCGTGATCCTGGCGTGGCTGGTGGTCGACAAGTTTGTGTTCAGCCACAGCCTCATGGTAGAACACGGGCCGCTGCTGATCGCCGGCGCCATGCTGGTTCTGACCGGGATCCAGCTCCTCTGCACGGGCCTGATCGGCGAGGTGCTCATTCGTACCTACTTCGAGAGCCAGAACCGGCCCATTTACGCCATCCGCGAGATCATCACCCAGGGAAAAACCACGGCCGACAAACGGGGCTAGACTGGGCTCTCTTCCCTGCCCCAGATCAGATCCACATAATCCCGGTCCGCAGCGTTCTTATCGTCCCGGTAGACGTCGCCCCTACCATTCCACGGAACGGAGCCGTCGGCCGGCCAGCTTGTCACGAGGATGTTCGTGACGTCGAAAGCCCCACGCTTTACGTCCTTCACCCACACCGCTCCGAATGCTTCACGAAACGACGCGAGCACATTCTTCGCGAAAGCGGATTCCATCGTGCGATCCATGTGGACGTTGACGGCCGTGTGCTGCGAGACCAGCCGCATATCTCTGAAGAACTCCACCGTCACCAGCTCAGGCGGGATACCCTTGCCACAGTAGGCGTCCACCAGCGTGAACCCGTAGTGGTTGCCGTCCCTTCGCAACTTCCGTACCGCGTATCGCGCCGACGCGGGCAGGAATCGAACCTTCGACGGCAATCGTTGCTTCAAGAAAATCCTCTCCGCGATGTTCCTGACCACAGGATCGACGTCAACTGCATCCACCTGTTTCACCGTCGGGAAATTCGCGGCATCCCTGGGAAAGGTGAATCCGGCGGCGCCGATGACCAGCACAGTTTCCGAGCCGGTTTCCGCCAGGGCCTTCTCCGCTTCGCGCACATAATCGAAAGACGCCTCTCCGTTGTCAGCGTAAACCCCTGAAGCGCGGCCTCCGCCCATGATGAGCACGCGTTCCGTGCGCCCGTTGTCGGTCTTCTCTTCCACGATTCGAATCGATTGATACGCACTGTCGAACGAAAAGACAGCGTTTCGGGGTGACGCCAGGGCGTGCGCGGAAACCATTGCAACCAGCGCCGCCGTTCCAAATCCCAAGGTCTTGACGGCGCCGAAATGACGGATGGCCATCACACCGGCAGCCCCCGCCAACAGCCCGCAGACCACGTACGTGGATCGCACAACCCCGATGTAGGGAAAAAGCCAAACGGGCGTCATGATCCCGCCGGCTACCGACCCCACCGTGGAGAAGAACAGAACTTTTCCGGAAGCCTTGCCCGCTTTTCCATCGGTATTGGTTAATTCCGCCAGCATCGGTACTGTCTGCGACGCCAGGTAGATCGGGATCAGGAAGAGGAGGGTAGCGGTCACACCGATCGCCAGCGGGAGAGTCAAGCCAAGGTCCAGGAATTTTTCCAGCACGGTCGCTTCCAGCGGGAACGCCAACGCTCCATAAAGGACAGCGGCGAAGAGCAGATTTCGCGCCAGCCCCGCTCTCGTTTGCGCCTTGTCCCATCGCGCGGAAAGGGCGCCACCCCGCCAATAGCCGGCGCTCAATGCGAGAAGTACGACACCCAGCATGACCCCGGTGAGCGTGATACTGGACCCGACAACGGGCACGGCCAAACGGATCGCAATCACTTCCACTGCGAGCGTGGAAAACCCCTCAATGCCGGCGATAATCCATGGCGCGGGGAACAGGCCCCGATCAGACGATGTGGATGTGTTCACCCTCCTATTGTTCCCCATCCGAAGCACGGACCGCCACTTTCCCGGTGCGGCGGTACGTATTTCAGGTTTGGCCACGACTCAACGCTCAGGCGCGCCCGCAAACAAAACTCCCGCACGACGATCACGACGATGCTGAGCGCCGCGCGGGGACGACTGTTCATGCCGGGTGCCGCACACCCGAATGACCGTCCAGATAATGAGGGTGACCGCCGTGGTACCCTCAAAGAGAAATGAAACGCCGAACTTTTTTGCAGCTCTCGACCACGGCGCCCCTGGCTTTCGCGGGCCCGGTCGATGACGCGCCCAAATATAAGGTAGTCACCGCTTTCAAGCCGGCGGCGCAGCCGGGCATGCCGGGGCCTTACCCCGGCCGTGTCGTCTCGGTACACGCCGAAAAGTCCATTGACCCGGCCACCGAAAAAACCGACGCGCCGACCGTGAAGGAAATGATGGCCCGCGGGATGCAGGCCCTCACCGGCCAATCGAGCCCCGCCCAAGCCTGGCGCCGCTTCTTCACGGCTTCCGACGTGGTCGGCATCAAGGTGAACTGCTCGGGGTCGCCGAAGATCAAGTCGAGCCCCGAGATCGTCGCCGAGATCGCGCAGAACCTGCTCGCCATCGGCTTGCCCGCCAGCCAGATTTACATCTACGAGCGCTTCCCCGGCCAACTGCGGGCCGCCAAGTACGAAAGCGTCGTGCCGCCCGGCATCCAGATCGCGGGCACCGAGGAGAGGCGCGGCTCCATTCAGAATTACGATCCTAATACCTATGTAGAGGTGGACTTTTTCGGCGAGCAGGACACGCGATCCAACATGAACCGGCTGATCACGGAAAAGCTGACCAAGATCATCAACGTGCCGAACATGAAGGATCACGGCGCGGCCGGCGTCACCGGCTGTTTGAAGAATATCGCGTACGGCAGCTTCTCCAACGTGGCCCGCTCGCACCAGCGCGAGAAGACCAATACCCTCACCTTCATCGGCACGCTGGCCAACGTCGAGCCGCTGCGCTCGAAAACGGTGCTGCAGATCATGGACGGCCTGAAGGGCGTCTGGCACGGCGGCCCCTTCGCGCCGAATCCGCGCTTCCACTTCTTCCCCAAGCAAATGATGTTCGGCACCGACCCGGTGGCCATGGACCGGCTGCTGCTCGACATTATCGACAACAAGAGAAAGGCCGAGGGCGCCATTTCGGTTTGGGACCGCAACATGGCCAACGTCAAAGACCCCGGCCGGCCCTACAGCGACGACCCCAGCATCAACCGTTTTGTCCGCGAGCCGGGCCACATCGAGTACGCCGCCAAATTCGACCTGGGCGTGTACGACATCAAGAAAATCAAGGTAGAAAAGATCGAGCTGTGATGCATTGGGTGCTTCTAGCGGCGCTGCCCGGCCTGCTGTGGGACGGCGGCCCGGAGACGGTTGAGGCCTTGAAGCGCGCGGCCATCGAGTGCGTGTACGTTCCCGCCGAGAAAGCGGCGCTATGGGCCGCGGCGTCTTTCTGTCATCAGCCGGCAAATCTCAGTGGCAGGCAAAAACTGGCGGCGCCGGGGGTGCGCTGGGAGATCAACGTCGCCTCGGCCACGCGGTCTCCCTGGGTGGATTCGAACGGTTGGCGCTTTCTCCGGCCCGGCAGCCGAACCTACTATTACGATCTGCCGCCTGGCGCCTCGGCCCCGCTCGCCGCCGCCGAAGCGTTCGCCTACGACGCCGACGCCTGGCTGCACATCGACCCGCAGGACCTCGAAGCTTACAGCCGAATGCTGGCCTTTCTGAAGCCGATCGAGAAGCCGCCGCTGCCCGGCATGGCCAACATCGCGGTGGTCGACGACGGCTCCGACCTGGTGGGCGAAGTCCTAAACCTGCTCGCCCGGCAGAACCTTCTCTGCCGCCCCGTGACGGCGCCCGATCCGCGCTACGATCTCAACGTTCAGATCGGCGCGAAGGAATACCCCAAGTCCGAGGCCGCCAACCCCTTCGAGTTCGCCCAGAAGCTTCGCCGCCGGCTCGGCGACGACAAGCGCTCGCTTCGCATTTACGGCAGCGAGGTCGTGCTGGGCCGGCTGACCGGCGACGCTTCCCGCCTCCGCCTGCACCTGCTCAACTACGGCGGGGAGAAAGTGGAAGGCCTGCGGATCCGCATTCGCGGGACGTATCAGAAGGGGACCATCGCCGCCTTCGGCTACGACTCGGCGGCGCTAGAGGACTTCGCCGTCCGGGATGGCGCCACCGAATTCAGCATCCTCGAAATGGGCCTCTATGCCGTGGTAGACCTGCCGGCCCGGTAGGGTTGTCGTGTAGCCCTTCCCGCGCGGCCCAGCAGCTTGCCACCAACATTCGGCAGCGCTCCTTTCAATAGGTGGTAATACGTGGCTCTTGATTGCCGGTGCTCGATGCTAGACTTGAAATAGGAGCAAAATGGCTGATCTAGCGGACCGCCGATCGTCAGGGGAGGGGCAGGCGCCTGCTGGTCATCAGACCCTCGAAGAGCTGGTGGCGGAGCAAGGAGTCGTTTTCCCGCGCGATGCCCACGAGCTGTTGGGGGATTTTTGGCCCGAGGATGAATCGACCGAGGACTTCCTCACTGCACTTCACGAATGGCGGGGGCACAAGAAGAAGGACCGGGCTGCATGAGCCCGGTCGTTGTTGACACGGACGTCATCTCCTTCCTCTTCAAGAGCGATCGAGGAGGAGTTACTCAAACCCCCGAAGACCCTGAGGCCGCTCCATCACGACCTGGACTCGCTGGCGGGATCCTGGACGGATGAACAAACCGCGGAGTTCGACCGACACCTAGCCTCTCAACGTATCATCGATCCGGAACTCTGGAAATGACGCAACCAGTGATATCTGGATCGCGGCCAGTGCGATGCAGCATGGACTGCGCCTGCTGACGATGGACGCCCATTATCGACGGATTCACCAGGTGCTTCTCACCTGCTTCGACACTTCCGCGCCACCCTGAGCCGCCATCCTACTCCACCGTAATCCACATCGGG
>JBGOUJ010000566.1:0-5144 GCA_041477005.1 Terriglobia bacterium | reverse complement strand
TTGCTCGATTCCCGCGTCAAAGCTCGTGGTGCGCTCGGGCTTCAAGGAGGGGTTGTTGGTAAAGGCGAGCTCGAAGCCGGTCGGCGGGCGTAGGCCGGTGCCGGCGCTGCCGTGCAGGCGCGTGGCCGGCCGCAGCAGGTAAGCCGCGCTCAGCTTGGGGTGAACCTGGGTCTCCGTGCTCTCGGCGAGCGCCGGCCGTGAGCCGAAAGCATCGGGCGGAATGGGGCCGCGCCGCAGAGACTCCAGCCGAAGACCGGTGTTGAGGAACAGCTTGCCCCGCCATTCAAAATGATTTTCCGCAAACCAGCCGAAGATGTTGCGCCGAATCGGGAAAAGCTGCGAGGCGGCGTCCTGCAGGAAGCTGTTGCGGAAGCGCTCGCCGTGCCACTCCATGCCGAAGACCAGGATGTCGCGGCGGCCCAGCGTGACGGTCGTTTCCGAGGTTACCGCCTCGCGGCTCTGCCGGGAAAACGAGGGGCCGAAGGAGCTGTGAAAGTCGAGACGGTCGGAGTAGAGGGCGCCGGCCAGCCGCTCGTGGACGCGCGGGCCGAGATCGCCGTCGTAGCGGAAGGCGTGAATGTCGTAATTCTCGAGCGTTCGCGTCACCAGGTCGAGGCCGCGGAAGCGGTGGGCTGGGTCGCTGCCGAAGGCCCCGGGGTTGCCGGATTCGTTCGAGTTGGTGAGGAACGAGTACTCCAGCCGATGCTGCGGCCGCAGCAGGTAGTCGGCCTTCAGGTGGGCGGTGTCGAAGCGGCTGTCGTCGTTGGCAACTCGGCCGTCGGTCTGGAGCCGCGAAAGCGATCCGTAGAGCCCGAGGTTCTTGATCTGGCCCCCGCCTCCGGCGGTGAAACGGCGTGTGCCGAAATCGCCGCCCTCGGCCGAGGCGAAAAAGTCATGGCGATCGAGACCACTCGGAGTCACCACCTGTACGGCGCTGCCGATGGCGTAGGACCCGTAGAGGGCGGACTGCGGCCCCCGCACGACCTCAACCCGCTCGGCCACTTCCGCGGGCAGGCTCGAGAAGTTGTAGGATCCGCCGAAGTCGTTCACCTTGACCCCGTCCACCGTCACCAGGTTGTAGCTCGATTCGGCGCCTCGCACAAAGACGCTGGTCACGCCGCCCAGCCGGCCGGTCTGGTTTACCGCCACGCCGGGCAGATAGCGCAACGCTTCGAGCAGGTGGAAGGCCTGGATCGTCGAGAGGTCCTCGGCAGTGACGACGGAAACCGACGAAGCGGCCTCGCTCAGCGGCAGCGACGCCCGCTCGGCCGTGACCACGAGCGACGCGGCGAGGGCGCTGGGGCGCAGAACCAGGTCGATGGCCTCAGCGCCGTCGCAAGGCGTCTCGACTTTGTCGCCGCTCAATCCTTCGGTCGAGGCGAAAACAGTGCAAGCGCCGGAGCCGATGTTGGAGAATCGGAATTCGCCGGCGACATCGACATTGACGGACTGCGCCGGTGCCGGCGGTTTCAGCAGATACACCCGGGCGTTGGGCACGACCGCCCCGGTTGAATCTTTGACGTTACCGTGAAGGTCCCCTTTCAAGGGGACCGCAAGAGCGAACAGCAGGGCGGCCAGGCCGCCTGCCACGTAGGCGTGTCTCATTTCTCTCTCCCTACCCGCGTAGGAGTTTCCGAGAGAGCGCCTTCGGTCTGTCTCCTGACTTGCGCTTCAACGGGCCGGCACGCCTTCCCACCCCGGACTTCGAGGCAGTGGCTTCCATGTGCCGCCCTCCACGCTCACAGTGGCGGGGCCGTGCCCGATTTACACGGGCTTCCAGTTTACCGAAAACGCAGGTTCGGTTTTAGCAGGCCCCTCCAAGATAGGGGATGGGGGGCGGCCTGTCAAGAAAATATTCCGAGCCCCCCGAACAGTCCAGCCATGAGTCGCCACCCTGCGTGACTTCAGCAGGAACAGGCAAGTCCCCCAACCGATCGCGCGGGCTGCAATGGCAACCGGCCCAGCATGTGTTCCTGGTAGAGTATAATGAATGACGTGAGATGGAGCGTTGCATTCTGAGAGAAAGGATTCCACAATGAATGGCCCGTCCAGGAAATTCCACGGATATGGATTGGACTTTGTGCGGCGACAGAAGATATCCGTGAGCCCGTCGGGCTGGAGAACGTATTGGATATTTCAATGACCGCCTGGGATAGTACGCCCTATCGCAACCTTCTGCTACCTGAGAACCTCGAGCGAGTGCGCCAGGAGTTCGCGCACAGTGGCGTGATTTTTGGCTGGCACTACTATTACGCTGGCGGCGGATCAGGGACTATGTTCACTTTCACCGACTACGAGTCGTATCATCAGGAACTCGTCAGGAGCCGGCCCGGTGACCACTTCACCGTGTACTCGCTTAATACCCTGGCTGATCGGGCAATCGTTCGTATAGGCACTGCAAGCTCGAACCAGCCGATTTTGATCGACAATCGTTTTGTTGAAGTCAAAAACGCTTTGGCTGCAGGGAAGGAAATTGCGTTCGTGTGGCGGCGCGCAGTACCCGAAACGGGCTCCATCGAGTGTGATGCTGGCACACTATCGGACCCCACCGAACAGGAACTCGAGCAATCCCTAGGCTTGGGCCTCGGCTCTGACAGATGCGGCGAGTTTACGTTTTTCCTCATTGATACGCTCGACGAGGACGAGGAGGGCGTTCCCATTGCTTCCGTGAGTGTTACCGGCGGACGCAGGAGGGTGCACGCTGTTGTGGACGGGAAACGACCTAATGAGGACGGCTTGACACCCCCGTCCGGGCCCTACTGACCGGATCTGAGAAATTGAGAAATTGAGGAATGGAGGAATGAAAACAACCCACCCCGGCGCGCGTTTTCATTTCTCAATTCCTCCCTTTCTCGATTCCTCAATTCCTCGACACCCCGGCCGCGCACTCGTCTACGAGTTTTCCTTTCTCAATTCCTCCCTTTCTCAATTCCTCAATTCCTCAATTCCTGTCTGACCGCCGCCATGATCCGCTGGACCATGCCGTCCATTGCCTGATTCTGATGCCAGTGCCAGACGAACACGATGTCGTGCTCGGGGTCGATCCAGATGGTGTTCGAGCCGTTCCCCAGGGCAGCGAAGCTCGAGGCCGGCCCGCTCGGCCAGTGCTGCTTCTTTGTATTCAGCCACCAGAGGTAGCCGTAGTCGGGGCCGTGCTCGCTCGGTGCGACGGCGTCGTTTAACCATTTTTCGGAAACGAGCTGGCGCTGGCCCCACTTGCCATGGTTGAGGATCAGCAGGCCGAAGCGCGCCAGGTCCTCTGAGTTGATCCACAAGCCGCCGCCCCAGCGCGTGCCGCCGCTGACGGATCCGATCTGACGCCCGCCGATCTCGACGTTCGAATTGTTATAGCCCACCCACCGCCAGTCCTGCGACGCGCCGATCGGCTCCATGATGCTGGTCTTGAGAACCTCGGGAAGGCCCTTGCCGAACAGACGCAGCAGCGACAGGGAAAACCGGTTAATGCGGACGTCGTTGTACTCATAGAACGAGCCCGGTTCTTGAATCGCACGTGGCTTGCGCTGGCCGTTGCCGAACTGCTCGACGCCGACAAAATCGGCGTTCTTACCCCAGAGCGTGCCTTCCCATTCGCTGGTCTGCTGGAGGTGGTGCTTCCAGGTGATCTTGGCGTTGTGCGGCGAATCGTAGCCGCCGTCGCGGATGAACTTCGCGACAGGATCGTTGACATCCTGGATGAGGCCGCGCTCGACGGCAAGGCTGCACACGGTCGAAAGAAAGCTTTTAGCGACGCTGTAGACCGGATCATTTGCTTTCGTATCGCCGAACTCCGCGACAATGTAGCCGTGACGGAGGAGGATGCCGTTGGTCGCCGCGCGCTGCTTCGGCAATGGCCCGAGCGCCGCGCCGAACGTGCGGATCTGATCCTTCTCGAAGTTCCAGTTGCTGCCGCTGGCTCGCGCGTACTCGATCGCCTGCTGGAGCTTGGCGGCGTCCAGCCCAAGTTCGGCGGGCGATTTCTTCTGCCATTTACCGGCCGGAGGGAAATACGTTACGGTTTTCTCGGCGTGCAGCGAGGGCGCAAGGGCGGCCAGGACAAGCGGAAGCGCGAGGAACGAACGTCTTGCGAGCAGTGTGCGGTCCATAGTCGTTGAGTTTCCCACGTTCGCGAGGTTCAGCGCTCTTGTTTTAGGGAATACCTTCACCTTACTGAGGTATCAACTTCCGGGTCGCCGACGACCTGGAAGTAGGCCGTCGCCCGGGGTATACTTGGGAAGAGATATCTCCGCAGGAGGGATGCTATGAGATTCGCTGCAGTGATAGTCGCGTGTCTGTCAATCGCCCATGCCGAAGAGATGGGTGTGCTCCGCAAGCTATCGGAGAACAAGCTCGCTCCAATGGCAGGGCTACCGGCGTGCATCACCATGGCGGTGGAAAGCGGGGACCCTTCCAAAGGCCCGTCGGTGATCGTTTTCAAGGGCACAGCCGGCTGCGTGATCCCTTGGCACTGGCACACACCGACCGAACACGTCATGATCGTGAGCGGCTCGGCGAAGGTGGAAATGAAGGGCGGCAGCAGCGCGACCCTCGGTTCGGGCGGTTACGCCATGATGCCGAGCAAACACGCTCATCAGTTCACGTGCACTTCGGCCTGCTCGGCTTTTGTCTATTCCGACGGGGCTTTCGATATCCACTACGTGGACGCGAACGGGAAGGAAATCTCGCCTGACGCTGCACTGGCGAAGAACAAGTAGCCTCGCCACACGCAGTGACGAGGACGAGGAAGGCGTTCCCATTGCTTCGGTGAGTGTTACCCCTGGACGGAGGAGGGCGCACGCTCAGGCGGGTCAGAATTGAGGAATTGAGGAATGGAGGAATGAAAACACCGCAACCCGGCACGCCCTGGTCTACGCGTTTTCATTTCTCAATTCCTCCGTTTCTCAATTTCTCAATTCCAGCGTACACGCCGATACGGCAGGTTAACGACTCCGGTTCAGCCTCCCACGCCCTCTGCGGGTCGGCTGCAACCGGTTGGGCGAACTCGTCTCTTTGAGGAAGCGCTCTGTCGACCGACGGCTCTCGCGGACCAGCCCGACAATCTCCTGGCGAGAGAGGTCAGTGTTCACGCCCGGCACGTCCAGCGGGGAGCCGGCGCCTGCCGTGGGGCGTACGACAAAGACCTGGCC